>DATLEB010000230.1:0-3114 GCA_035525615.1 Kofleriaceae bacterium | reverse complement strand
CGACCTCGTCCTGCCGTTCGCGATCTCCGGCATGGGGATGGGGATGTTCTTCGCTCCGATCGCGAACATCGTGCTCGGCGCGGTGCGCACGGAGGAAGAGGGCCAGGCGTCGGGTGCGAACAACGCGATCCGTGAGCTCGGTGGCGTCTTCGGCGTCGCAGTCCTCGCGTCGGTGTTCTCGCACTACGGCGGCTATGGCTCGAGCACCGCGTTCGTCGACGGGATGAACCCCGCCGTCTGGGCCGGCGCCGCGGTGGTCGCTGTGGGCGCGCTCGCCGCGTTCGCGATCAAGCGGCGTGCGACGGGCGACGTGGTTGCACTCGAGCCCGCGCTCGAAGCGGCGGCCTAGGCACGGCGAGTCGGAGGAGGGCGCACTGCGCCCTCCTCCGCCGGAACGCCGATGATGCGCCGGTGGTCAGGCGCTCCCCGTACGACCGCGAGATCTTCCGTCTCGCAGTCCCTGCGCTCGGCGCGCTCGCGGCCGAGCCGCTCTACGTGCTGGCGGACACGGCGATCGTCGGCCACCTCGGCCGCCCGCAGATCGCGGCGCTTGGGTTGGCCGGGACGGTTCTCTCCGGCGCGTTCACGATCTTCAACTTCCTGACGTACGCGACGACTGCGGTGGTGGCGCGCGCGAGCGGAGCGGGTCGTGGAGAAGAAGCGGCCCGGCTCGCCGCACAGGCGCTCTGGGTGTCGCTCGCGATCGGCGCCGCTCTCCTCGTCGCCTGTGAAGCCGCGGCCGGGCCGCTGCTGCGAGCGCTCGGCGGCCACGGCGAGTCGGGCGATCTCGCGGTCACCTACTTCCGGATCGCCGCGATCGGCCTGCCGGCGGCGCTCGTCGCTCTCGCCGGCCAGGGATACCTGCGCGGCGTCTCCAACCTTCGCCGCCCGCTGCAGATCGTCGTCGTCGCGAACGTCGTCAACGTGATTCTCGAGGTGCTGTTCGTTTACGGCTTCCACTGGGGCATCGCGGGGTCCGCCGCAGGGACCGCCGTCGCCCAGACCGGGATGGGCGTGGCGTTCCTCGTCGAGCTGCTGCGGCCGCACGCGACCTCGCGCCGTCCGCGCGTCGCACAGATGCGACCGCTCTTCCGCGTCAGCCGGCAGATCTTCGTGCGCACGGCGGCGCTCTACGTCTCGTTTCTCGTTGCGGCCTCCGTCCTCGCGCGGGCGGGCGACGCGCCGCTCGGCGCGCATCAGATCGCGTTCCAGCTCTTCATCTTTCTCGCGCTGCTGCTGGACGCCGTCGCGATTGCCGGCCAGGTGATCGTCGGTCGCATGCTCGGAGCCGGCGACGCAGACGGCGCGCACACCGCAGCCGCGCGCATGATCGGCTGGTCGGTGTTGATCGGCGCGCTCTTCGCCGCGGCGCTGCTGGCGCTCGAGCCGTGGCTGCCGCGCCTCTTCACCGGTGATCCCGCCGTTCTGCACGCGACCCACCAGGTGTGGTGGCTCTTCGCTCTCATGCAGCCACTTGCGGGAGCCGTCTTCGCGCTCGACGGGATCCTGATCGGCGCCGGGGACACCTCCTACTTGATGTGGTCGATGCTCGCGTCCTCTCTGCTCGTGTTCGTCCCGATCGCCGTCGCGTCGCTCGCGCTCGACTGGGGGATCGTCGGCGTGTGGGCGGGCCTCGATGCGCTGATCGCGGCGCGCCTCGCCACCCTCGGCGTCCGCTTCGCCGGAAAGCGCTGGGCGGTCGTCGGCTGGACCGGATGACGGCGCTCACAGCAGCAGGCGGATAGAGCGGAGCGCCGGTGCTTCGGCAGTTGTCTCCACGCGAAGCGTCGCGCGTCCGCGAATGCCTCGTGCGACGGGCAGCCGGAAGAGTGCGCGCGCGTGGGGTAGCACCATGCGCCGCCCGGCCCGCAGACGGGCGACCACCCGCGCACCTTGCAGCACTGTCGCGTGAATGCGTTGCGCGTCGAGGAGCTCAACGATGTTGCCGCGGTTCGCTACGACGATCTCGATCCAGCGCGCACGCACAGACCGGCGCGTCCGGACATCGTCGATCACGAGCTCGTGCACGATCGGCCCAGGGACGCGCACCGTCACGATGAGGCCGACGCGCACGCGGACCCGCACGCCCGTCGTCGGCGCCGTCGCGGTCAGCAGCAGCACCGCGCTGTGATCGCCCGCACGCGTACCGGGAACGCGCCGGGCGGTGACGGTGACGTCGGCGCCGTGACGGCCGACGGTCACGACGCTTGGGCTGACGCGCAGCCGACGCGAGGCGGGCGTGCTCTCCCCGATCGTCGGACGTCCGCGCAGGTCGAAGGCGAACCCCAACACGCCGGCCCGCACCTGGATCGTTTCGCCGCCACGCGCGGTCACGTGCACGAGCTGCCGTCCCCCAGGCGCGAGCGCCACGTGCGCAGGCGACGCCGCCAGCGACACGTGCGCAGGCGCGGCGCCCGCGAGGATCGCGGCGAGCGCCGCGCCCAACGTCACAGTCCGACCACCGTGTAGACGACCGACGCCGAGTAGTGCCCCGGCGCGAGCGCAGGGAGAGGCGAGAGGAACGAGAGCGACGTCGGCCACGCGTCACCGGCCGCAGCGCTCGGGACGGCCGTGACCCCGAGGAGCAGGTCGGCGGCGGTGGGGATCGCCACCTTCGCGCCCGCGCCCAGCGGCGCGGCGAGAGTCGTGCCGGCGGGCGCCGACGCCGAGATGGCGAGCGGCAGGTCAGCCGGTGCGAACGCCGTCCGGCGGACACCGAGCCAGTAGCCGGTCGCGTTGTTGCTGACCACGGTGACGCGCTCGCTCACCGCCGGAGGCGTCTCGCCCGCTGCGAACGAGCCGAAGCTGATGGCCGACCGTTCGAGCGAGAGGGAGATGATCGAGCGGATGTCGAGGTCGATGGCGGCGCTCGCCGAGCTTGTCGGTGCGCTTCCGGCGCAACCGGTCGCGGCGGCCGTCGAGTTCCGCGGCGCAGGTGTGCCGGCCGTGAAGTCCGCGGCGTTCGAGTCGGAGTCCGCACAACCCCCGCTGTCACGTATCGCCGCGGTCGCCGCACCGACGGAGGGCGCGACCGCGCCCTCGAAGTCCGTGGCCGACCCGTAACCGACCAGGTCGCGGACGACCCCGACTGCGGAGCAGCTCCCGGCAGACGCG
>DATLEB010000229.1:0-100504 GCA_035525615.1 Kofleriaceae bacterium | reverse complement strand
TACGACGGGTCGACCTCGCCGCCGAGGAGCGCATTGGTCACGAACGCTTGCGCCTTCGATCCCGTCGACGGAATGGCGACCTTCGCGCCCCGCAGATCGCGAATGCTACCGACCGACGACTTGGCGACCAGCTGCCACGATGCGCTGCCGTTGCCTCCGCGCAGCGCCGACGCGAGGATCGTGTAGGGCAGGCCGTTGGCGGCGGCGTACGGCGCATCGACGATGGCGAACTGGATCTCGCCCTTCTTCGCCGCGCTCGCGAACGCGCCCGCGCTCGAGTAGACCTTGCCGGTCACCTTGCTGCCGCTCGCCGCGCTGGACAGGTGATCGGCGACGGCGTTCACGAAGCTCACGCGATCGCCCGAGCCCTCGAACGGCGCGGTCGGCGCGAACAACCCGATCGTGATGTCGTCGGCCGCCGCGACCGACGGGAAGGCAAGCGCGAGCGCGCACGCGACCACTGCGATCGTCTTCATGGCGTCCCCCAGAAGCGTTCCTTGGCCTCGATCCAGTCCTTGAGCCCGGGATGGCGCGCGCCCGCAGCGGCGGCCGCCTTCCACGCCGCGAGCGCCTTGAGCGGCTCGCCCTTCTTCTCGTACGCGATGCCGAGGTTGATGCGCGCCTCGGGCACCTCGTTGACGAGCCCGTTGAGCGTGCTGATCGCGTCGTCGACGTCGCCGGTGACGATGTCGATGACCGCCAGGTTGTGCGCGATCTCGGGGCTGCGCTTGTCGTGCGTGCGCGCCATCGCGAGGAAGCCGGCCGCCGACTTGGTGCCGCCACCGGCGTACGCTTCCGCCGCGGCGCGCAGCGCGATGTCGCCCGCGGCCTGCCGCACCAGCGGCTCGGCGACGCCGGTGGCCTTGCGCCGCAGCGCCTCGAGCCGGTCCATCGCCTTGCGAGCGCGGCGGAGGGACGCGCCCTCGTTCCACGCGATGAGGATGGGGACGCCGAGCTCGTCGGCGGGCGCCACGAACTGGCACTTCGCCTTGGTGCGCTCGAGGTTGCGCAGGATCTCCAGCGCGAGTTCGCGCTGCGCCGCGCCGGTCGCCGCCAGCGCGATGTCGCAGCGAACCTGCGTGAGCGCGTCGCCGTCGGCCGCCTTCTCGACGCCGCGGAGGATGCGCACCGCCACCGCGAAGCGCCCGCTGCGCATCGCGTCGGTCGCCGCCGCGCGCGCCGTGGTCAGGCGCACCGCCTCGAGGTCCTTCTTCTGCGCGCCCGGCGCCATGCCGATGGCCTGGTCGAGCGCCTGCACCGCCTCTTCACCGCGCCCGGCCGCGAGCTCCGCGTTGGCCAGGTCGCGCAGCGCGACGATGGCGCGCGCGTCCTTGCCGTACAGCTTCACGGCGCGGCCGAACGTGACGCGCGCCTCCTCGTACTTCTTGTCGCCGTGGTACGCGCGCGCCAGGAGGTGGAGCGTGGCCGCGTCGTCGGCGCCCTTCTTGAGCACCGTGATGGCGCGGTCGGTGTCGCCCTTGGCGACGAGCACGGCGCCGAGGTTGCGCGCGGTCAGCGCGCCACCGCCCGCGGCCTCGGCCTGGTTGAGCAGCTTGAGCGCGTCGTCGAGATCGTTGCGCCCGACCGCCGCGACGGCCAGCACGTTGAGCGCGTCGACCAGCGTGCGCGCCGCGCGCGGCTCGCCGCCCTGCACGCCCTTGTCGAGGTGCGGCACCGCCACGGCGTTCTCGCCGAGGTAGTAGAGCGCCGATCCATAGAGGTACTGGCCGGTCGCGCTGCCCTCGTGCGCCGTGATCCACGGCGCCATGTGATCGCGCAGCGCGGACGCCTGCTTGAGCGCGAGCAGATCCTCGCCGTACTCGAGCGTCCAGTCGTCCTCGAAGTTGCGCGGCGGGCCGGCGGCGCGCAGGCGCTCGGCGGCGGCGGCGAACTTGCCGAGCATGCGCTCGGCGCGTCCGAGCTTGAACGCGATGACCGCGTCGCCCGGCTCCTTCTCGGCGGCGCGCCCGAAGGCGACCTCCGCTTCCTTCCAGTTGCGCTGCGCGACGCGCACGTCGCCGAGCAGCGCCCAGCCCAGCACCGAGTCCGGCACGGCCTTGCGATAGCGCTCGGCGCGCGCCAGCGCCTCGTCGACGCGGTTGAGCAGGAGCGCGCAGCGGCCGCGCACCAGCGACACCTCGGCGTACTTGGCCTCGAGATCCGCGATGCCGTCGAGCACGGGCATCGCCTTCTTGCAGCTCGTCGCGGCGGTGGCCCAGGCGATGCCCAGGCGCGCCATCTCGTCCTGCTTGTCGACGGCGAGGACCTGCTGGTAGAGGACGAGCGCGGTCGGCGCGTCGCCGCTCCGCAGGGTCGAGCCCGCGTGATCGAGGCGGTGGATCGCGTCCTCGCCGGCGAGCGCCTTGGGGCGGTGCGAGAAGTACGCGTCGAACGCCTTGGCCGACTCGGCCCACGCCGCCTGCCGGGCGTACTGGTGGCCGAGGACGACCTGCGCGTCGTAGCGCGCCGGATCCGCCGCCACCATCTTCTCGAGGAGCGGCACGCCCTCTCCGGCGCGGCCGGCCTGCACCAGCTGGATGCCGAGCGAGGTCTGCACGCCGGCGTTGTCGGGGGCGAGCTTGCGCGCGCGCTCGAGCAGCGCGACCGCGTCGGGATGCTCGCCCACGATCCCGTGGATCGACGCGCGCAGGATGTAGAGATCGATGCGGCGCGGCGACACGCGCAACGCCTTGTCGAGGAGCCCACCGGCGCGCTTGTAGTCCTTCTTCCCGAGCGCGCGCTTGGCTTCCTCCACGAGGAGCTGGCTCTCCTCGTCCTGATCGCGTTGCGCGATCGCGGCCGGCGGCGCGACAGCAATCATCATCGCGGCCGAGAGCACGGCCGCGACCCCCCGCATCATGAATTTCATGCCGCCGCTCCTCGCTTGACAGTAGAACTACGTAGACGCCGGGACGTGGAAATGCCGCTCGAGGCCGTACCGGTGTACTGGACCACCACGAGCGTGATGTCGTCGTCGACCGGCTGCTCGCCGCCGAAGACGTTGACCTCGGTGACGATCCGCTCGCACAGCGCGCGCACGTCGTGCGTGCCGCGCGTGGCTTCCTCGACCAGGGTCTTGCGCAGGCGCTTCTCGCCGAAGCGCGTGCCCTGCGCCGAGACTCGATCGGTGAGGCCATCGGAGGTGAGCACCATGAAGTCGCCGTTGCCGAGCTGGTAGTTGCCCTCGGCGATGTGCGGGCGATTCGAGCCCAGCGGGTTCGAGCGCACCGGCAAGACCTCGAGGCCGGGGTTGGCGCCCTTGATGTCGCAGATGACGTACGGGAACGTGTGGCCCGCGTTGGCGTAGTGCACGATGCCGTCGGAGCCGAGGATCATCGCGAAGCACGTCATGAGCAGGCGCTTGCCGCCGACGTCGCGGATCGCGCGATCGATCGCCTGCAGCACCAGCGCCGGGGTGATCGTGCCGGTGTCGAGGAACGCGAGCGACTCGACGGCGCCGCGGCCGGTGGCCGCGATCATCGCGCTCGGCATGCCGTGACCGGTCACGTCGCCGACGACGAGCAGCAAGCGTCCGTCGGGCAGCTGGCGGTAGCTCCACCAGTCGCCGCCGCACGCCGACGCCATCTCGCAGCGGCCCATCAGCCGGAAGTCGCCGACCGTCACCATCTCGGGCGGCGGCGTCATGAGGCCCTGGATCGATCGCGCGACTTCCATCTCGCGTTCGATACCGGCCTTGCGCCCGACCTCCTCGACCAGCTGACCGAGCGACGCGGCCATCGTGTTGAAGCTCTCGCCCAGCTCGCCGATCTCGTCGCTGCGATCGACCGCGACGCGGCGACCGAAGTCACCGCCCGCGATGTGGCGGGCCTGCTCGGACAGCGCGCGCAGCGGACGCGAGATGCGCATCGCCTGCCAGCCGCCGAGGAGCAGCGCGACGATGAGCAGGATCGCCGCGAAGATGAGCTGGCGCTGCGCCGACGCCTTCTGGCGGGCGCGGCCCTGTGCGATCGCCTCGGCCTTGGCCTTCTCGCCCGCCGACGTGTCGAAGGCGAGGCGCACCACGCCCACACGTACGTCCTTGCCGGACGAGTCCGCGAGGAACACGGGTGCGCCGAGGAGGAGCACCGACGCGTTCGCCGGGTCAGGCATCGACTCGACGGTGCCGGCCGCCGCGCCGGCGAGCTTCTTGGCCAGCTCGTCCTCGAGCCGTCCGCCTTGCTTCGCCGGAGCGTTCTCGCTGGAAGCGGCGACGCCGCCGCTCTCCTCGACGAGCGCGATCCACACGACGTTGGGGTTCTCTTTCTCGAGGCGACGCGCGGTCTCTTCGAGACGCGTGTAATCGCTGGTGGCGAGAAGAGAAGCGGCGCTGGCCGACGCGTTGCGCGTCAGCAGCTCGGACTCACGTTTGATCGCCTTTTCGAGATCGGCGCGGCGCGCACCACCGGTGATGCGCGCGAGCTCGCTCAACGTGGACAGTCCATACCAAGCGCTCGACGCGACTGCGGCGGCGATCAGCAGGACGGTCCCCAAGATGAGCTTGGTGCCGAGTGAAAGGCCGGCTCTGCGGGCCATGACTCTACGAATTCCCCTCCCCGTACCGTGGGGCCCGAACAGTCTATCGATGCGGCCGCCGAACGCAAAGCTCGGACGTCACCCAAACGGGTTGACCTCGTCGCGTGCGACACCTCAAGATAGATGTGCGGCTCGAGTGGGGTGCATGAGCCGCGTACGCATCTTTGGGGGTTCCGTTGCGCGTTTTGGCCTCGGTGGTCGCAAGCCTTGCGATCCCGCTCATGCTTGTTTCTCCGACGACGGCGCGCGCCGACGAGCCGGCGATCCCGATCCGCGAGCTTCCGCCGTATCCGGATGTCGAGACGACGGCTCGCGTGTCGGAAGTCAGCGTCTATGGTGCGAGCCAATCCGAGGAAGAGACCGTCGTCGGTGCTGCGAAGCGCGAGCAGTCGCTCGGCACGGTGGCCTCCGCGGTCACGGTGCTCACCAGCGACCACCTTCGCCGCTACGGGTATCGGTCGCTCGCCGAGGCGCTGCGTGGCGCCGCCGGCGTGTTCATCGTCGACGATCGTCAGATCGAGCGCATCGGCGTGCGCGGCGTCCAGCTCCTGGGCGACGGCAACACCCGCATCCTCATCCTGATCGATGGGACCCCACTCAACGAGCCGTGGGCGCAGTTCGTCGATGGTTCGACCGCGCTGCCGGTGAGCCTCGACGACGTCGCCCGCATCGAGATCATCCGCGGCCCGGTGTCGTCGATCTACGGCACCAACGCGTTCTTCGGCATCATCAACATCGTCACGCTCGAGGCGGACAAGTCGCCCCGCGCGTACGGGCGCACGAGCCTGGACACCTTCGGGACTTTCGGCGGTAACGCGGGGTTCAACGCCGGCGACATCAACCGCCAGGTGCGCGGCACCGTGTCGTTCAAGCAGCGACTCGGAGAGAGCCTCACCTACCCTGACCTGCCGATGTCCACCGATCAGACCAGCGCCGACGGTGGCCAGGCGCTGTTCGGCTCGCTCGCCGTCAACCTCGACCGCCTCTTCTTCCAGGCGCGCGCTTATCAACGCGCGCGCGAGCTGCCCGGCGCGCCGTACGACAGCGCGATCGGCAGCGATCAGAATCAGAACCAGGATCGCCAGTTCCTCGCCGAGCTGGGCTACACGCGCGACGTCACCGAGAAGGTGACCGTCGGCGCGCGCATCTACGGCAACCAGTACACGTTCACCAACGACCTGCTGCGCGACGCCGGACCGTTCACCACCGAGGCGAACGCGCTCTGGTACGGCGGCGAGGTGCGCGTCCTCGCCGATCTGCTCGAGCAGAAGAACCTGCTCTCGATCACCACCGGTGCGTCGTACGAGTCGACGAGCACGGAGTCGACGGCGTCGACCAAGCCGATGCCGATCGAGACCGACTTCAGCATCGCCGGCGCCTACCTCGAGACGTCGAGCGAGCCCCTGCCGTGGCTCGCCGCCACCGTCGGCGCGCGCTTCGACCGCAACTCCGAGTTCACCAACGAGCTCTCGCCGCGCGCCGCCTTGTTCTTGCGCAAGGGCGACGCGTACGGCGCCAAGCTCCTCTATGCCGAGGGGTTCCGCAACCCGAGCATCTTCGAGGCGTACTACGACGACGACGCGCGCTTCAGCCCGTCGCTCGACGCCGACGATCGCACCGACCTCAGCCCCGAGACCATCCGCGCGTACGAGGCGGTCGTCTACGGACGTCCGTTCACGGGCGCGAAGCTGCGCCTGTCGGCGTGGGAGTGGCGCCTGACGAACTTGCTCAAGCGCAACGAGTTCTTCGATCCGGCGAGCAACGAGACGCGGTTCCAGTTCCAGAACCTCGGCACGCTGGTGTCGCGCGGTCTCGAGGTCGAGGCGACGTATCGCGATCTCGTCGGCCGGTCGGCCTACCTCAACGGTGCGCTCGCGTTCACCGGCCGCAACTGTCTCGCCGCCGGCGGCGATACGTTCAGCAACCTCCTCCTCGACGCGGAGAAGGGCAACTGCGACGCGCGCCAGAACGCGCCCGTGCTCACGACGCAGGTCGGGTTCTCGTCGCAGCTCATCGCCGACATGTTCCACGTCTCGGGCGAGCTCACGTACATGAGCGAACGCGGCACGCAGGATCTCGACGAGAACGTGCCGGCGTTCGTGGGCGCCAACGTCGTCGTCTTCCTGCCCGACGTGAACGGCTTCGACGTCACCGTCGGCGCCCGCAACCTGGTCATGCGCGAGGAGGTCCCCGCGCAGTCCGATTACAACCGCAGCACCACGTCGCCGCGCACCGAGGTGCTGCGCATCCCCGGACCCGGCCGCGAGGTCTTCGCGCGAGCGGGGTACCGATTCTGATGCCCAACGCGACCCGAGACCAGCACCCGATCCTCGTGGTCCACCCGGACCGCAAGACGCAGCGGACCGTCCACCGCATCGTCGGGGGCACCTTTCGCCCGGTCATCCTCGTCGACGATCTGGCCAACGCGGCGGTGCGGGTGCGCGAGACGCCGCCGTTCCTCATCATCATCGATCACCAGATGATCCGCACCGAGGAGGGGCGCGCGCTGCTCGCCGACCGCAAGGTCCCGTGCCTGGTCCTCATGCAGGACTCCGAGCCCGATGACGTCGGCCCGCTGCTCCAGAACGGTGCGCTCTCGTACCTGCTCGCCAACCCGATGCCGCTCCTCGCCGAGGAGCTGTCGATCACGGTGCAGAAGCTCACGCGCCGCGACATCTTCGGGCTCGAGAAGTACCTGACCTGGGGCATCGAGATCCGCGAGCTCACGCTCACCGATTCGGATCAGCGCCGCTCGCTCGTCGACGAGATGGGCGAGGATGTGCAGCGCGCCGGGCTCGGGCCGCGCGCGCTGGCGGCGACGCTCATCGCCGACGAGCTGCTCTCGAACGCCGTGTTCAACGCCCCGGTCGACGACTCGGGCTCGCACACCCACTCGGGCGACGATCGCTCGGGCTCGCGCCCACTCGCCGATCGCGACGTGGTGAGGCTGCGCTACGCGTGCGATGCGCGCTACCTGGCCATCGAGGTCGAGGATCGCTACGGGTCGCTCGACCGCGCCACGATCCTCCGCTGCCTGACCAAGGCCACCACGCGTGCGCGCGACAAGGTGTCGATGGGCACCCGCGGCGCCGGCATCGGCCTGGCCACGGTCTACGGCAGCTGCAATCACCTCGTGTTCAACCTCGAGCCCGGCCGGCGCACGCAGGCGATCGCCCTCGTCGACGTGCGCTTCCGTCCGGCCGAGCTCGGCAACGCGGTGTGCTCGTTCGGAATCTTCAGTACGCAAGCCGGCAGCACCGAGGAGCGACGTTCATGAGCACCGCAGCGTCTCCCAAGGTCCGTACGCGCGCCGCCGTCTCGTCGACACCCGCGGGTGATCTGCTGACGATCGGCGGTGATATCGACGACAACACGCAGCTGACCGGCTTCGTGGCGCAGCTGAAGCGCAGCCCCATCATCGATCTCGGTGACGTCGGCTTCATCAACTCGGTCGGCGTGCGCGAGTGGATCACGCTCCTCGGCGAGCTCTCGCAGCGCGGCCTCAAGGTGACGCTGCGCAACGTGTCCGAGCCGATGGTGCGCCAGATGACCATGGTCATCGAGGCGCGCGGCGACGCGTCCGTCGAGTCGTTCTACGCCCCGTACGCGTGCGACTCGTGTGGCGACGAGCGCGCGCTCCTCATCCAGGTCGAGCAGCACAAGGCCGCCCTCGATGCTCACAAACCTCCCCCGCTACCGTGCCCGTCGTGTGGGTCCGAAGCGGAGTTCGATGAGTTCCCCAACCGGTATCTCTCGTTTCTTAGCTGACGGCGCAACGGTGGCACTAACGGTGGCACTAATGATGAAAGGAGCTTCTATGAGGTCCCTCGCGAACATGGTCGGTGTGATCGGGTTGGCTCTAGCGGTCGGCGCGATCGGGTGTGGTGGAGACGATGGCCCTTCGGGACCGATCAAGGTCGGTCTGCTCGCGCCCAAGACCGGCGCGCTCATGCAGGTCGGTGAGTCGTTCGATCGCGTGGCGCAGGTCGCCGTGGCGAGCATCAACGACAAGGGCGGCGTGAACGGTCGGGACCTCGAGCTCGTCGTCGAGGACACCGAGACGATCGCGACGACCGCCGGTGAGAAGCTCCAGGGACTCATCGACCAGGGGGTCATCGCGGTCGTCGGTCCCGCGACCTCGGGCGAGGTCGAGAATGCCTACCCGGTCGCGCGCGACATGCGGGTCCCGATCATCTCTCCGAGCTCCACGGCGCCGGCGCTGTCTCGCACGACCGTCCTGGACGACGGCTACATGTTCCGGAACGTGCCCGACGACGAGATTCAGGGCATCGCCATGGCGTACTACCTGAAGACGCTCCGCAACCCGATGGTGGGTAGCGTCGCGATCCTCTACGAGGACACGCCGTACGGCACCGGGCTCAAGAACGCGTTCAAGACCGCCTTCGAGGATCTCGGCGGCGTCGTGCCCGATCAATCCGAGATCGGGTTTGCACAGAACCTGCCCGGCGCGACCGAGGCGACGACGGCGATCGACGAGCTCGTCGCGTTGAGCCCGCAGCCCTCCATGGTCATCCTCATCGCCCTCGAGCAGGATGCCGTGAAGCTGGTCTCGGCGTGGGACAATGCGGGCTCTCCTCGCATCGCCAACATGCAGTGGTTCATGACCGACGGCGCGCGTTCGAGCGGCTTCCTCAGCGCGGCTCCGACGTCACTGCGCGGCATGTGTGGCACGGCCCCGACGTTCCCCGTCAACGGCCTCGCCTACGGCGAGCTGAAGACCGCGTACGACGAGGTGAACACCGACTCGATCGAGGCGCAGGTCTTCGCGCCCAACGTCTGGGACGGCTTCCACCTGCTCGCGGCCGCGATGGCGCACCAGTCGCGCAACCACTCGGGCGAGGAGCTCGGTGGCGAGCACCTGCGCGACGCGATCACGCTGGTCTCGCGCGACGGGCAGACCTTCCACTCGGGCCTGTGGCGCGACCTCATCAGCGCGATCCGCGCCGGCAACGACGTCGACTACGACGGCGCCGCCGGCCCCAACGACTTCGACGTCGTCGGTCAGGCGGTCGGTCCTTACGAGGTCTGGTGCATCTCCGCCGACGGCGCGACGTTCACGCAGGCGCTGTTCCTGGACGCTGAGGACATCCAGGCGCTCTGAGCAGTCCGCGCAGGTCCCAGAGGACCTGCTCCATCGCCGATGGCCGATCGCTCGGGCACTTGGCGAGGCACTCCGTGACGAGCTCCGCCAGCGCGACGGGAAGGTCGGGGCGGAGCTCGCGCAGGTCGGGGACGGGGGCGGTGACGTGGAGCCGCATGAGGGCGTGGAAGTCGTCGTCGTCGAACGGCACGCGCCCGGTCAGCACCTCGAAGGCGAGGACGCCGAAGGCGTACACGTCGAGGAGGTGCGCGTTGCCGGGGCGGATCGCGCCGGTCAGCATCTCCGGCGCCATGTAGTGCGCCGTGCCCGAGACCTGGCCGGTCGCGGCCTCGACCTCGGGGATCATGATGCCGAAGTCGAGCAGCACGACGCGGCCGCCGGGGCAGAGCATCACGTTCGCCGGCTTCACGTCGTGGTGGACGATGCCCGCGCCGTGCACCGCGGTCAGCGCATCGGCGAGCCCGACGAGCACGTGGAGCGCCTCGGGGATCGTGAACACCGGCCGCCCGGCGGGCCGTGGGTCGTGGATGCGGTGCTCGAGCGTCACGCCGAACAGGCGCTCGAGCGCGAGGAAGCTCCAGCCGCGATACGCCCCGACGGTGTACGCGACCGGCAGGCCGGGGTGACGGACCGCGGCGAGCGCGCGCGCCTCGCGGATGAGGAGCGCCGACGCGTTCTCGCGGGCGAGCGTGGTCTTGAGCGCCGTGGTCCGGCGCATCACGCGGTCGTACGCCTCCCACACCGTGCTCATCCCGCCGAGCCCGATCTGTTTCCGGATCACGTACTGGTCGGCGATCACCTCGCCAACGCGCCACGGTGTGTCGATCGCGTCGACGGTGTCGAGCTCATCAGCGGTGCGTGCGAGGGCGAGCACGATGAAGCGCAGAGCAACCGGCGTGCCTCTCTCGTGCGAGGAGAATCGCCGGTCTCGCCGCGGCGTCGCGCGCGAATTCCGACGCACGCGCGCCCGATGTGACGGCGGCGCTCGCACGGTGCGACTCGTGGGACTTCGCAGACCTGTTCCACGCGACGCGGATTCGCTTCATACTGGAGGAATGACGTCGGTCCGGGCCGTCTATGCCGTCCTCCTCGGCGTGGCGGGTTGTTCCTTCCATCCGTCGGGCGGCGAGGTCGACGGCGGCGCCAACGCCATCGATGCCGAGGTCTCGACCGACGGCGCAGACCAGGACGGCACGCCCGACCCCGACGCCGCGCAGCCCGACGCGGCGCAGCCCGATGCCGCAGCGATCGACGCGACGCCGATCGACGCGATGGAGACCGACGCGTCGACGACCGGCGACGTGGTCCACGTCGCCGACGACTCGATCGGCACGGGCGACCTCGCCGTCGTCTCCCCGATCACCGTCATCACGTCGACGACGGGCTTCACCTTCGGGATGCCGCTGCCGGCGGGCGTCACGTACACGACCGTGGCCCAGGATCCCGGCGGGCCGGAGCTCGCCGTCCTCCGCGTGCGCACGCTGTCGGTCGCCGCGAACATCCGCGTGGTCGGCTCGCGCCCGCTGGTGATCCTCGCCGGCACGATCTCGCTCTCCGCCGTCATCGACGCCGGCGCGCGCCAGCGCACACCCGGCGCGGGCGGATCGACGATGGGCACCGGCGCCGGCGCCACCGGCGGGCACATGGGCTCGTACGGCGACGCGGGCGGTGGCGGCGGCAGCTTCGGCGGCGTGGGCGCCGCGGGCGGCAACGGCGTGTGCGCGACCGGCTGCCAGCCCGATCAGCAGGTCCCGGGCGCGCCGGCCGGCGTGAGCTACGGCGCGGCGACCCTCGCGACGCTGCAGGGCGGATCGGGCGGCGGCTCGACGTTCTTCCCGGCCAACACGCAGTGCCCCGAGGGCGCACCCGGCGCCGGCGGCGGCGCCATCCAGCTCTACGCGGCGTCGTCGATCACGATCGGCGCCAGCGGCGGCATCAACGTCGGCGGCGGTGGCGGCACCGGCGGCGACCAGTGCAACAGCCCCTTCAACTGGCTGGCCGGCTACGGCGGCGGCGCCGGCGGCGCGATCTACCTGCAGTCGCCGATCGTCTCGAACGGCGGCGTCCTCGCCGCGAACGGTGGTGGCGGCGGCGCCGGCGCCGGTCAGAACGGGGACGGCGGCACCGGCGCGGACGGCGCGCTGACCGCCAGCGTCGCGGCGGGTGGGACGGCGACCGGGATGTACAGCGCGGCGGGCGGCGACGGCGCCGCGGGCGCGACCGCGGCGGAAGCCGGGAGCAACGCGAGCGCCGACGGCAACGGCGGCGGCGGCGGTGGTGGCGTCGGACGCATCCACGTCCGCTATCGCACGGTCTACAGCGCCGGCACGCAGAGCCCGACCGCGGCGACGTCGATGTACTGACGGCTAACGCCGCACGAAGGTCCGCACCGCGGACGACCGGATGCGGCTGATCGAGGAGTGCGCGATCGCGCCCAGCACGTTGGCGCGGTCCTGCTCGCACAGACGGCTGAGCGCGGTCAAGGACGTGTGGCGCGACGGCGACGCGCGCACTCCGCAGACGCGCCCGTCGCTCAGCCGCTCGAGCAAGCGACTGGCGACGAGGCGGCGCACGGCGTGGTCGAGGGCGAAGCGATCGATCGCGAGCTGCTCGCACAGCTCCTCGAGCCGCCATGCGCGCGACTCGTCGCGCGCGACAAGACACATGATGTCGAGCCCCTCGACGGTTCCGATGTCGTCGATGAGGTCCTGCAGATCCTCCGGCCAGCTCAGAAACTCGTCGTGGGCCATCAGCCCGCCGAGGTCCTGGGGAGCGCCGAGAGGATCGCTGTATTGCCTGGATCGCATGGGAAGAGCGCCAGTACGCGACGGAAGAAGCGAGCGTCATCCTCCTCGGCACCGACGAGGACGACGGGAAGTCCGGCGATCGCGGCAAGCCGCGCCATCCCGACCAGCAGGAGGACACGCGACGTGCCCGGGCCGATCGGGCTCGAGAGATCGACGACGGCGTAGGTGGGACGGATCTGCGCCACGCCGAGCAGCCAGCTCAGCTCGCTCTCGTCCTGCGCGATGAAGGTCGCGAAGCCACGGAGGCGCAGCTGATCCGCGCGCTGCTGCGCGGCCGCCACGTCGCCGAGGACGAGGACCGCGAGCGGCCGAGAGGTGGAGTGGGTGCGCATGAGAGCTTCGCTCGGACGCCCCGATGCAAAGCAATCCGCGTACCGGCGCAGAATCGTTGGGGCTTACGCAAAACCTATTGATCCCGTGAGGAGATCTCCCTGACGCCGCTCCCGGCGCGAGCGGGGCCGCTCACCCCGTGCGCGTGAGCGCACGCAAACGACTGGTTGCAGTCTGCTCGTAAGATAATGTCAGGTATGTTGGCGATCGCCGTGGTCTAGCCTCGGCGCGTGCGGTGCGTACCCCTTCTCTGTGTCGCGTTCGCGGTTGCGTGCAGCGACGCCGCCACGAACAGCGCCACCGACGCCGCGACGACCTCCGACATGGACGCGCCCGCGAGCGCGACGACCTGCGAAGGCAAGTCGACGCAGCCGCTCGACGCGGTGTGGATGATCGAGCACGCCGGCATGACGCGCACGATCCGCGTGCACGTCCCAGCGAGCTACGATCCGTCGCGCCCGACGCCGGTCGTCCTCGACTTCCACGGCTACACCATGTCGGCGCAGGCGCAGGAGGACATGACGCGTCTGCCCGCCAAGGCCGACGCCGAAGGCTTCATCAGCGTCACGCCCGACGGCACCGGTTCGCTGCGCGGCTGGAACGCGGGCGCGTGCTGCGGCACGCCGGCGCAGACCGGCCTCGACGACGTCGGCTTCGTGAACCTGCTCCTCGATCAGCTCGAGGCGCGCCTCTGCGTCGACACGCGTCGCGTCTTCTCGACCGGGTTCTCGAACGGCGGCTTCCTCTCGCACCGGCTCGCGTGCGAGGCGTCGACGCGCATCGCGGCGATCGCGCCGGTCTCCGGGATGATGGGCATCAGCGACTGCAGCCCGACGCGCGCCGTCCCCGTGATGCACTTCCACGGCACGTCGGACACGATCGTCCCGTACGCCGGCGGCGGCGTCACCGGCTATCGCTCGGCGGCGGAGTCGGACGCCGGCTGGGCCACGCGCAACGGCTGCGAGATGACGACGACGGAGACGTTCGCGCGCGGCGACTCTCGCTGCGTCTCGCACGGCGCATGCGACGGCGGCAGCGAGGTCACGCTCTGCACCGTCACCGGCGGCGGGCACACGTGGCCCGGTGGCGGGTACTTCCCCGGCGGACACATCACGATGGATCTCTCCGCGACCGATGCGATGTGGGCCTTCTTCGCGGCCCACCCGATGCCCGCGCCTCAGTGATCGGACGCGTGATCGCCGTCGGTGATGTGGCTCGCCGAGACGAGCTTTCGATCGACGACCAGCAGCGCCACGCCGAGCAGCGCCGCCCACGGCCAGCTCATCACGCCCGCCATCACGGATGTCACGAGCACCAGCACGCCGAAGTAGAACAAGAGGAACATGGGAGCCCTCCTTTCCTCGAACCCTACTCCTGCGGGGTGAACGGACCAGCCTCGAAGATCCATGTCTTCCCGCTTACCTCTGCGTTAGGATGACTTCTCGTGACCGAGACCTCGCCGCCGCCGCTTCGACGCTGTTGCGTCGACGGTTGTCGACGGACCGTGCAGTGTGAATGCCCGCTCTGCGGTGTACCGCTGTGCGAGACGTGCAGCCGCACCAGCAACTCGCACACGTGCGCGCCGCAGCCGCCGCGCCGTCATCCATCGCCGCGCGTGTAGGCGCCGAGCGCACGCGAAGCGCTCGTAGGATGCGATCGCTCGGTGCGAATCAGTGGCACCGCGAGCCGACCTGCGCTTACGATGGTCGTGATGTCTCGTACGCCATCCACTGGGGGAGGTGGCCCGGTTCCCCGTGAGGCCACCGCGGTGGCGATCGATATCGACGATATCGATGACGTGGAGTTCGAGCTCTCCGAGGTCGCGCAGCCGCCGTCGCCCGCCGAGCCGCCCACGCTCGCGGCGGGCAGCGAGCTCCGCCGCCGCATCGTGCACGATCACCAGGGCGAGCCGACGAACCTCGACCTGCAGCTGATCGCTTACCTGCTCGACATCGAGCCGCCCGACGACACGTCTTCCCACAGCTGAGGCTGGCCGGGCTGGCGCCCGACGACGACGTCGTTGATGGGCAAGACCGCTTCGCCCGCGGGGTAGCCGTAGCTGACCCAGCCGGTCGAGGTGTCCTCGCTGCCCCATCCCCAGACCCAGACGCCGAAGGGCGCGGTCGAGTCCATGACGCGCACGCCGTTGTTGCAGCCGTTCTGACCCTGGAAGTGATCGACGAGGCGCACGTACGTGATCTCGAAGTCGCCGGCGGTGCCGACCGGTGACCAGCCGAGGATCGGGCCACCGAGGCAGTCGAGCGTGACGTCGGCGAACGCGCCGTCCCGCTTCTTGCGCACGACGGTGAGCACGGTGAACGGGTACGTCGGATCGGTGAAGAAGACGTAGTGCGAGAGGTACTGCAGCGGCGGCACGAGGCGCACGAAGTCGGGGTCGCCCCATCCACCTTCTCCCTGCTCGCCGGCGCCGGTCATGTACGTGAACATCAAGAACGGGTGATCGACGTCCTGGCTGCGCACCACGAAGGAGCCGTTGGTGCGGATCTCGTGCAGCTGGCCGAGGTTGACGGTGGCGGGGCCGGCGTTCGCGGGCTCGTACGTGAGCTGCGTGCCGTCGACGGCGCCGATGATGCGGTACACGCGCGGGTCGGCCATGCCGGCGGGTTTGCGATCGGGATGCGGCGCCGCGACGTACTCCGAGCCGAGGGCGCGCACCGGCGCCAGCATCTGCTCGCCGTGATCGCCGCAGCAGCGATCGATCGACATGATCTGATGACCGCCGAACACGCCGATCGGCTTGTTGGCCTCGATGGGCGACCCGGAGAGCGGGTTGGCCTGCGTGATCTGCGCGTGCTGCCCACGGTCGAGCATGATCGTGTACGGCGTGCCGGCCGCACCTGCGGGCAAGCCGCCGCCGCCGGCGATCGCCGCGGTGGGTCGGATCGTCACCTGCGTGGCGTCCTCCTTCGCGACGATATTGTACGAGGGGCCCATCGCGATCGGGATGGGCGGCGCCGGCTGGTCGTACGCCGACACGGCGACGTAGTTCGTGCCCCAGGCGCTCGTCGGCAGGAGCAGCGTCGCGCCCGTCGCCGCGGCCGCGCCGCCGCCGTATGGAAGCATCTGGTACGCGGTGACCGGCTGATCGGTCGTGAGGTGGAAGGCGGAGCCGAACCCGGGGCCGGAGATCTGTGCCTCGGTGCCGATCGCGGCGCCGCCGACGGCGGCGGGACACGCGACATTCATGAAGCCGGGCGCATACGCGAGGAAGACGATCGCGACCTGACCGGGCGCGAGGCCCGCGACGGGATCGTAGGCGCCATACGTGAGCGACTGGCCGTTGCCGGAGGGGATCTTGGCCCAGCGACCGAGATCGATCGTCTGCCCGTTCCACTCCATGTTCATGTGCGCGGGCGCGCGCGACACGTTGGCGACGAACATCGTGTAGCAAGCGTCCTGCGGCGGACCCATCGCCGCGTCCATGTCGACGCCGTAGTAGTCACAGCCGATCGAGGAGTGATTGCGCTCGGCCGCGAGGCACGGATCGGCGCAGACGCCGTTGCCACACGCCATGTCGATCGGACAGTCGTAGAGGTTGCCCTCGCAGTCGACGTAGCCGGTGTTGTCGGGCGTGCAGCGCGGACATGTCGCCGCGCCGCCGTCCCCGTCGCCGTCATCGTCGTCGTCGTCGCCGTGGACCGACGGCCCACAGGCAGACCACAGCACCAGGACCCCCAGGGCGAACCTCTTCATGATTCGCAACCTACGCCTTCGCATGAACGGAGGTTGGTACGCCGGCTGTCATCCACGGCGTGCAACCTCGCGTGGGCGCTTGTAGCCCGGGGTCGACACGTGAGCTGCGCCGCAGTGCGAAATGCCGACCCCCGGGTCGAGCGTTACGATCAAGGCATGACTCCTCCCCGCGATTTCGTTCGTGAACCGGCCGCCTGGGCGCCGCTCCAGCAGCCCGGCCAGTGCACGTTCACCGAGCTGCAAGAGCTCCTCGACACTCACCACGACGTCGCCCTGGTCGGCCAGGACGATTGCGAGATGGGCCCGTACACGAAGTGCATCATCGTCCCGCAGCAGGACGCGCCTCGCTTCCACGGGCAGGGCTTCCGCGCGCTGACGCGGAAAGAGTACGAGCAGACGTGGGCCACGCCCGATCCGTTCGTCGGCGCGACCGACTGAAACGCACGCGAAACATGGTCGGCGTAGGCTGGCCGGCATGATCACGATCCGCCTCGCCGAGCGCGAGGACATTCCCGCGGTCGTCGCGATCTCCAACTGGGCCGCGCTGAACACGCTGGCCAACTTCGCGACCGAGCCCGAGCCCGAAGGCCAGTGGCTGGCGACGTGGGAGGCGACACGCGCGCAGCATCCCTGGCTGGTGGCGGTGGAGCGCGAGCGCGTCGTCGGGTTCGCGAAGTCGGGGCCGCATCGGGCGCGCGGCGCGTACGCGTGGACCGCGGACGTCTCGGTGTACGTCGATCCGTCGGCGCACCGGCGCGGCATCGGCGCGGCGCTCTACGACCGCTTCATTCCCGTGCTGCGCGCGCAGGGCTACGCGTTGCTCCTCGCCGGCATCACACAGCCCAACCCCGCGAGCGTGCGGCTGCACGAGCGGGTCGGCTTCGTGCGGTGCGGGACGTTCCACCGGGTCGGGTGGAAGCTCGGTGGGTGGCACGATGTGGGTTACTGGGAAAACCACCTAGTGGCCGCCAGCGACGGTGAGGCGCCCCGACCGGTGCGTCCCGTCGCCGACGTCTGGCGATCCTGATACGTTCCGCGCGATGAGGCCGCTCCGCGCTGCGCTCTTGTTCGTGCTCGCTGGCTGTGCTCAGGGGCAGGATCGCGGCGGCGATGACGACCCGATCGACGCGCCGGTGGTGCTCGTCGACGCGCCGATCGTGCAGAGCGACGCGGCCGAGACCGACGCAGCGGCGACCGACGCGATGGCGACGGACGCGGCGACCGACGCGGCGACCGACGCCATGGGCACCGACGGTGGCGGCGTCACCAACGCCGACACCTGCGCCAACCCGCCCGACATCACGGCGGCCGCGATGCAGGCCAACGGCACGACGATCACCGGCGACCTCACGGGGCACGCCAACAACATCCAGCCGGCGTCGACGTGCACCGGCTTCACCAACGACGGGCCCGACGACATCTACGTGCTGAACCTGCCGACGTCGGGGCGCACGATCACGGCGTCCGTGAACGCGGCGTGGGACAGCGCCGTCGAGATCGTGCAGCCGTGCGCGATGACGCCGACGTGCCTGGTCGGACGCGACGCCGGCAACCCCGAATCGGTCACGTACACGACCACCGCGGCGGGCGTGTTCTACGTCATCGTCGACAGCTGGGACGCCGGCGCGTTCGGCCCGTACACGCTCACCGTCCGCGTGCAGTGATGGCGACGCGCACCGAGACCGACAGTCTGGGCGCCGTCGAGGTGCCGGCCGAGCGGTACTGGGGGGCGCAGACGCAGCGCTCGCTCGAGAACTTCCCGATCGGCACGACGCGCATGCCGCTCGCCATCGTGTACGCGCTCGCGGCGGTGAAGCGCGCGGCGGCGCGCGTGAACGGCGCGGCCGGCCGGCTCGACGCGCAGGTCGCGGATGCGATCGATCGCGCGGCGGCGGAGGTGATGAGCGGCGGGCTGGACGAGAACTTCCCGCTCGTCATCTGGCAGACCGGATCGGGCACCCAGACCAACATGAACGTCAACGAGGTGATCGCCGGGCGCGCCAACGAGCTGCTCGGCTCGGGGCGCGGCGGAAAGAAGCCGGTGCACCCCAACGATCACGTCAACCTCGGGATGTCGTCGAACGACGCGTTCCCGACGGCGATGAACGTGGCGGCCGCGCTCGCGCTCGAGGATCGCGTGCTGCCGGCGCTCCACGCGCTGGCGGCGGCGCTCGACGCGAAGGCGCGCGCGTGGACGGACATCGTGAAGCTCGGGCGCACGCACATGATGGATGCGACGCCGCTCACCGTCGGCCACGAGGCGTCGGGGTGGACGGCGCAGGTGCGCGCAGCGGCCGACGCGATCGAGGCGCTCCTGCCGCGCGTGCGCGCGCTCGCCATCGGCGGCACCGCGGTGGGCACGGGCCTGAACGCGCCGCCGGGATTCGCCGACGGCGTGATCGCCGAGCTGTCCGCGCTGCACGGGCGCGCGTTCACGGCGGCGCCGAACCGGTTCGCGGCGCTCGCGTCGCACGACGATCTCGTGGCCGCGTCGGGCGCGCTCCGCGGGGCGGCGGTGGCGCTCACGAAGGTCGGCAACGACATCCGCCTCCTCGGCTCGGGGCCGCGCGCCGGCATCGGCGAGCTGGTGCTGCCGGCGAACGAGCCGGGCAGCTCGATCATGCCGGGCAAGGTCAACCCGACCCAGGTCGAGGCGCTCACCATGGTGTGCGCCCGCGTCATCGGCAACGACGCCGCGATCACCGTCGGTGGCCTGCAGGGCCACCTCGAGCTGAACGTGTTCAAGCCGCTCATCGGCGCATGCGCGCTCGAGTCGGCCACGCTCCTCGCCGACGCGTGTGACAGCTTCCGCCTGCGCTGCGTCGACGGGCTCGCCGTCGACGAGCAGCGCACCGCCCTTCTGGTCGAGCGCTCGCTCATGCTGGTGACCGCGCTCGCGCCGCGCATCGGCTACGACGCGGCGGCCAGGGTCGCGAAGCACGCTCACGAGCACGGGCTGACGCTGCGCGAGGCCGCGCTCGCGCTCGGCGTGCTGAACGCGCAGGAGCTCGACGAGCTGCTCCGTCCCGAGACGATGCTGGGCGGCTGACGTAAGGTCGGGCCATGAAGCCCGAGCACGGAGACGGGGTGACGCTGGTGATCGGCGGCAGCGGTGGCATCGGCGCGGCCGCGGCGCGCACGCTGGCCGTGCGCGGCAGCGACGTCGCGATCACGTTCCTCCACGGCGCCGACCGCGCCGGCGCCGTGATCGCCGACGTCGTCGCGGCCGGGAGGCGTGGCTCGGCGCATCGCCTCGATCTCGGTGATCCCGACGCGTGTGTCGCGCTCACGGCCGAGCTGGCCGCGACATACACGCGCGTGCGCGCCGTGGTCCACGCCGCGGGCTCGCGCATCACGCAGCCGCGCGTCGCCGCCATGGATCTCGACGAGTGGAAGCGCGTGCTCGACGCCGACGTGAACGGCTTCGTGCACGTGGCGCGCGCGTTCATCCCGCACTTCCGTGCGCACGGCGGAGGCTCGTTCACGTTCGTGAGCTCGGCCGGCCTGTCGCGCTTCCCGCCCGGCGACGTGCTGTCGGTGGCGCCCAAGGCCGCCATCGAGGCGCTGCTCCGCGCCATCGCGCGCGAGGAGGGCCGCAACAACATCCGCGCCAACGCGGTCGGCATCGGCGTCGTCGAGGCCGGCATGTTTCGCGATCTCGTCGCGCGCGGCGAGCTCGACGACGCGTGGCTCGAGGCGGCGAAGAAGAACATCGCGCTGCGTCGCTTCGCGACTCCCGAGGAGGTCGCGGACGCCATCGCGTTCCTCGCGTCGGATCGGGCCAGCTACGTCACGGGCCAGCGCCTCATGCTCGACGGCGGCTACTCGCTGTAGACTGCCGCCATGACGCTGGGGGATCGCGACGTGGGGTTCCGGCTGATCGCCGATGCGCTGTCCGAGGTCTTCTGGATCTCGGACCGAGACATGACCGAGCTGCGGTACGTCAGCCCGGCCTACGAGCGCGTGTGGGGCCGGCGCGTCGAGGACTTCTACCGCGATCCGTCGTCCTTCCTCGAGGCGGTTCATCCCGACGACCGCGAGCGCGTCCGGGCCAACGCGCAGCAGCGTCCGAGCGGGACGGCGTTCGATCACGAGTACCGGATCGTCTTGCCCGACGGTGCGGTGCGGTGGATCTGGGGGCGCGGCTTCCCTGTGCTCGACGCGACCGGCGAGGTCTCGCACCTGGTCGGCGTCGCCCAGGACATCACGGAGCGCAAGCGCGACGCCGAGGAGCGCGCCACGCTCGACGAGCGTTATCGCATCGTCTCCCAGGCGACCAACGAGGGGCTGTGGGACTGGGACATGACCACCGATCGCGCCTGGTGGAGCGAGGCGTACTACAGCGTCTTCGGGTACGACCGCGCCGCGATGCCGAGCTTCGCGGCCTGGCTCGAGCGCGTCCACCCCGAGGATCGCGACGCCATGGTGGGCACCTTGAAGGGCCTGCTCTCGAGCGGCGCCGACCACTGGGAGGGCGAGTACCGCCTGCTGCGGCCCGACGGTGCGGTGGTCGACGTCTTCCAGCGCGCCTTCGTCCTCTTCGACGAGCGCGGGAAGGCGGTCCGCCTGGTCGGGACCCTGCGCGACATCACGGCGCGGCGCCGGCTCGAAGATCAGCTGCGTCACGCGCAGAAGATGGACGCGATCGGACGGCTGGCGGGCGGCGTCGCGCACGACTTCAACAACATCGTCCAGACGGCGATGCTCGAGCTCGCGCTCCTGCAGCAGGTGCCGGGTGTGCCCGTCGCGGCGCTCGGTCACGTGCGCGAGCTGCGCGCGGCCATGGAGCGCGCGTCGAGCCTCGCCCGCCAGATGCTCGTGTTCAGCCGCCGCCAGCCCATGCACCTGCGCCCGGTCGCGCTCGACGAGACCATCCACGCGGTGACGAACATGATCGGGCGCATCGTGGGCGAGGACGTCGTGGTCGAGGTCGCGCCCGGCGCGCTCGAGGTCGCGGTCATGGCCGATCCATCGATGATCGATCAGCTGATCATGAACCTCGCGGTCAACGCGCGCGACGCCATGCCGCGCGGCGGGACGCTCAGGATCGAGACCTCGGTCGCGACCCACGGCGAGATGTTCGGGCTGCCGGCCGGCGAATACGCGTGCATCTCGGTGCGCGACACCGGCGTCGGCATCGCCGCCGACATCCGCGATCGTATCTTCGAGCCGTTCTTCACGACCAAGGAGACCGGCAAGGGCACCGGGCTCGGGCTCGCCATGGTGCACGGCATCGTCGAGCAGCACCGCGGGCGCATCGAGGTGGAGTCGGAGGTCGAGCGCGGCACGACGTTCCGCACGTACCTGCCGACGACGATCACGCCGGTGCCGACCCGAGCGGCGGCCCCGGTCCCCAGGTCCGCGCGTGACGGCAGCACGATCCTGCTCGTCGAGGACGACGCACACGTGCGCCGTGCGGTGCGCGCCACGCTCGAGCAGGCCGGCTACCGCGTCGTCGAGGCCGACTGCGGGTCGGCGGCGATCGCCACGTACGAGCAGGAGGCGCACCGCATCGGCGCGGTGCTCACCGATCTCGTGATGCCCGGCAACATGAACGGCCACGAGCTCGCGGTGCAGCTGGTCGCGCGCAAGAAGGACCTGAAGGTCATCCTGGCGACCGGCTACAGCCACGGCGTCGAGGTGCCGGAGCGCGGACCGCACGTCGCGCTCCTGCGCAAGCCCATCGATGCGCACCGCCTGCTGTCGGTGATCGGCGACTGCGTCAGACGTCCTGACGCCGCACCGACCAGATGAAGCCGTCCCACCAGAAGTGCATGAGCGAGACGACCATGGTCACCGCCCACAGGGTGGTGAGGTCGGGATCGAGGAGCTCGGCGCCGGCGCCGTAAAGCGCGACCGAGCCGAAGAACACGAGCGGCGCGAAGCCGCGGAGGCGCTTCACGAGCGTCGGCTTCTCCATGGCCCACACCAGCGCGAGGTACTGCACGCCGTGGAAGAAGTTCATGATGAAGAAGGCCTGGCCCCACGTGTTGAAGCCCCAGGTGTAGATCGAGCAGAACGCGGTGGTGGCGAGCAGGTAGACCTTGAGCGCTGACACGCGGTAGCCCTCGCGCCAGAGACGCACGTTGGCGAGCACGTACACCGCGATGAACAGCGTGCCGGCGCCGACGACGCCCCAGGTGAGCCAGCGCTGGTGGCCCTCGGCCTCGGCGGGGATGCGCGTGAAGAAGGTGGCGCCGACCGCGTCGTAGTTGTCGAGGACATCGACGTGAGGCAGGAGCGTCGCGCCCGCGAGGATCGGTCCGGCGTAGAGGATCTGGTTGAGCCAGTAGTCGAGGCGGCGGCCGGCCTCGGGCGGATTGCCGGCGTTGCGGTCGTAGATGCGCGCGAAGCCGAAGGTCTGCGCGCCCGAATGCCACACGTCCCAGAAGGTGGCGACGACGGTCGCCGTGATGGCGGCCCAGGTCGAGCCGACGATGACGAGCCAGAGCAGGATGGGGACGAGGACGAAGCGCAGCTTGTACTGCGCGAACACGCGCGGGTTGCCGTGGCTGCGCCAGAACACGGCGACGAGGTGCGCGTGGATCAGCACGCCGATGGCGATGCCGATCGCGGTGGTCTCGTTGCCGTTGACCGTGACGGCGCGATCGGTGATGGGCGTGCCGCTGAGCAGGATGCCGATCACGAGCCCGGCCAGCGGCGGCAGGAGGAAGAACGTCCAGTCGTAGCCGGGGCTGACCAGGAACGGCGAGCGCGCGGGCTTCAAGGCGTCGCCTCCGCGCGGTCGTCCCAGCGGGTGGTGAGCGCGAGGAGGAACCAGCTCGCGCCGGCGAGCTCGAGCGACTCCTCGACCCAGTCGATGAGCGCGTACCCGGCGCTCTCGTCGCCGGCGCGCGCCGTCCACCATCCGAGCGGCAGCTCCATCACGACCGCGCCGCCGAGGAAGAGCGCCGCCGCCACGACGAAGTCACGGCGGCGGGCGGCAGGGAGCGCGCGCAAGAACGGGAGGAACACCAGGCCGAGGAGCGCGACGAGGATCGCGGCGGGCACGATCCAGTCGAAGTAGACGGTGTCGCTCAGGTCCACGAGCGCGCCGGCGTGCTCGTGCAGCTCGGCGACCTCGTCGAGCGACATGAGCGCGAAGCCGCCGGCGAGGAGCCACCAGTGACGGCGGAACGCGGTGGCCGTGGTGGCGATCGCGGCCAGCAGCACGGCGCACGCGGCGAGCAGCATCGATGCGTACCAGGTCGGCAGGTTCTGCTCGTAGCTGAGCGAGAGGAGCCCGACCAGGGCCTCGATCGCCTCGGCGTGCGAGCGGCTGTGCACGAGCTCGACCGCGAGGCCGAGCACCGCGACGACGATGCCGCCGACCGTGATCGGCGTGATCAACCGCGCCCGTAGCACGGCGTGATCCTAACGCGTCTACAGGTGTGACTTGCTCCCACGCCGACCGGCGCGTTACGTTCATCGCATGGTGATCGGGAAGCGCGCCATGCTGGTGACGTTCATCATCGCGGCGATCGGCCTCGCGGCCTGCGTCGTGAAGACCGTCCCTGTGCATCATCAATCGCACCGGCCCGCCGAGAAGCACAAGAAGGCGAAGCCGCAGAAGCACAAGAAGCAGAAGGGCCACGGCCACGACCACTGACGGGCGCGTAGCGGTCCGTCGGTCGTAGCTCAGTCGTGGCCGGAGAAGCCGTGCGTGACCGGTTCCTCGGCGCGTGACACCGCGCAGAGCGTGTCGCCGGCCGCGACCGCAGCGCCGCCGCCGCTGTAGATGAACCACGCGACGTTGTCGTCGCACGACCCGAGCTTGCTGATGCCGAGCTGCAGATCGCTGCCCGGGTTGATGGTGAGGATGATGAACGGGCCCTTCATCACCGGCGTGGCGACCAGCGGCTCGAGCGCGACGACGTGGGTCGCCGGCTCGGAGCGCGCGGGCGTGGACGCCGGGGGCGTCGTCGGCGATGCGACGGGGGCGGCCGTGCACGCGGCGAGGGCGGTGAAGACGATGGCGGCGCGTTTCATGGTGTGGTGACCTCGGCGAGGAACGGCTTCACCGCCGCGAGGAACGCGGTCGGGTTCTCGGCGTGCACGGCGTGGCCGGTCTCGAACGACCTCCAGCGCGCCGACGGCATGGCGGCGCGTGCCGCGCGACCGTCGAGGAAGATGGGCAGCACCGGATCCATCGTGCCCCACAGCAAGAGCGTCGGCTGGCGCAGGTCGCGGGCGCGCGCGCGCAGGTCGTGCTCGGGGTGCGCGAACGAGCGCCAGATCGCCGCATCGACGGCGACCTGCTCGGGGTTGGCGCGCTCGGCGTCGGCGCGCGCGATCATCTCGCGCGTCCACGGCGTCTTCTTGCGCAGGTATCCGCGCGCGAAGTGGCCGGCGATCCGTCGCGTGACCCACTCGGTGCCCTTGGTCCGGCAGAAGGCGCGCGTGATCGCGTTGTGTCGCGTGAAGCCGCCCGGATCGACGAGCACCAGCGCCGCCACGCGCGCCGGATGCTCGAGCGCGAGGCGGATCGCGGCGTACCCGCCGACCGAGTTGCCGCACACGACCGCGCCGTGGATGCCGAGCGCCTCGGTGACCTCGGCCAGCACGCGCGCGTACATCATCGCGCTCGCCGACTGCGGCGGCGTCGGGGCCGGCGACGCGCCGTGCCCCGGCCAGTCGAGCGCGATCACGCGGTGCGTGCGCGCCAGCGCCGGGACGACGGCGTCCCAGTCGTGGCGGTCGCCGGGGTTGGCGCTGAGCAGGAGCAGCGGCGGCGCCGATGCGTCGCCGTGCTGCTCCCACACCACATCGCCGGCCGAGGTGTGCGTGCGTCCGATCGTGCCGCTCAGGCTGCTCACGCCGCGCAGCCTAGCAGCGAGCGCGGCGACGGCGGAGCGCGAAGAGCACGATGAAGCTGGTTCCGAGCGGCGCCAGCGGCGCGAGCGGCGCGCGGCCGGCGTCGCAGCAGCCACCCGACGGGTCGCCGGGCGGCGGCACGTCGAGCGTGAGCTCGCACTCGATCGCGTTCGACGCGTCGGTGCCGTCGAAGGCGCGCACGAAGTAGCGGTAACGACCGTTCTCGATCTCCGACAGATCGACCGGGATCGCCGTGGTCTGCCCGCTCGCGTTCATGATCGCGCTGGTCTGGTAGACCGGGAAGCTGTTGCCGGGGTTCTCGTCGAAGCGGAAGAGCTGGAATTCGAACGTCACCGGCTCGCCCTCGGCGTCCATGACGTTGCGCACCACGATCTCCGTCGGGGGCGCGACATCGTACGTGGTCGCCACGCATGCGCCGTCCCACGCCGGATCGCCGGGCGGGACGTTCTGCTTCAGACGGAAGCGGTGCGTGTCGCTCCACGTGCTCTCGCCGCCGCGCGCGTCGCGCGCCTTCACGCGCGCGAAGTACTCGCCGCCCCACAGGAGGTCGACGCCGGCGCTGGTCATGGTCGTCCCCGACACCAGGTTCTGCGCGACGCCCGGGCTGGTCCACGCGATCATCGTGAAGTTGCTGTCGCTCGCGATCTCGAAGATGAGCTCGATCGCGTCGTCCTCGGGGTCGTCGACGTTCAGGACCGACAGGCCGGGGCGGCGCATCGCGATGATCTCGTTCTCGGCGGGCTTCAAGAGGATGGGCTGCTCGGGCGCGTCGTTGGCCGAGTCGACCAGGAACGCGGCGTAGTCCGACCACGGGCTCAGCCCGCCGAGGTTGTCGCGCGCGCGCACGCGCCAGAACACGCGCGTGTTCTCGGCGATCGTCGACGGCATCCACATGGTCGTGGTCGCGGTCTCGACCACGCCGGTGGTGGTCTGCGCCGGCGCGCCGCTGGTGTCGTCGGCGTAGAGCTCGACGTCGTACGTGACGGTGTTGGCCTCGGGGTCGGCCGCGTTCGACCACACCAGCGCGGGCGCGCCCGTCATCACGACCGCGTTGTTGATCGGCGAGACCGGCACCGGGATCTCCGGTGGCATGTTCACGTCGCGCACCACGAGCGTGACGGTCTTGCTCTGGTTCGGGAACTCGGTGTCGCCGGCAGAGAGGCGCAGCGTGTACGGGCTGCCCGACGCCGCCGTCGGGCCCGCGACCCAGGTATACGTGCCGGTCTCGGCGTTCAGCGTGAGCGTGCCGCCCGCGACCGCGTTCGCCATGTTGTCGGTGTGCGTGAAGGCCTTGGTCGGGACGTCGTGGTCGGCGTCCCGGTACGAGAGATCGAGCGTGAGCGTGTCGCCCTCGTCGATCGTGAACGTCGCCGGCGCGGCCGGCACCTCGGTCAGGCCCTTCTTGATCGACGGCACCGGCGGGCGGTTACCCATCACGACGCGCAGCTGGTACGCGCCCGTCGAGTTCTGGCCGGCGCCCACGTAGTTGGCGTCGCCGAACGTCGTCACCGCGGCGCAGTGACAGCCGGCGGTGAGCGGTCCGGTGTCGACGCGCGCGTCGAGCGTGCCCATGAAGTCGTCGTTCTCGGCCAGGCGCGTGACGCGCGCGCCGCGCCAGAACGAGAGGAGCGGGTCGGTCCACGGGTGGCGGCGGGTCGCGCCGTTGAACGTGAATTCAGTGGTCGCCGTGATGAAGAGCCGATCACCGTCGACGGCAGTGAAGCAGTACCAGTCGACGTCGCTGTTCGCGAGCGGGCCGATGCGTGCGCCAGCGGATGACCACGACTGCGGCGGATCCATGTGCAGGGCGGCCGCGTTGATGCTGGACGCGCCGCAGTTCGCGCTGTTGTTGCCCTCGTTGGGATCCGCCGGCGCGTTCGCCATCACCAGGTTGCCGACGCTGCCGTTGGTGTTCGCCGCGACCGTGTACGGTCCGGGCGTGAGCAACGTGTCCCGCACGCCGGCCGGGTCGTACGTGATGATCTGGTAGTCGGCGGCCGGTACCAGGCCGCGCATCGACGCGAGTCCGGTCGGCGTATCCGAGAAGTCGGTGTGGTGGATGCGCACCTCGGCGCGCCGCTCCATCCGCACCCACATGCTGGGCGCCTCGATGGTGCCGGAGTGCAACACCGTGCCGTCGAGGCCGCCGAGGATCTCGAGCGAGATGTCGATGCTGGGCGTGTTGCTGGCGGCCGTGACCGCCAGATCGTCGGCGCTGTCGCCGACGTAGCCGCTGCTCGTCGGTGCGGCGAGGTCGTACCAGCGGTCGCCGTAGTTGAAGCCCGTGCCCGCCGGGCCGCGCGCGTCGACACGATACGTGCCGGCGCCCACCGTGAACGCGTAGTCACCGCTCGCGTTGGCGGCGACGGTCTGCGCGATCGAGTAGCCCTTGGCGCCGAGCACCCAGATGCGCACCTCGGCGCTGGCGATCCCTGCGCCGCCGGCGGCCTCGGTGATCCGTCCGCTGACCGTGCCCGCCGCGGCGGTGCCGGCCAAGGCGACGACCGTCCCGGCGATGACTGCTGCGCGGATCATTGTCGTTGATTCGGGCCTTGCTCGCGCTTCGCGCTCGGCCGCGTCGTAGCGGGTGCTACCCCGGGGCTCGCTTTGCTCGCGGCCCCACTCCTCGCGGCCGGCCCTCATCATGGGACTTCCCTTCGCGTGTCGAGGCGGACCGAGTCGACCATCGCCGCACCGTCGCCGTCGCTCTCGAAGTCGACGCGGTACTGGAAGTAGCGGCGCGCGACGACCGGCGGCGAGCCACCGTTGGGGTCGACCAGCGGCGTCGACCACGCGGCCGCGAGCACGGCGTCCATCGTGTCGCCGCTGCGCACGTACACCTTGATCGCCGTGCCCGCGCCCAGGCGCGCCTGCCACGCGAACGACGTGTACGCGGTCACCATGTCGCCCAGATCCTTCACCGTCGACACGAACGACGCGGCCGGCGCGATCGGGGGCTGGCCGGCGCGATGGTGCACGGTGAGCTGGAAGTCGCGCAGCGTGCCGGTGTCGAGCGACGTGGTGTCGCGGGCGCGCAGGCGCCACACGCCCGACGCGATGGTCTCGTCGAGCGCCGTGACGTGGACGCGCTCGGTGACCGTGCCCGTGGCGGCGCCGCCGACGTGATCGCGCACCAGGGTCTGGCTGCCGTCGGGCGCGATCAGCGTGAGCTCCAGGTCGCCGCGGTAGCTGTGATCGAAGGTCCAGCTGACGTCGATGCCGTGGGTCTTGGCGCCGGGCGGCGCGTCGATGCGCACCGTGGAGTCGATCTGGCCGATGTCGGGGATGGCGCGGTCGGTGCGATCGACGCCGGTGTCGTGGCGCTCGCTGCGCGCCTCGACCGGACGCAGGCGCGCCGGCGGCAGCGACGCACCGACGAGGTCCGGTCCGGAGACGACCGACAGCGTGGCCTGCGCCGTGGCCACGCTCTCGCTGAGATCGATGACGAGATCGTGCCAGCCCGGATCGAGCGCGATCGCCGCGGTCATGGTGTCGTGCGGCGTGGCATCGAAGAGGTCCTGCACCAGCGCGCCGTCGATCCACAGGCGCTGGCCATCGTCGGTGACGTAGCGGAAGACGTAGTCGCCGCCCACGTCGATGCGGAGCTGCCCGGTCCAGCGCACGGAGAAGTCGTCGGCGGCGGTGATGCCGAGGTCGGCCGGCGCGGCGGTTCCGTAGGTGCGTGCCGCGGGCATGGCGCGATCGATCGCGGTCTGCGTGTCGCCGAGCATCCGGCTGTCGTCGAACGCGGCCACCGCGAGGCCGTCCATGCCGCTCGCCGCGAACCGCAGGCGATGGCGCGGCACCGGCGCGCGCGCCGGGATCGTCGGGCCGCTCAGCTCCACGCGCAAGGCCGCGCTGCCGGTGCGCTCGCAGTAGCCGAGCCGCACCGGGTACCAGCCGTCGGCGCTGGCGACGAAGGTGCCGGTCGCTTCGGTCGGCACGTTGGCCGAGGCGACGCGCGTGAAGCCGGTGCTGCCGATCGGCGCCAGCTCGAGGAACGCGTGATCGTCGGCGAGCACGTGGAAGGTCCACGTCCCGGTCTCGAGGTAGATCTCGCCGTCGTAGCCGAGCGTGAAGTCGTCGCCGGCCGTGAGGCCGATGCCGGCGGGCGTCGCGGTCGTCCAGTCGACGGCGACGCTGCGGCCGGGCGCGACGGCGCTCGTGAGGATGCCCGCCTCGACGGCGGCCCACGTCGCGGTGGCCGCGCTGGTGAACGTGGCGGTGTCGTTGCCGCGCACGCGCAGCCCGCCCGTGTAGTACGCGCGCGGCGCGATGGCGCCCCACGACTCGACGACCACCTCGGTGAGCGCGCCGCCGCCGAAGTCGGCCGACGACGTGTCTTCGAAGAAGCTGGCGGACTCGTTGGCGTCGATCGGCACCGCGTCGACCGCGGCGTCGATGGGCGGCGGGCTGTCGGTCGGTGCGGAGTCAGGCGACGTCTCGGCCTGCGCGCACGCGCCGGCGCCCGCGATCACCCACAGGCACGTGCACGTGAGACCCCTCAATCGCCGAGAGGATATCACTCCTGCGACAGGACGAACGCCTCGATCGAATCGAGGATCATCGGCAGCGTGGCGAGGAGGTCGTGGCCGTCGGGGAGCACGATCAGGCGGACCTGCGGCGAGACGTTCGCCAGCTCGCGGGAGACCGTGACCGGCACCACGTCGTCCGCCTCGCCGTGGATCACCAGCGTCGGCGGGTGGATGTACGGGAGGCCCACGTCGTGCTGGAGGACGCTGCGGGCGAAGTCGGCGTGAACGCGAGTGGTTCCGCCGGTCGCGTAGTCGTGGACGTCGAGCCAGCCGGTCTCCATCCACTGGTCCCAGCCGGCCTGCCCGAGACGCTCGTGCCACCGCGCCCCGAAGTGGAGGGCGGGGGCCATGAGGACCATCCCGACCACCCGGCGGTCGTGCTCGGCGACGCGCGCCGCCGTGAGCCCGCCCAGGCTCGACCCGATCAGGACGGCGCGTTCGTCGGGCCCTCCGATCGCCGCGCGCGTGCGCTCGAGCATGGCGCCGAAGTCGAGCCGCTCCATGGATGGGACGCGGAGGTCGAGCCGGTCCACGTCGATGCCGCGGGTGCGCAGCCGCTCGGCCACGGCCACGGCCTTCCTGGATTCGGGGCTCGACGCGAAACCGTGGAGGTAGATGACGCGAGACGCGAGCACAGCAAACTATGGCACCGAAACCGAGCGGGGGAGGGGCGGCCGTCGTGATCTCCGTCGACGTCCGGATGCGAGTAGGGGATCCGAGGGTGATTCGTTATCAAGGAGTCCCCCATGCGCCCCACCATCCTCGTGTCCCTCCTCTTCATCCCTCTGGTCCCTGCATGCGCCACCGAGACGCCGCCCGAGGACCCGGTTCCCTTCGGCGTCGAGCCGCAGCAGCCCTGCGCTGCCGTCGGCTATCCCGTCGACGACAGCACGGTCCAGGACCGGTACGACTACGCCTACGACGACGACGGCCGCGAGACGTGGTTCCAGATCTCGTACGCCGGCGGCACGACCTACCGCCGTGCACGCTTCTACCGTGACGGTCTTCTCGACGAGGAACGGATCGCGACGCCGACGGTGAAGACCACGCAGAGCTTCGGGTACGACGACGGGCTCCCGTCGACCGGGTTCTTCCACGAGACCGTCGGGAGCCCCGAGATGCTCACGATCTACTGGCAGGAGTGGCAGTGGCGTGAGGACGGCGGCGAGCACGCCGCGCTCGCGCAGTTCCGCCGCTGGGTGCCGTCGACCGACGCCGAGACCGTCGTGCGCTACGAGGCGCTCGCCGGCGGCGAGGACGGTTTCCGGCAGGAGACGTGTACGACCGGCGCCGGCTGCGCGGTCGTCGAGTACGTCGGCCCACACGCGTACGTCGGCGACACGCGCACGTGGACCGAGCTGCGCCGCGATGACGGCCGCGAGACGCGCGTGTTCGACGAGCGCGGGCTGATCGTGAGCCACGCGCGCCACGACCGCGCCGGCGTGCTCGTCGAGGAGACCACGTGGAGGCGCGACGACGACGGCACGATGCGCGCGTGGGAGCGCGACACGGCCGGCCAGCCGTCGTACCGCTACGAGCCGCAGTACCAGGCATGCCCGTAGCCGTCGCGGCAACGCGCGAGTAGTGGCACGATGCGATCGTGCTGGCGCTGACGAGGTCGATTCCGGATTCGTACGCAGGGGCTCTGGCTGCCGTCCCCGCCGATCCGCCCATCGACGTCGCGCTCGCGCGCGCGCAGCACGCGAAGTACACCGCGGCGCTGGCCTCGCTCGGCGCCGAGGTCCTGACCATCGCCGCCGACGAGGCGCACCCCGACTGCGTCTTCATCGAGGACACCGCGGTGGTCGCCGGCGAGGTCGCGGTGATCACCCGCCCGGGCGCGCCGTCGCGACAGGGCGAGGTCGCGGCCGTCGCCGCCGCGCTCGCCGGCCGTCTCGACCTCCATCGCATGCCGCCGCCGGCCACGCTCGACGGCGGTGACTGCCTGCGCCTGGGCAGCACGATCTACGTCGGGCGCTCGGCGCGCACCAACGACATCGGCGTGAGCTTCCTGCGCCAGATCCTCTCGAACCACGGCATCACGGTCGTGTCGGTGCCGCTGCCGCCCGAGGTCCTCCACCTCAAGTGTGTGTGCGCGCGCCTCGGCGACGAGCGCGTGCTGGTCGCCGAGGGCGCGCTGCCCGACGACACGTTCGGGGACGCCAGCGTGGTCCGGATCCCCGCCGCCGAGAGCTACGCCGCCAACGTCCTCGCGATCGGCAGCGCCGTCCTGTGTGCTGAGGGATTTCCTGAGACCCTCGCCGTGCTCGAGGCTGCGGGCTTCAAGACGATTCCGCTCGATACCAGTGAGGCGCGCAAGGCTGACGGCGCGCTCACGTGCATGTCGATCCTGGTCTGACGAGGTGCCATCCTCGCGGTGTGCCGACGAACGACGTCCGCGCCGTGGCGCTGGTCGCCGATTCGCTGCGCGGCGGCTGGTTCGCCAGCGAGCTCGCGGCGCTCGGCATCAAGCTGCACATCGAGTGGGACGTCGGGCACGTGGTGCGCGTGCTCGTCGACGACGACCCGCCGCATCCGCAGATCCTGTTCCTCGACTTCGATCCGCTGTCGGCGCTCGACGTGCTCCAGCTGCACGCGATCCGCGAGCGCGGCTGGTTCGGCGTGATCATCGCGTTCGGCAGCGTCACGGACGATCTGCGCACGTCGCTCAACGTCGAGCGCGTGCTGCCCGTCAGCACGACGGGCGCGGCGCTGCGCGAGACCGTCACCAAGGTCGGCCTCGATCGCCCGACCGGTCGCATGCGGCCGCTGCGGCGCCCGCGCTAGCCTGGCCGCACCGTTCAGGGCATCGGCGGCAGGCGCAGCACGAACGTCTTCAGGTTGAACTTCGCGTCCATCGCCGTGCCGACGAGCACCGTGCCGTCGGCGCTCGCGCCCAGCACGTTGTTGAGGATCGTGCCCTCGGGGAGCGTGATGCCGGCGCCGGTGACGACGTCGACGAGCGGCACCATGCCGTCCTTCGCCGTCCACACGAACGCGATCGGGATGCCGAAGAACGCGTCGCCCACCGCGCCGAACACGACGCGGCCGTCGGCGGTCATCGCGTTGGGATAGACCGGGTCGCTCGGCAGCGCGATCTCGAAGCGCGTGAGCCGCACCAGGCCGGTGCCACGCGTCCACACGAAGCCGTCGCGGCCCGAGATCCCGGCCACGGTGCGCCCGGTCGCGCTGATCGAGAGCACCTCGCCCGGCGTGTCCGTGGTCGCGGGATCGAGGAGCTCGCCGGTGCCGTCCGCGTGCCAGAGCGCGGGCGTGCGATCGAGGTTGTGGTTCTCGGCGAAGCCGGCCGCGACCATGCCGTCGTCGGAGATCACGGTCGCGCGGTTGGTCGGCGCGCGCTTCAGCCCTTCCGGCGCGGTGCCCAGCACCTCGAGCTGCGTGAAGCCGCCCGTGCCGCTCGCGTCGCTCCAGCGGAACGCGTCGGCGGCGCAGCCGTCCCACACCAGGCCGACGACGACGTGGCCGTCGGCGCTGATGTCGAAGCCACCTCCGATGTCCTGATCGCAACCGGCCGCATGCGGGCTGCCGAGGTCGTGCCAGCCCGTGGTCTCGTCGTACACGCCGGCGTGGACCGGCTCGCTACCGTGCAGCGCGCTCACCTTGCGATCGCCCGAGATGCCGGTGGCCAGCGCGCGGGATGGCTCGCCCACCGACGTGACCTCGTCGGCGACGCCGGACAGCGTGTCGATCAGGACCAGCCGCGCGTCGCTGTCGGTGATCCGCTCGAACGCGGCGGTGCGGCCGTCGGGCGTGACGTCGACGGCGATGTGGTAGTCGTGGAACACGATGCCGGGCATGGCCACGGCCGCATCCACGCCGGGCGCCGCGTCGACGGTGCCGGAGCCGGCATCGGGATCGCCGGGCGGCGACGAGCCGTCACCGCAGGCGGCCGACACGGAAGCGAAGAAACACAACGTCAGGGTCGAGTGAAAGCGCACGATGGCCCATGCTAGGCAGCGCGACGTCACGCGTCTTGACCGTCCACGCCGCGCGCTTGGCAGAACACGCCACATGAGCCTCACCACCACATCGTCGCCGGGCGTGATGCGCGCCGGGGTCATGCGCGGGTTGCGCCGCCATCTCGCCGCATACGCCGGCGTGTCCGCCGACGGCCTCCTGCGTGACGCGGGCATCCGCCGCGATGCCGGCCAGGATCCCGACGTGCGCCTGCACGGCCGCCGCGTGATCGAGCTGCTCCAGCGTGCCGCCCGCGAGACGGGTGACGCGGCGTTCGCGCTGCGCTACGCCGAGCAGCTCAGCTGGCAGGACCTCGGCGTGCTCGCGCACGTCGTCCTCCACTCGTCGACGCTCGGCACGGCGCTCACCCACGCGTGCCGCTACCTCGCCGTCCAGCAGACCGTCGGTCGCGCCACGCTCGAGGTCGTACGCGGCACGGCGCGCCTCACGTACACCGTCATCGACGCCAGCGTCGGCGATCACGCACAGCACTCGGAGAGCGTCCTCGCGCTCACGGTGCGCCTCGTCCGCGAGGGCCTGGGTGATGAAGCCTGGGCGCCGCGCGCCGTGTCCTTCCGGCATCGCGCGCCCGCGCACCTCGACGTGCACCGTCGCTTCTTCCGCGCGCCGCTGCGCTTCGGCGCGCCGCACGACGGCCTCGTGCTCGGAGCCGCCGAGCTGCGCCTGCCCTTTCGCACCGCCGACCCGACGCTCTTGCCGACGCTCCTCCGCCATGCCGACGACGTGCTCGCGCGCGGCACGCGCGGCACGCGCGGCGACGTGCTCGCCGACGTGCGCCGCGAGGTGATCGAGGCGCTCGGCCGCGGCGACGTATCGATCGAGACCGTCGCCGCCGCGCTCGGCGTCGCGCCGCGCAGCCTGCAGCGCCGGCTCCACGAGCACGAGCTCTCGTTCAAGGACGTCGTGGCCGAAGCGCGGCTCGCGCTCGCGCGCCGCTATCTCGGCGATCCCGACCTCTCGCTCACCGACGCCGCGTTCCTGCTCGGCTACTCCGACCTGAGCGCGTTCAGCCGCGCCTTCCGGCGCTGGACCGGCACCAGCCCTCAGACGGCGCGACGCAGCCGCGGGTGACGCCGGACGTAGTCGCGCACGCGGAGGCCCAGCGCCTGGGCGCGCTTCGGGTCGCTCGCCACGATGCCGGCCACGTTGGCGGGCTCGCCGCGCTCGAACGCGCGGCGGCAGATCACCTCACGCTTGGCCTTGAGCCAGAGCGGCCGGTGATGACCGACGACGACGACGCGCCATGCATCGATCCCGACCGGGCCACCCCACGTCTTCTCGCGCACCACCCCCCACGGCAGCAGGTCGCCCGGCCCGATCTCCTCGGGCGCGGTCACGGCCCAGCCGATCCGCCGCGTCTCGCTGCTCCGCCTGCGATTCCTCGACATCACGCCTCTCGAATCGGCCATGCACCACGATCGTGAAGGGCGGCGGCGCTGCCACGACCTCGTCGCTCAGCGGTGATTGACGCGCCGCTCCAGCGCGTTAGTGTGCGTCCGTGAAGGACGAGGAGCGGTTGCAGGTGAAGGTGACGATCCGTCTCAGCCCCTACGAAGCTCGCGCGCTCTGGAAGCTGCGCATGAAGGGACTGCCGGAGGGCGCACGACCGCGGACGAGCACCGAGGTGCTGGTCCATGCGCTCCTCGCGGCAGTCGACGAACGATCGAAGTGAGCTACAGCTCGCACGCCGTGCTGCCGACGAGCGGCGCGCACGTGTCGTTGCCGCCGCCGCCATCGATCGATCCGGTGCCGCCGTTCTGCGCGCACGTGTCGTCGCCGAGCCCGGCGCGCAGCTCGTCGTCGCCGGCGTCGCCCGACAGCTGGTCGTTGCCCGCGCCACCGAGCAGGAAGTCGTCGCCGGCGCCGCCGTTCAGGATGTCGTTACCGCCGTTGCCGATGAGCTTGTCGGCGCCCGCGCCACCCTCGAGCAGATCGGCGCCCGGGCCGCCCTCGAGCACGTCGGGACCGTTGCCGCCGTCGAGCTTGTCGTCGCCCTCGTTGCCGAGGAGCTCGTCGGCGCCGTCGTCACCCATCAGGTTGTCGTCGCCCGCGCCGCCCTCGATCTCGTCGGCGCCGTTGCCGCCGTCGACGACGTCGTTGCCGGCGCCGGCCAGGATCAGATCGTCGCCGGCGAGGCCGAGGATCGTGTCGTTCCCGGGTCCACCGGTGAGCTGGTCGTCGGCAGCATTGCCGGCGATCTGATCGGCGCCGGCCTCGCCGTCGATCTTGTCCGCGCCGGGGCCGCCGGACAGGTTGTCGGCGCCGTCGCCGCCGAGCATCTCGTCCTGTCCGCCTTCACCCGTCGCGACGTCGAGGCCCTCGTCCAGGTAGATCGTGTCGTCGCCGGCGCCGCCGTTGATGACGTCGTCGCCGAGCCCTGCAAACACGATGTCGTTGCCGCCGCGCGCGAACACGACGTCGTCACCGGCCAGCGCGATGAAGCACTCGTTGGCCCCCGTGCCCTGCAGCACGTCGTTGCCCGCGGTTCCTGTCACCACGATGAAGCCGGCCGGGCACACCGGCGTCACGAGCGCGATCACGCCGTCCGTCCGCGGCGCGCTGGACCGCGCGTTCAGGCCCACCCGCTCGTCGATCCACGCCCGTGCGCGCTCCACGAACACCTCCTCGCTCATCCCCGGATCCATGGCCTCGTCCAGCGCGGCCGCTTCGTCGGCTCCCGCCGTGCTCGGCTCGTCGCTCGGCGCCTCCGTCGCGCACGCCACCAGCCCCACCATCGACAGCCCCACTCCGATTCCCATTCCAGTTCCTCGCATCGATTGCCTCCTTTCAGGCACGGGCAACATGGACGGGAGTCGCGCGGCCGCAAGGGCGGCGCCGGGGATACTGTCCGACGCCGCCCGACGAGGCGATTTCAGGCGTTTGCGCCGTCGCGCAAGAAAAGTGTGGGGGCGTGTCGATCGGGGCGCGGCTCGTTCGTCGCCATCACAGGAGAACGAACATGCCGACCACGCTCTTGAACGACGATGGAACCGCCTCGATGGCCACGATGATCATGACCTCGCACCACGGGTTTCGCCGCGACGTGGCCTGCTTCGCGCGCGCCGTCGCCGCGATCGCCGCGGGTGATCGCTCGCGCGCACGGGCCGTGAGCGAGGAGTGGAAGCGGTTCCGCGACGCGCTCCACGGCCACCACACGGTGGAGGACACCGCCGTCTTCCCCGGCATGCGCGCCGCGCATCCCGAGCTCGGCGAGGCGATCGACCGGCTCGACGGCCATCACCGCGCGATCGATCCGGTGCTCGAGCGCGGCGACCGCGCGTTCGCCGAGCTGCGCGACGCGGCGGACGCGGGCGCCGTCGTGGGCGAGCTCGCGCGTCTCCTCGAGGAGCACCTCGAGGCCGAGGAGGCGGCGATCATCCCGCATCTGCGCGACGCGAAGGAGTTCCCGCCGATGCCCGAGGAGGCGCTGGCCGTGTACGCCGACGGCTTCGCGTGGAGCACGAGCGGGCTCGCCGCGCCGGTGATCGCGCAGGTGAACGCGATGTTGCCGGCCGGGCTGGTCGCGCACCTGCCGGCGGCGCGTGCGACGTTCGATGCGCGCTGCCGCGAGGTCTGGGGGCACGTCCACACCGGCAGGTCGCGCACGTCGGTGCCCTGAGGTTATGCTCGGCGCAATGGCGCGGATCCCACGGCTCACGTTCCTGACGATCACGGCGGCGCTCTTCGCGTGCGGCGGCAAACCCGCGCCCGCGAAGCCGGCCGAACCACCGCCACCGCCGCCGGTCGCCGACCCGACCGGCGAGCAGCCCGCGGCCACCATCGCCGACGATCCGCCGCCGCCCGAGCCCGAGGAGGAGCCGGAGCCGCCCGCGGCGCCACCCGAGCCCGTCACGCAGACGTTCAAGCCCAAGCCGCCCAAGGTCGAGCTGCTCGCCAAGGGCAAGGGCAAGCGCGAGAAGCTGCGCTACCAGGCCGCGGTCGGCGACCCGTTCGAGTGCACGCTCGTGATGGACATGAAGGTGGTGGGGCAGGTGACCATCGCCGTGCCGACGACGACGATGAGCTGGACCGGCAAGGTGACGCTGGCCGAGAAGCGGCGCATCACGGCGAAGGCGACGATCGACGTCCTCGACGTCGCGGCCGGCGCCGATCCGATGTCCGACAACGTCGGGCGCGAGATGCGCGCCAAGCTCGGGCCGATGCTGAACGGCACGATGGAGTCGACGACGACCGATGCCGGCATCCCGGTCGAGACCACGTTCACGTCGCTGGGCCAGCTCGATCCGCAGACGCTCATGGGCATGCAGAGCGGCGCGGGCGGCGGCCTCGTCGTCCCCGAGCAGCCGATCGGCGTCGGCGCGCGCTGGCGCGTCACGCGCGTCGACGACAACGGCCTCGTCGTCACGACGTCGATCGCGACCTTCGAGCTCGTCGAGCGCAAGGGCGACAGCTCGACGATCCGCGGAGCGATCGAGGTGATCGGGACGTCGTCGCTCGCGGCGCCCGTGAAGGGCAGCGGCACCAGCGAGGCCACCTTCACCGGCGCGCTGTGTGCGCCGTCGAAGGTCACGACCGCCACCAACCTCACCGAGCCGATGCCGATGACCATCGAGATGACGATGGAGACGCGCGCGCGGACCGCGCCGTAGTCAGGCCGCGAGGATCTCGGCGCCGTGGTCGGTGATGGCCACGGTGTGCTCCCAGTGCGCGGCGAGGCTACCGTCGACGGTCACGACGCTCCACTGATCGGCCAGGACACGGACGTCGCCGCCGCCGAGCGTAAGCATGGGCTCGATGGCGATGGTCATGCCCGCCTTCAGGCGACGGCCGGTGCCGGCCACGCCGACGCTCGGCACGGAGGGATCCTCGTGCATGTGACGGCCGATGCCGTGGCCGACGAACGCGCGCACCAGGCCGTAGCCGCCAACGCCCGCGTGCGCCTGGATCGCCGCGCCGAGATCGCCGAGGCGCTGGCCCGGTCCACACGCGCGGATGGCGCGAGCCAGACACTCGCGCGTCGTCGCGAGCAGCTGACGCGCGGGCGCGCTGACGATGCCGACCGCGACCGTCCGCGCCGCGTCGGCGGCGAAGCCGTGCTTGTAGCAGGCGAAGTCGATGCCGATGATGTCGCCCTCGCGCAGCACCTCGCGCTTGCTGGGGATGCCGTGCACCACGACGTGGTTGATCGACGTGCACAGGACGGCGGGATACGCGGGCAGACCGCCGGGGCTGTACCCGGTGTACGCCGACTTCGCGCCGTGGCGCGCCAGCTCGCGGGCGGCGATGCGATCGAGGTCGGCGGTGGTGACGCCGGGCACGCACGCGGCCTCGACGGCGTCGAGCACGGCGCGCACGACGTCGCCGGCCTGCTTCATCTTCACCAGCTCCGCCTGGTTCTTGAGGACGATGCCCATCCTCGCAGCTTAGCTCACTGGTGCGGCGGCAGCGCGAGATGCTCGGTGATCGTCGAGAAGCAGTCGCCGTCGACCGGCACCGCCTGCTCGTAGGCCGGCATGAACGTCGACTCGACGACGAGCCCGGCGCGCGTCCACGCCGTCACGTGCACCGTGCCCGGACCCTCGGCGCCCGCCTTGCCCTCGAGGAACACGCGCAGCGTGTCGGGGTCGAGGCTCGCGAGCAGCGCGCCGCCCTTGGGCACCGGCGCCTCGCCGAACGTGCTGCGCTGCTCGGGCGTGCGGATGAGCGTGACGAGCGCGCCCTCCGCCTCGATCACGAAGCGATACGAGCGCGTGTCGTCGAGGCCGCTGAGCTCGATGTCGAGCACCTTGGGGTCGCTCGCGAGCTCGCAATCGTGGCGCGGCTCACCGGCGGGCGCGCCGTCGATGCATCCCGCGGCAGCGGCGAGCCCGAGAGGAACGACCAGCCTCGCGAGCCACGGGTACTGCATCCTTAATAGATAGCAGTCTGGTGTGATTTGCCCGTGTTGATTGCCAGTCATTGCCGCAGCGCATTACGCTTCCTCGCGATGTGGTTCCCGAGGGCGAGCGCACTGGTTTTTCTCGCGGTGGTGGCGTGCGGCGGCGGCGGCGGCGGGCACACCCCGGAGCCGTTCACACCGACCGATGCGACGCGCGCGTACTGCGGCGAGCGCGACGACGACGCGATCGAGGCGCGCATCACGACGGCGCTCGGCGAGCTGCAGCTGTTCGAGAAGATCCAGATGATGCAGGGCACGAGCCTGCAGCTCGACGATGGCGTGTGGCTCGTGAAGGGCAGCGAGCGGCTCGCCATCCCGGGCCTGCGCATGCTCGACGGACCACGGGGCGTGAGCGCGTTCACCGAGAAGCACGCGACGGCGTTCCCGGTGGGCTCGATGCGCGGCGCGACGTGGTCGGCTGATCTCGAGGCGCGGGTGGGCGCGGCGATGGCGCGCGAGCTTCGCTCGGTGGGCGGCAACGTGCTGCTCGCGCCGACCGTGAACATCCTGCGCCATCCGCGCTGGGGCCGCGGCCAGGAGACGTACTCCGAGGATCCGCACCACATGGCGGAGATCGGGCTCGGGTTCGTGCGCGGCGTCCAAGGCGAGGGCGTGCTGTCGAGCGTGAAGCACTTCGCCGCCAACAGCATCGAGGACACGCGCTTCGACGTCGACGTGCAGCTCGACGAGCGCGCGCTGCGCGAGCTCTACCTGCCGCACTTCGAACGCCTCGTCGTCGAGGGGCGCGCGGCGTCGGTCATGTCGGCGTACAACAACGTGAACGGGTCCCCGAGCGACCAGCAGACGCACCTCCTGACCGACATCCTGAAGGGCGAGTGGGCGTACGCCGGGTTCGTCGAGTCGGACTGGATCTTCGGGACGCACGGCGACGCCGCGTCGGTGAAGGCCGGGCTCGACATCGAGATGCCGTGGGGCTCGCACTTCGCCAACCTCGAGCAGGCGGTGGCGCGCGGCGACCTGAGCGAGCACGACATCGATCGCGCGGTGCGCCGCATCGTGCGCGCGCAGCTGTGCTACGGGCTCGACGAGGAGACCATCGTGCGCGACGACCCGACGCAGCGCGAGACGGTGGCGCACCTGGCGCTGGCGCGCGAGGTCGCGCGACGCGGGATGGTGCTGCTGAAGAACCAGGGCGGCGCGCTGCCGCTCGACGCGAGCGTGCAGTCGATCGTCGTGATGGGGCGCAACGCGGACGTGGGCAACATCGGCGACGCCGGGTCGAGCAACGTGCTGCCGACCGACGTGGTGACCGCGCTCGAGGGGCTGACCGAGCGCGCGGGCGCCGGCGGTGGTGGACGCACGGTCACGCACCTCGCGGGCACGACCGTGAGCGGCGCGGACGCGACGACGGTCCAGAACGCGGACGCGGTCGTGATCGTCACCGGGCTCCAGACGACCGACGAGGGCGAGGGGCTCATCGGCGCGGGCGATCGCGACTCGCTCACCATCGCGGCCGACGAGGCGGCGCTCGTGACGGCGGTCGCGGCGCTCAACGATCGCGTCATCGTCGTGCTCGAGGGCGGAAGCGCCTTCGTGACCGCCGGCTGGGACGGCGACGCCGACGCGCTCGTGCACGCGTTCTATCCCGGCAGCGAGGGCGGACACGCGCTCGCCGACATCCTCCTCGGCGACGCGGCGCCGTCGGGCCGCCTGCCGTTCACGATGCCCGTGGCCGAGGCTGACCTGCCGGTGTGGGACAACATCTCGCTGTCCGTCACGTACGACCTCTTCCACGGCTATCGCAAGCTCGCGCGCGACGGCAAGACCGCGCGCTATCCGTTCGGGTTCGGGCTCACGTACACGACGTTCGCGTACTCGGAGCTCGCGCTCGATCGCGCGTCGGCGACCGGCGACGACGTCATCGACGTCTCGGTCACCGTCACGAACACCGGCTCGGTCACCGCGACCGAGACCGTGCAGCTCTACGTCGCGCCGCCCACCGGCGGTGTCGAGCGCGCGCCGTTCCAGCTCGGCGCGTTCGCCCAGGTCGAGCTCGCCGCGGGCGCGAGCCAGCGCATCACGATCCCGCTGCGCGTCACCGACCTGCGCGTCTACACGGACGGCGCGTGGACGCTCGCGCCCGGCACGTACACCGTGCGCGCCGCGAAGCACGCCGAGGACGCGGGCATCACGGCGACGTTCACGGGTTCCTGAACGAGCCCGTGAACATCTTCTTCAACATCTTCTTCGCGACGAAGTACCTCAGATCATTGCCAAGCGCCCCGGCTGGGCCATAGTCGGCGGCGCATGCGTTGTATCCACCCGGCGGCCCAGACGGCCGTCGTCTGTCTCACCGTGGGGGTTGCGGCGGTCGCGCTCGTCGGGCGCGCGGACGGGCAGCCGTTGAAGCAGCCCCCGCCCAAGGCGGCGCCGCCCAAGCCGACCCCGCCGGGGCCGCGCTTCGAGCCCAAGATCGACGATCCCATGCTGACGCCGCCGCCGGCTGCCGCCTCCGAGGTGACGAGCTGGAGCGAGGCCTGGAAGCTGCTCGCCGCCAGCGGCACCGACCTGCGACGCGCCGCCGCGGCGGTCGCGCGCGCCGAGGCCGCCGAGGACATCGCCGGCTCGGCGCTCCGTCCCAGCGCGCGGCTCAGCGGGTCCGCGATCATCGACGTGCTCCATCCCGGCACTGCGCCCGGGATCCCGTCGCTCGGGGCGCACGATCCGACGTCGCCGCTGGGGACGGCGCAGCTATCGGCGCGCCAGTCGATCGTCGACTTCGGCGCGCGCCGCGGCCGTGATGCGGCGTCCGCCGACCTGCGCGCCGCCTCGCTCGAGCGCGTCGACGCCGAGCGCCGCGCGATCCACGACGTGGCGCTCGCGCTCATCGCGGTCGCGTCCGCCGAGCGCGCCACGGAGCTCAACCGCGTCGGCCTGCGCCAGTCCCTCGAGCGCGCGGCGCTCGGGACGCGCACCTTCGAGCTGGGCGCCGCCACGGAGCTCGACGTCGTGCGCACGCAACAGGATGTGGCGCTGGCCCGCACCGCGGTGGTGGCAGGCGACGAACAGCTGCAGCGCGCGCGAGAGGCGCTCGGCATCGCGCTCGGCGTCGACGGCGCGGTCGGCGTCGCCGACGCGCTCACCGGTGACGCCCTCCTCCGCGAGCTGGCGGCGCAATGCCGTCCCCTGGGCGGCGAGCTGCGCGCTGATCTCGCCGCCGCCGAAGCCGAGGTGGCCGCCGCCCGTGCCCGTCGCGCCGAGGCGCGCGCCGGTTACATGCCCACCGTCGATCTCGTGACGACGCTCTCGGCGTACACGACCGCGGATCCCGCGCCGGCGTACGTGCCGACGTGGACGGTCGCGCTCGTCCTCGATCTCCCGATCTGGGAAGGCGGCCTGCGCAAGGCCGCCGTCGCCGAGCGCGCCGCCGCCGAGGCCGACGCCGCGCTGGTCAGCGCCGATCGCCGCCGCACCGCCGGCTTCGAGATCGCGCGCGCCCGTCGCGGCGGCGAGGTCACCGGTGCCCTGGTCGCCACCGCCACGGAGGCCCGCGCTCTCGCCGAGCGCGTCGACACCATGACGCGCCGATCGTTCGAGATCGGTCGCGCCACCAGCCTCGAGCTGGTGCAGAGCGCCGCCGCGCTGCGCCAGGCCGAGCTCACCCTTTCCGTTCGCGAGTTCGAGCGCCAGGCCGCCGAGGTCGACGCGCTTCTCACGGAGGCCCGATGCGTTCCCTGATCCTCACCACGATCGCCGTTCTGTTCATGTGCGCCGCGTGCCAGAGCAAGAGCGCCGCGCCCGGCAAGCCACCGCCCGCGCCGCCGCGCGAGATCGAGGTCCTCGTCGTCGGGCCCGCCGAGGCCCGCGTCACCGGCGAATATCTCGGCTCGCTGCTCTCGCGCGCCAGCCTGACGGTCTTGCCGCAGGTCGCCGGCTACGTGCGCAAGATCCACGTGAAGCCGGGCCAGACCGTCGCCGCGGGCGCGCCCATCGTCGACGTCGACTCGCGCGAGGAGAACGCGGCGCTCGTGTCGGCGTCGGCGCAGGCCGAGTCGGCGAAGGCGTCCCTCGCGCTCGCCGAGCAATCGCGCGCGCGCGTCGAGGCGCTGCACAAGGAGGGCCTGGCCACCGCGCAGGAGCTCGATCAACGTCGCGCCGACGTCGCCGCCGCGCAGGCGGCGGTGCGCGCCGCCGGTGCGCAGGTCTCGCAGCGTCAGGTCGCCGTCGGCAATCACGTCGTGCGTGCGGCGGTGCCGGGCGTGGTCGGTGACGTGCAGGTGCGGCTCGGCGACTACGTCACGGCGACGACGCGCCTCACCACGATCGCCGGCGAGCAAGGCGGCCTCGAGCTCACCGTTGGCGTGCCGGCGGTGCGCGCGCGCGGTCTGGCCAAGGACGTGCCCGTCGAGCTGCTCGGCGAGGACGGCGCGGTGCTCCTCTCGAGCCCGGCGTTCTTCGTCTCGCCCGAGGCCGACGCGCGCACGCAGCTCGTCGCCGTGAAGGCGATCTTCAAGGAGGACATCGGGCTCCGCCCGAGCGAGCTGGTGCGCGCCCGCGTCGTGTACTCGGTCGGGACCGCGCTCCAGGTGCCGGCGCTCGCGGTGGTGCGGCAGAGCGGCTCGGCGTTCGTGTTCGTCGTCGTCGAGCGCGAGGGCAAGCTCGCCGTCGAGCGGCGGCTGGTGCAGCTCGGCGCGCTCGGCCCGAAGGGCTACATCGTCGACAAGGGGCTCATCGCCGGCGATCGCGTCGCGGTGTCCTCGATCCAGATGTTGCGGGACGGCGCGGCGGTCACCATCAAGCCGGCGGCACCGGCGCCGGCGCCCACGGCGCCGACCAAGGCCGCCAAGGTTCCCTGATCGATGTTCGTCGACTTCTTCATCCGCCGTCCGGTGTTCGCGTCGGTGTGCGCGATCATCATCACGCTCGCCGGCGCGCTCGCCATCCCCGGGCTGCCGGTCGCGCAGTATCCCGATCTGGCGGCGCCGCAGGTCACGGTCACCGCCGCGTACGTGGGCGCGAGCTCCGACGTCGTGGAGAGCGCGGTCACGATCCCGCTCGAGCAGGAGCTCAACGGCGTCGAGGGCATGAAGTACATCTCCTCGACCAGCTCGAACGACGGGCTCGCCAACATCACGATCACGTTCGAGCCGACGCGCGATCTCGAGATCGCCGCGGTCGACGTGCAGAACCGCGTGGCGCGTGCGGCCGCGCGCTTGCCGGCGCAGGTGAACCAGGCCGGCATCGTCGTCAACAAGACGTCGAGCCAGCTGCTCGCCGGCTACGGCTTCTTCTCCGACGACGATCGCTACGATCCCGGGTTCATCTCCAACTACCTCGACGTCTACATCAAGGACGCGATGAAGCGCATCCCGGGCGTGGGCGAGGTGCGCATCTTCGGCGAGCGCAAGTTCGCGCTGCGCGTGTGGCTGGATCCGGCGCGGCTGGCGAGCCGCAAGCTCACGGCGCAGGACGTCCAGCGCGCGCTCAACGAGCAGAACATCCAGGTCGCGGCCGGTCAGATCGGCCAGCCGCCGTCCTCGCCCGATCAGCCGTACCAGTTCGCCGTGCGCGCGCAGGGCCGCCTGGTCGAGCCCGGCGAGTTCGGCGATATCGTGGTGCAGCGCGGCGAGAACGGCGAGCTGGTCCGCTTGCACGACGTGGCGCGCGTCGAGCTCGGCGCCGAGAACTACGGCCAGGGGCTGCTGTTCAACGGACATCCCGGCGCCGGCCTCGGTATCTTCCAGCTGCCGAGCGCCAACGCGCTCGAGGTGCGCGACGCGGTGACGAAGGAGCTCGAGCGGCTGTCGGCGGCGTTCCCGCCCGGGCTGGAGTACGGCTCCGGCACCGACGCGACGCTCGCGGTGCGCCAGTCGATCCACGAGGTCATCATCACGCTGGCCGAGGCGATCGGCCTCGTCATCCTCGTCATCTTCCTGTTCCTGCACGGCTGGCGCAGCGTCGTGATCACGGCGCTGACGTTGCCGGTGTCGCTGGTCGGCACGTTCATGTTCGTGCAGCTGTTCGGGTTCTCGATCAACACGCTGACCCTGTTCGGCCTGACGCTGGCCACCGGCCTCGTCGTCGACGACGCCATCGTCGTGATCGAGAACATCGAGCGCATCATGCACGAGCGCTCGATGCCGGCGCGCGCGGCGGCGGCGGTGGCGATGAAGGAGGTGAGCGGCGCGGTCATCGCGATCTCGATCGTGTTGTGCGCCGTCTTCGTGCCGGTGTCGTTCTTCCCGGGGACGACCGGCGCCATCTACCGGCAGTTCGCGCTCACGATCGCGGCGTCGGTCGCGATCTCGACGTTCTGCGCGCTGACCCTGACGCCGGCGCTCAGCGCGCTCCTGCTGAAGCCGCAGCACGGCGAGAAGTTCGTGCTGTTCCGCATCGTCGACAACGCGCTCGATCGCACGCGGCGCGTGTACGCGGGCGGGCTGCGCCGCGTCCTGCGCTGGCCGATCCTGACGGCGATCGTCTTCATCGGGTGCCTGGTCGGCACCGTGATGCTGTTCCGGTCGACGCCGACCGGCTTCATCCCCGACGAGGATCAGGGCTACGTCATCATCTCGGTGCAGGGACCCGACGGCATGTCGTACGCCGACAACCAGAAGGTCATCCGCGAGGTCGAGCAGGTCCTGAACGGGATCCCCGAGGTGAAGGCCAAGTTCATGGTGACGGGCTTCTCGTTCGCCGGCACCGGCTCGAACCTCGCCACGATCTTCGTGCCGCTCCACGAGTGGGACAAGCGGACGCGCCCCGAGCAGTCGGTGGCGGGTATCGTGCAGCGCCTGCGGGGACCGCTGTCGAAGATCGGCAAGGCGCGCGTGACGCCGTTCCAGCCGCCCACGATCCGCGGCGTGGGCACGGTCGGTGGCTTCCAGCTGATCGTCGAGGACACGATGGTCGGGCGGTCGCTCGACGATCTGGCGGCGGCGACCGGCGGACTGGTCGCGGCGGCGAACCAGGATCCGCGGCTGCGCGGCATCTTCACGTCGTTCACGGCGAACACGCCCATCCTGAACGTCGAGGTCGACCGCCCGCGCGCCAAGGCGCTCGGCGTCCCGGTCGATCAGCTGTACGGCACGCTGCAGCTGTTCATGGGCAGCCAGTACGTGAACGACTTCAACTACGCCAACCGCACCTACCGCGTGTACGTGCAGGCCGACGCGCCGTTCCGCGACGATCCGCAGGACATCGGCAACTACCACGTGCGCAACGAGGCGGGCGAGATGGTGCCGATGGACGGCCTCACGCACGTGAAGCCGGAGATCTCGGCGCAGGTCATCCGACGCTACAACCTGTTCCGCGCGGCGGAGATCAACGGCACGGCGGCGCCCGGCGTGTCGTCGGGCCAGGCGCTGGCGGCGATGGAGGAGCTGGCGGCCAAGACCTTGCCCGAGGGCATGTCGACCGAGTGGACCGGCATCAGCCTCGAGCAGAAACACTCGGGCGGCCAGACGCTGGTGATCTTCGCGCTCGGTCTCGTGTTCGTGTTCCTGGTGCTGGCGGCGCAGTACGAGAGCTTCAAGCTGCCGTTCGTCATCATCCTCGCCGTCCCGCTGGCGATCCTCGGCGCGCTCGGGCTGCAGGTGATGCGCGGGCTGGTGAACGACGTGTTCTGCCAGATCGGGCTGGTGATGCTGGTCGGTCTGGCCAGCAAGAACGCGATCCTCATCGTGGAGTTCGCGGAGCAGCTGCGCCGCGGTGGCCGCAACCCGGTCGACGCGGCGATCGAGGCGGCGGCCATCCGCCTGCGCCCCATCCTGATGACCTCGATCGCGTTCCTGCTCGGCGTCATGCCGCTCATGCTCGCCAGCGGCGCGGGCGCGGCGTCGCGCAACTCGCTGGGCACGACCGTGTTCGGCGGGATGCTGGTCTCGACCGTCGTGAACCTGGGCTTCATCCCGGCGATCTACGTCCTGGTCCGGCGCCGAGACGCCGGCAAGGTCGACGCGCTGTCCACGCCCGGTGACACCGTCGGCGCGTGAGCCGCTACGCGGCGCCGTCGAGGTCGGCGAGGACCTCGGCGGCGTGGCCCGCGGTGTCGGTCACGTCGTAGACCTTCACGATGCGGCGGTCGGGGCCGACGAGGAACGAGAGGCGCAGCGGGTAGCCCGGGTCGGTCGGATCGTCGACGTCGTAGGTCGCGGCCGTGGTCTTCGCCGGATCGCAGAGCAGCTGGAACGGGTACGCGAACTTCTCGGCGAAGGCGCGGTTGGCCTCGACGGTGTCGAAGCTGATCCCGAGGATGACGCAGTGCTTGGCGGCGAAGTCGCGGGCTCGATCACGGAGCCCGTTGCCCTGGAGCGTTCAACCGGGGGTGTCGGCCTGCGGGTAGAACCACAGGAGCACGTGCGAGCCGGCCGGACCTGAAAAGGCCGACAGCGTCACGTTGGACCCGTCGTGCGCGGGGAGCACGAAGTCGGGAGCGAGATCGCCGGCGGCGGGTCGCATGAGCCGACTCTACACGCCGCCGCCGCGTCGGAACAGGAGCACGTGGTTGTTGGCGGGCAGGGCGACCGGTTCGCCGAGCGTGAAGCCCTGCGCGGCGGCGGCGGCGCGCAGATCGTCGACGTCGCGCACGCCCCAGCGCGGATCGCGCGAGCGCAGCGACGCGTCGAACGATGCGTTGGAGGGCGCGATGAATGCGCCGCCGAATCGGTACGGTCCGTAGAGGAAGAGGAGGGCCCCCGGCGCGAGCGCGTGAGCGGCGCCGGCGAACAGCGCGAGCGCCGCCTCCCATGGCGAGATGTGCACCATGTTGATGCACACGATCGCATCCGCGCGCTCGATGGGCCACGGCGCGGTCACGTCGAGCCGCACCGGCGCCGCGAGGTTGGGCAGCGCGGCCTCGTCGCGCCACGCCGCGATGCTCTCCAGCGCGCGCTCGTCGGTGTCGCTGGGTTGCCACGTGACGCCCGGGAACGCGCGCGCGAACGCCACCGCGTGCTCGCCGCTGCCGCTCGCGATCTCGAGCACCGTCCCGCTCGCTGGCAGCTCGCGCGCGAGGACCTCGCGGATCGGCTCGCGGTTGCGCTCGGTCGCCGGCGCGTGATGCTTCATGCCGTCACGGTAGCGCGAGGGCGGAAGAAGCGTCGCCCTACGTGCGTTGGACCGGCGATGAGACTCGCGATGGGGCCATTCTTGCTCGTCGTGCTCGCCGCCACGGCGGGGACCGCGGGCGCCGCACCATGTTTTCCCGGCGAGCGCAGTGTGCGCGTCGACGAGCGACTTTGGTCGCTCTCCGGCTGGTACGACGACGACGGCCGGCGGGCGGGGCCGAAGGCGAAATGGGGCACGTGCACCGTCGACAACGGCGTCGTGCGCGAGCGCGACGGCACCAAGGTGGCCTCGGTGTTCTGCGGCATGGTCATCTACACGCGGGGCATCTCGGACGACAAGGGCGTCACGATCGGCATGAAAGGGGAAGCGGTGCTCGAGAGGTATGGCGACGGCCCGTCGTCGACGCTGGTGTGCCGCCGCTACCTCAACCCGGACGTGCGGCGCACGCGATGCCTGATCCCGGCATCGCGCGCGGACTGGGACGCGTACGTGTGGGCCTACGACGTGCGCGGCCGGATGCCCGCCGGCGTCGCTGACGAGGACGGCTTCGCGCGTGGCGAGAAGGCGCTCGCGTTCTTCCGGTCGCGCCGCGTCCTGCAGATCTTCAATCGCGGCGCGTGCCACTAGCGCGGCCGTGGTCGTCAGAGATCGTTCATCTTCTCCATCGCCTTCTGGAATGTAGGGTCGCCCGCGCACTTCTGGCTCGCGCCCGCGACCTTCATCATCGGCGTCATCACCGCGTCCTGGTGATCCTTCATCCAGGTCTCGGCGCGCTGGTTCATCGCGGAGTCCTGCTCGAACTTCTTGGCCTCGTCGATGACCGGCCGGTGGTCGGTGATCACCTTCTCGAGCGCTGCGCCGAGCTTGGCGCAGTCGGCGCCGTGTTTGTCCGCCGCGTCCCCCATCGCGTTGAACATCGCCACCACGCGGCCCATCAACGCCTCGAACTCGGCGTCGCTGAGCGGCTTCGCGGTCCCCGCTGGCGGCGTGGTCGGCGTCGCCGGCGCGGCCGGCTCCGCCACCGTCGCGGGCGCGGGCTCGACGGGCGCGGCGGGGTCGATGACCGCCGCCGGCACCGTCGCGGGCTCGTTCGCGTCCTTCTTCTTGCCGCACCCCGCGAAGGCGAGCGCGGCGACCATGACGACGATTGCGCAACGGATCATCGCGCCATCATGGCCCAGATCAGCGCGGTCTAGAAGTTCGCGCCGATGCGGAGCTCTTTCCAGCCCGAGTCGGGGTCGTTGCCCTTCGCCTCGAGGCGCGCCTGCACGGCCCACGTGTGCTTGCCGTGCTTGCCGTTGTACGTCGGCTGCGCCTCGCGCGGCAGCGTGATCACGGCGGTGAGCTCCTTGGACTCGCCCTTCGCGAGCTTGAAGCCGGGCGCGATCTGGAACTCCTGACGGAACGTGCTGACCGACGAGGTGGCGTCCTGCTGCGCGCCCTGCGGACGGAACGAGAGGCTCTCGGTGCCGCCGACGTCGAGGAAGACGTTCTTGCACTCGAAGTTGTCCTCGGCGGTCACGACGATCTTGACCGCGATCGGCAAGCTCGGGAAGCCGATGGTCGGAAGGGTGATCTGCACCTTGGCAGCACCACCGGTGATGAAGTTCATGAGGCCCATGGAAATCCCCCTGGTTGTTTCCCCCCACGTTCCCACGGCCTCCGCGCCTGCGGGTCACTCCCGGGCTGGCAAAAACGTGTAACCCGGACCGCTGGGCGCGACGCTCACTCCTCGACCGTGATGCCCAGGCGGCGCATGCGGCGCGCGAGGGTCACGGCGTTGACCTGGAGCTCGCGTGCGGCGCGGCGGATGACGCCCTGGTGGCGATCGAGCGCGCTCTCGATGATGCGGCGCTCCACCGCGGCGACCTGTGCGTCGAGCCCGCCGGTGGGCGCGTCGGCGCGGCCGAGCACGTCGTCGGGCAGCGTGTCGACGCGCAGCGCCGCGCCCGCCGGGCTGAGCAGGATCGCGCGCTCCATCGCGTTGCGCAGCTCACGGATGTTGCCGGGCCACGCGTACGAGGTGAGCGCCGTCTCGAACGCCGGCTCGAGCGCGTGAGGCGAACGCCGCATCGTCGCGCACAGCGTCGCCATGAAGTGGCGCGCGAGCGGCAGGATGTCGTCGGGGTGCTCGCGCAGCGCCGGCAGCTCGATCGGGAAGCGGTTCAGACGGTAGAAGAAGTCGGCGCGAAACCGCTGCTCGCGCACCGCGGCCCGCAGGTCGATGTTGGACGCGGCGATCAGGCGCACGTCGACGCGCCGGGCCTTGGCGCCGCCGACCGGCCGCACCTCGCCGTGCTCGACCACGCGCAGGAGCTTGGCCTGCAGCGCCGGCGACGTGTTCTGGATCTCGTCGAGGAAGATGGTGCCGCCGTCGGCGGTCTGGAACAGGCCCGGGTGGTCCGCGGTCGCGCCCGTGAACGCGCCGCGCACGTGCCCGAACAGCTCGCTCTCGAGCAGCGTCTCGGTCAACGCACCGCAGTCCTGCGCGATGAACGTCGTGTTCGCGCGCGGGCTGAGCGCGTGGATCTCGCGCGCCGCCAGCTCCTTGCCGGTGCCGGTCTCGCCCACGAGCAACGCCGGTACGTCGTGACTGGCCACGATGCGCACCAGGTCGTACACGCGCTTCATGCGGGAGCTCGCTCGCACGATGTGCGGCGCGTGCTCCGTCTTCTCCACGCGCCCGGTCGGACGATCGCGCAGGGCGATGCCCTCGAGGAGCATGGCCGCCCACCCCAGCTCGACCTGCATCGCCCAGCGGTCGCAGCTGCGCGCGATGGCGTCCGCGAGGGCCTGGCCATCGACCGGCGGACGGATCACCTCGAACAGTCGGCCATCGGTGACCAGCGGCAGCAGGCGATCGGGCGCGACGGTGGTGCACAGCGTGATCGGCGCGCGCGGCAGATCGCCCGGCACCCACGACGAGTCGTCGCGCTCGCGCCAGAGCGCCGCGAGGAACGCGTCGAGCTCCGCGGCGTCGTGCGCGAACACCAGCATCGACGCGCACGGCCGGAGCAGCTCCGCGCTCAGATCGTCACCGCCGTCGATGAACTCGAGCTCGACGTGACGCAACACCGAGCGCGCCAGCTCCTTCTCGCGCGGAGACGCGAGCGCGACGATGACCGGCGGCCGGTGATCGTCGACGAAGCGGGCGATGGTCGCGCGCGCGTGCGCGCTCGGTTCGTCGAAGCGCACGCCGAGCGCGAGCCGTCCGTCGGTCCGGACCTGCGTGCTCCACGCGATGCGCCCCGTCGCACGAACCGCGTGTGCAGGACCGAGCCGCAGCTCGAGCTCGATGTGGCTGTCGCGCTCGGGCGTGCCGCGACCGGTGACGTAGCCGGTGAGCCCGATGCCGCTGACGCTGAGGTTCGACGACCAGCAGCGATCGAGACACGACGTGATCACCGGAGTGAAGCAAGGCACGCGCGGTGCGATGCGACTTAAATGAAGTGGAAGCTCCGGCGAAAGGGAGGCGCCCCTGAGCATGTCCCGATCATCGTTCGAACTGCTTCGAGAGTGAAGCGTCCTGTTCTGCGCATACCCCAGTCGTAATGGACCGGACGGCTTTCGCGCGCGCTGCGCGATGCGAGATGTTCGAGTCGTATGCCGCTTCACGTCAGCGCTCGTAGGAGTAGAGCTCGCGATCTCTCTGAAGGCTTTCCACCCACGTCAGGCAACGGACGATGACCGACGCTTCGTCGACGGTGATTCCGCTTCCCGGCATCCGCCGCATGCGATCGACGTACACCGGCCAGTCGACGAGATCGGGGTGCGCGAGCTGGATGCGCTCGAGATCGTGACAGCGCGAGCAGCGCTGCTCCGCGAGCGCACATGCACTACGGATCGCCGGTGGGGTGTGAGCCTGCGCGCTCGCGGGCACGAGCTCGGTGCGATCGCGCCGGCATCCCGCGACGACGAGCGCGATCGCGAGCGCCATCAGGGCGCTAGTTGTTGAGCGCACCTTCGGCGATCCAATCGCGCAGCACCGCGCGATCCTCAGGTGAATAGAACGGAGGGCCGTTGTAGGGCATACGCGCGCCGAACGGCGGCGCTGGAGACAGCTTCTGGTAGAGGACGCTGTCGCACGGATTGCCCGGGACGACGATGAGCGTGTTCGACACCTGGCCGCCGCGGCGCAGGGCATCGTACGAGGTCACGCTGAAGCCCGACGTCGCCGATGTACCGTGGCACCCGGTGCAACCGCCGGGTGAGCGCCCGAGCAACGGTCGTACCTGAGCGGTGAAGCTGACGTTGGTCGACGGGTCGCTGTCGAAGCACGGGCCGCTCGTCACGCCGCCGCCGCCGTCGGGGTCGTCGGGGTTCACGGCGGCGTCGACGTCGGGATCCTCGCCTTCGTTGAGCAAGCCTACGTCGGGTTCGTAGGTCAGGTCGCAGCCGGCGGCGCCGAGCGCGAGCACGATGCTTCCGATGATCGATGCACACGCGATCCGGGTCCGGGTCATGGCTGCCCCTCCTGGAACTGGATTTGTTTGTTGGAGACGGTCGTCGTCACGGCGTAGTTGGCGACCGTGTCGACGTAGTGGCCGTTGATGCCACCGGTCGCGCTGCGCGCGAACATCTGCGGGTCGTTCAGGATCGTCGCCGGCGCGACGCCGTTGGCGAGGCGCACGTCGAGCTGCGTGGTCAGCGGCGTGTAGTTGAAGGCCGTGGTCGGCGGCGTCGCAGGGATGCCGTACTGGAAGACGACCTGCGCGTCGGCTCCGGCCGGCAGCGTCGGCGGCGTGCCCGTGGCGACGCCGGAGAAGAGCCGCGATTCCTGTCCGACCGGCACGCTGCCGTTGCGCAGCGGCTGCGTGCCGCGGTCGCCGCCGAGCGGGAACAGCGTGACGCGGTAGCCGCGGCCGTACACCTCGGTGGGCAAGACGGGCGGCGCCGCGCCGCCGACCTCGAGCTTGGTGTCGGGCGGCACCACCGGCATGTTGCGCCACGTACCGGCGGGCACCGGCTCGGTGACGAGGCCGAGGTCGATCGCCTCGTTGAGCGCCTCGATCGAGGGCAGCACCTCGCCGTGGTACGCGGCCGTCACCGGCACGTAGATCACGCGGCGCACGGCCGCGTACCGGACGTCACCCGGGATCGAGTCGATGAGGGCGGGGTGATCGGTGCGCGGGATCCAGCCGGTGCCGCCGTCGCTGTCGACGAGCACGTAGAGCGGCGCGGTGACCGCGAAGTTGCCGGACATCGGCGCGGCGCCGAAATTCCAGAACATCACGGTCGCGCCGCCGGCCTTGCCGGTGCTGCGCGCGAGGACGCCACCCGCCGACGCGAGGGCGCTGTCGCTGAGCCCGTCGTTGAGCCGGATCTGCGTCACGAGCTCGGCGTTGTCCATGATGCTCGGGACCGCCGTGCCGGGAGGCAGCACGTAGCGCGGGCCACCCGCCGCGTCGATGGGGGGCGGCGGCGCATCGACCGGGAGCATCGACGGCGGCGCGTCGTACCGCTCGTCCTCGACGAGCGGCTGAAGGTTGTCGCAGCCCGCAGCCAGCGCGACGAGCGCGGGCGCGAGGACCTGCACGAGCACACGAGTGTTGATCGTCATGATGCCCTCCGGGTTCAGAACGGACCGGCGATGCCGATGTGAGCGGTGCTCTCGTCGGAGTAGTCGGTGAAGTCGTAGTACTCGTAGCTGACCTTCAGGCGCAGCGACGAGCGCAGCAGGACGGCGAGCCCGGCGGTGTGACGGATGATGGCGCTGTCGCTACGCATCGTGCTGTTCATCGCGACGTTTCCGCGGCGTCGAAGGCCGTCCTCGCGCACCACCGCGGAGACGCGCCGGCCGAGCGGGACCTCCAGCTCCGCGTATGCGCCTTCCTTCACGAACATCGGGTCGTACATGCCGTCGGCGCCCGGGCCATAGCGGAAACGCTCGGCGGGCGTGTCGGTGAGCGCCATCGTGGTCATGCGTCGCAGGTACTCGACGCGCAGGAAGACGTCCCGCGCGCGCAAGACGGCGTGGGCGCCGTAGATCGCGAAGCGCTGCTTGTGTTCGGGATCGTAGGTGCCGCGCATCATCGAGCCGCCGAGGGCGACGCTGGTGCCGCCGGCCAGCACGGTGACGACGGCCTGGCCGCCGACCGCCGGACGCGAGTTGTTGTCGATGTAGTAGCTGTCGCCGGAGCGCGACGCACGGAAGTCGAAGTCCATCGGGTCGGCGCCGGCGCGCGGGCCACCGACCGCGTACGCGGCGTAGTCGATCTGCACGTGATCGCCGGCGAACTGCGTGCCGTTGATCTCGATGCCGTTCTCGACCCACGGGGCCGGGAGCACGCCCTGATTCCATTCGGTCATGCGCAGCATGCGACCCATGTCGTAGGGCAGTGGCTTGTCGCTGGTGCGGTGGTTCGCCGGATCGTGACGCAGCGGGAACTCGCCGAACGCCGGGGAGAAGCGACCGACGCGGATGTTGAGCTGGTCGGCGACGCGGAGGTCGAAGAAGGCCATGCCGACCTCGAAGCCGTGGCACGCGACGCAGACCTTCACGTTCGCGGAGATGTTGCTGCTGAAGTCCATCGCGAGCTTGAGCGACGCTTCGACCGTGGCCCCGTCGAGGCCGAGGTCACGGCCGCGCTCCTCGGTCGGGACCGCCATGTAGTCGAGCTGCACCGAGCCCGCGAAGTTGCGGTTCAGCTCGGGGCGCATCGGGGCCTCGGGCTCCGGCTCGTCCGCGAGCGACTCGGTGGTGTCGAGATCGAGCGGCACCGCTTCGGGCTCGAGCTTCGCCTCCGGCTCGGGCGCCGGCGTCGGCTCGACGGCTGGAAGCGGCGTCGGCTCGGGCTCCGGCTGTGGCGTCGGCGGCGGCGCCGGCGAGGGCGTCGGCACGGGCGCGGGTTGGGAAGGCTGCGGCCATGCGATGCCGACCGCGGACAGCGGTGCAGCGATCACCAGCGCGAGCGCGAGGTTTCTCGGAGTCATGGTTTCTCTCCTTGCTTCAGTCGACGGGGTCGAACGAGATGACCGCGGTCACCGCGACCGTTCCGACGTCCGGTGCGACGCGCGTCCGCATGCTGGACAGCGCGTCCCCCACACATGATGAAAGCCCGAGCGCGTCGCCGCTGATGCGCACGCTGCGCGCGGCGCGAGCTTCGTCGATCTCGAACGAGACCTTGATGGCGAACGCCGGTGTCTTCGCGGCGCGACGGGCGGCCCCGCGGTAGCAGTCGCGTAGCGCCGACTGCGCGCGCGCCATCGCGGTCCGGATCTCCGAGCTCGGCAACGAGCCGTCGACGGAGACGCGGGTCACGCGCGGGACGGCGTCGAACGAGCCCGCGGTCTGGACGGGCGCGGGGCGGCGCTCCGGCCGCGACGGCGTCACGCCGGCGTCGATCGGGCTCGGCGGCGGCGACGACGCCTCGCGCGGCTCGATCGCGGCGGGTGTCCGGGGCTCGTCGGCCGTCGCGGCGAGTGGCGGAGCGGCGACCATCGCGGCGCGCGTCGCGGCGGGGCGCGCCGCGGCGTTCGATCGTGCATCGCGCGTCGCGCTCGCGCGGGTCGGCTGCGGACGCGCGCCGGGCTTCGGCGGGACCACACGCCGCGGGGCCGCAGCCGCGGGCGCGGGCGCGGGGGTCGGTTCCGGCTCGGGTTCGGGTTCGGGTTCCGGTTCGGCGGCGGCCATCGCGACCACCGTCGTCTCGTCCACGGCCCGCTGGGGCGGCACTTCCCGCGGCGGCGGCGGCGGCGGCTGCGGCTGCGGCTGCGGCTGCGGCTGGAGCTGCGCCTGCGGCTGCGTCTGTGGCTGCGGCGACGCCGACTCGACGGGCGATCCCGTCTCGTGCAACGCGACGTAGCTCGCGAACGCGACCACCACGGCCGTGAGCACCACCGTCGGCCATCGGCCGCGCGTCGACGGTGCGTGCGTCGTCGTCGGCGCCACGGTGACCGGGACGACCGCGTCGAGCGTGCCCGTCGTGAACGTGCTCGCTGCGCCCAACTGGCTCCCGTCGAGGCTCGCCTTGCGCGGGGTCGGCGTGCGGATCGACGGCTGGTGCGCGAGATGATCGACATCCTCGAGCGCCACGTCCTGCTTCGAGTTGCGGATGAGCTGCGTCAGCCGCTCGCGCCGCTCGCGGAAGTGCGCGCCCATCAGGCCACGCAGCACCTTGGTCCCGTCGAACCCGGCCGCGCGCCGCGTCAGGTAGCGGGAGAGCGCCGTCGCGAACTCACCGGCGGTCTGGTAGCGATCCTCCGGAGACGGGGCCACCGCCGACATCACGATCTCGTCGATCTCCTCCGAGCACGCCGCGCCCGCACGCGACGGCGCTTCCAGCCGCGGCGCGATCACCATGCGCAGGAGCTCGGCGTCGGAGCCCGCGTGGAACGCCATGCGCCCCACGAGCAGCTGCCACAGGACGAGGCCGAGCGAGTAGACGTCGGCGCGCTGGTCGATGTGCTCGCCGCGCGCCTGCTCGGGCGCCATGTACGAGAACTTGCCCTTGATGATGCCGGCGCCGGTGAGCTGCGCCTGCGTCGCGACCTTGGCGATCCCGAAATCGAGCAGCTTCACCATCCCGTCGAACGACACCAGGACGTTCGACGGGCTCACGTCGCGATGGACCAGCTGGAGCGGGGTGCCGTCGAGGTTGGCCAGCGTGTGCGCGTACTCCAGCGCGTTGGCGAGGTCGCGCACGATCGCGAGCGCGAGCTCGCACGGAAACGAGCCCGCGCTGTTGATGACCGCCCGCGCGAACCGCCCGAGCGTCTCGCCTGCGACGAACTCCATCGCCATGTACAGGCGGTCGTCGAGCTCGCCGGCGTCGAACGTCTGCACGATGCCCGGGTGGTTGAGCAGCGCCGCGGTGCGAACCTCCTCGAGGAACATGGCCCGGAAGCCGTGGCTGTCGTCGGGCTCGCGCAGGAGCTTGAGCGCGACGACCTTGTCGAACCCCGTGGGCCCGGCATGCCGTGCAACGTAGACGTCCGCCATCCCGCCGCTCGCCCACTTCGCGAGAAGACGGTACCGCGGACCCGCGTGGGAGATCGCGAGACTCATCATCCGCCCAGCGAGAGAGCACCTCTCGTGCCGCACCGAAACGCGCGGAAAGAGACACACGAGCGATTCATCCGACCTTCACCAGCGTCTCCTGCCACCGTTCCGTGCGGCGGGAGCTGCGTGAGATCATGGTGAGATCAGCTTGTGCTTCACGAATGAAGCACGTGCTTCACTTCCGTTGCACTTCGGTCCGAAGCCGACTGATCTGGTGTCATCCGTGGAGTGCTCGAGCGCATGGCGCTGCAAACCATCGCGCTGCTCGCGGTCGCCGGGGGCATCATTCACGCAGCATTCACCACGAGATTCGTAGGGTAGCGACGGGGTTGTTGATCGACGAACCGCGCGGGAGCGGATCGGGATCCGGGTAAACTGCTCTTCGTGGGGACACCTTTTCTCGCCGAGATCAGGCTGATGAGCTTCAACTTCGCGCCGCAAGGCTGGGCGCAGTGCAACGGCCAGTTTCTGCCGATCAACCAGAACCAGGCGCTGTTCTCGTTGCTGGGCACGACATATGGAGGGAACGGGCAGACCACGTTCGCATTGCCCGACCTGCGCGGACGGGTCGCGATGCACGTCGGCCCGGGCTTCTCGCAAGGTCAGACCGGCGGCGAGGCCGCGCACACCGTGACGCAGATCGAGCTGCCGACGCACAGCCACGCGGTCGGCGCGCTGACCGGCGCCGCTACCACCAACGTTCCGACTGGCAACCGCCTCGCGGTCGCGAACAACCAGTACGCGCCGGCGACGAACCTGGCCGCGCTGGTTCCGTCGACCGTCACCAGCGTCGGCGGATCGCAGGCGCACGAGAACCGGCAGCCGTATCTCGCGCTGATGTTCTGCATCGCGATCACCAGCCCCAACTTCCCGCTGCGCCCCTGAGGAGACGCCCCGATGTCGCAACCTTTTGTCGGCGAGATCCGGATGTTCGCGGGCAACTTCGCACCCGCGGGCTGGGAGTTCTGCCACGGCCAGCTCCTCGCCATCTCGGAGAACGAGGTGTTGTTCCAGCTGATCGGCACGACCTACGGCGGCGACGGCGAGAGCACGTTCGCGCTGCCTGACCTGCAGAGTCGGGTGCCGATCCACGCCGGCACCGGCGGCGGCGGCAGCTACATCCTCGCCGAGACCGGCGGCGCCGAGACCGTCACGCTGTCGACCAACCAGATTCCAGCCCACAGCCATCAGGTGCTGGCGTCGACGGACGTCCCGACCCTGTCGAGCCCCGCCAACGCGGTGACGGGCGCCGCCGCCACCAAGCTGTATCGAGTGCCCGGGGCCACGGCGCAGATGAGCGCGAGCACGCTCGCGCCGACCGGTGGCAGTCAGCCGCACGAGAACATGCAGCCGTACCTCGTCATCAACTACATCATCTCGATGTTCGGGATCTTCCCGAATCCGACCTAGGAGCGACCATGGCAGATCAGTTCGTCGCCGAGATCCGCATGTTCGGATTCAACTTCGCACCGTCGGGCTGGGCCCAGTGCAACGGGCAGCTGCTTCCGCTCGCCCAGAACACCGCGCTGTTCTCGCTGCTGGGCACGACGTACGGCGGCGATGGCAAGTCGACCTTCGCGCTCCCCGACCTCCAGGGCTCGGTGCCGGTCGGCGCCGGGCAGGGGCCCGGGTTGTCGCTGTACGACCTCGGTCAGATCGGCGGTTCTGCGACGGTCACGCTCCTCGAGTCGGAGATTCCGTTCCACAGCCACCAGGTCAACGCCTCGACCACGCCGCTCGGTGGCGTCGCGACGCCGAGCGCGACCGTCGGCTACACGCGGCCGGCGAGCGGCAACGCGTACGGCGCGGCCGGCAGCGCGACGACGATGGCGCCGCAGGCGCTCACGCCCGCGGGTGGCGGGCTCCCTCACAACAACCTCCAGCCCTACAACGTCGTCAACTACTGCATCGCGCTGCAGGGAATCTTCCCGCCGCACCCGTGAGGTTCGTCGCTCCAGACACGCTGACCGCGCGGCCGCGGACGGCGGCGGATCTCGAGTTCCTCGCCTCGCTGTACGCGTCGACGCGGGCCGCCGAGCTCGCGCCGGTGCCGTGGCCCGACGACGCGAAGCGCGCGTTCCTGCGATCGCAGTTCGACGCGCAGACGCACCACTACGATCTTCACTACGCCGAGGCCGAGTTCCTCGTCCTCGAGCGCGACGGTCAGCGGATCGGCCGCCTGATCCTGTTCTGGGGCGACGGCGATCTGCGCGTGGTCGACATCGCCCTGGTTCCGGAATGCTGCGGCCAGGGGCTCGGCACCGCGCTCCTGCGTGCGGTGCTGGCGCAAGCCACGGGCAGCGTCAGCATCCACGTGGAGCGGTTCAACCCGGCGTTGCGGTTGTACCAGCGGCTCGGCTTCGTTCACGAGGAAGACACCGGCGTGTACTACCGGATGCGCTGGAAAGGACCATGACCATGGATCGACGAGATTTCCTGCGACTGAGCGCGAGCGGCATCGCGGTGTCCATGCTCCCGGTGACGGGTTGCACGAGCACCGGGCCGATGCTGGTCGAGGGCAGCCCCGGGCCGCTCGCGATCGCGAGCGATGGCACGCGCTTCGAGCTCGCGCCCGATCGTCATCACATGCTCGTGACGTCGCCGGACGGCAGCGTCCGTCGCGTCGGTGGGCTCGGCCGCGAGCGTGGTCAGCTGAACTATCCGCTGGCCATCGTCCTCGTCGGTCCGCTCGCCTACGTTGTCGATCTGGGCAACCATCGCGTGCAGGCGTTCGATCGCGACGGCACCTGCCAGGCCGTCCTCGCCGAGGGCGAGCTTCGGTACCCGAGCGGCATCACCGCCAGCGGCGGCCGGTTGTTCGTGGCCGACACCGGGAACGGCGAGCTCGTCGAGCTCTCGGCCGACGGCGCGGTCGTCCGCCGCTTCGGCGGAGATGCGGTGATGTCGCCGCGCAGCCTGGCGGCGGCGGGCGATCGGCTGCTGGTCGCCGACGTCGGCCTGCGGCAGGTCGTCGAGCTTCGCGACGACGGCTCGGTCGTGCGCGCCTTCGACGGCGACTGGATCCTGCCCTACGGCGTCGCCACCGACGGCGAGGAGGTCTACGTCGCGGATCGCGCGCGCCCGGAGCTCGCGGTCTTCGATCGCGGCGGCCGGCGTATCGACACCGTGCCGCTGACCAGCGCGGCGAGCTACGTGACCCTGGCCGGCGATGGCCAGCTCTTCGTCGGCTGAGATGTCGGTCGACCTCGCCAGCGCGACCGCGGAGACGTTCGCGCCCCACGTCGGCAGCCGGTTCGCGCTCGCGCTGACCGACGGTGTCCTCGAGCTCGAGCTGCTCGGCGTGGAGGCGCTGCCCGCGGCACCGTCGTCCCCGCGCCCGCCGTTCGCGCTGCGCTTCCGCACGCCGGCGGTGCCCGGCCACCTGCCGCAAGGCACCTACGCGCTCGCGCACGCGGTGCTCGGGACGCTCGAGATCTTCCTCGTCCCGCTCGGCGCCGACGCCGTCGGGATGCGCTACGAAGCCGTCTTCGCGTAGCCGCTCACGGCGGCAGCGGGCACGACGTCCCGCTGCCCGTGAAGGCAGAGGCGGGCACCCCCACATCGGTGTAGGCGAAGTAGCTCGCGCCGCCGCCGATGGAGTTGTTGCCCGAGACGAACGTCTGCACGTTCCCTGGGTTGCTGCCGACGTAGCCCGGCAGGTTGAAGGTGTGGCCGGCAGCCGCTCCGCTGGCACCCAGGAAGACGTCGACCCCGAAGGGCGCGGTGAACGTGTTCCTCTGCGTGGCGGTTGCGCCGCCGAGGACGGCGCAGACGTTGATCGTATCGCTCGAGCTCGGCCCGCCGTTGCTGAGCGCCATCAGCGCGCTCGCGGTCGCGGCCTGTGCGATGACGTTGCCCTGCACGGTGAGGTTCACGGTGTAGGAGCCGTCGGTGTTGTCGAGGTAGAGGCCCATGGCGGAACAGTTGCGGATCTGGTTGTCGAGGACGGCCAGCGTGACGGTGCCGGTGCCGGCGGCGGACAGGAAGAGGCCGCTGCCGGCCCCCGAGCACGACAGAGGGACGCCGGCCTGACCGATGGTGTTGCTGGTCACCCGGCCCGACAGCAGCGCACCGGCGCTCGCCTTCTCCAGCGTGATCGCGTTGCCGTTGGCGCCGCGCAGGCTATTGCCGTCGACGTTGAAGGTCATGGTGCCCTGCGTGCTCAGGGTCAGACCGCCGCCGCCCGCGAGGTTGCTGGGATGGACGTTCTGCATCGTGTTGCTGCGGAGCTGCACGTCCATGAGCGTGCCGGCCTGACCGGTGATGTTGACCTGATCGCCGGGCGTGCCGGCGAACGTGTTGGCCTCGGCGACGGTGCCGCCGATGACGGTGTTGATGACCGCGGCGCCCCGCGCCTCCACGGCCAGGCTGTGGCCGGCGTCGGCAAAGTTCTGCGTGAGGCCGAACTGGTTGCTGCGGAAGGAAAGGCTGGTAGTCCCGGCGGTGGTGTTGATGATCGACAGGTTGCGGCCACGACCACCGGCGATGATGTTGCTCGTGAAGGTGCCGGAGGTCGACAGGCCGTTGGTCGCGGTGTCGCCGAAGTAGATCGCGCCTTCACCCGCGGTGTTGGGCGCGGCCAGCGACGCCGCGGTGCCGTAGTTGCCGTCGATGTTCGAGTACTCCAGCGTGAAGCCGTTCACGCGCAACCCGCGGATCGCGTAGTTCGCCATGTTGCCGTTGATGGAGACCCGGCGCAGCACGACGTTCCCGACGTTGTTCAGGTAGATCGCGCTGCCGGCGATCGCTCCATCCGCGCCGACCATGCCGGACATCACGCCGCCGGAGCCGTTGCCGCCCTGGGCCGTGTTGGCGCCGTCGCCGGTGATGGTGAAGCTGCTGGTGGGCAGCGCGGCGGTGGCGTTGTTCCAGACGATCGCGTTGGCACCGCCGCTGGCGTCGATGCGCCGGAAGGTGAACTGGCCGTCGGTGTTGACCAGGTTCACCGCGATCGAGGTGCCGGTCGACATCCGCACGCCGTTCACGACGACCCCGGCGACGCCGGTGGCGGAGAGCGTGCCGGCGAGGATGGGCGGGTCGGCCGCGTTGCCGGCGACGAGCAAGCCGCCGACGGAGAGCGTGGCGCCCGCGCCGATCAGCCGCTGGTTGGCGAGGAGCGTGTGTGCGCCGGCGGTGTTGCCGACGCCGCGCGCCACGTAGATGTACGCGCCGGCCGCCGCGCTGGCGCCGAGGTTGCCGGCGCCCACGCCGAGGCCCGAGAACGGCGTGTTCGAGCGACCATCGCGGGTCCCCGAGGCCGTGTTGTTCACGTACCAGACGATGTTCGAGATGTTGAAGGTGATGGTGGCCGTGCGTGACACGCCGCCGGAGGTCGCGGTGTAGAGGTACGTGTCGGTGCCCGACGACGCGCCGACCGGCGGCGTGTACGTGAAGGCGCCGGCGGCGTTGATCGTGATCCGGCCGTTGCCCGTGGTGACGGCGTTGGTGGCGGCGGTGACGGCGACGGTTCCGCCGCTGTCGTTGTCGAGGACCGACGCGCTGTCGATCGTGTGCGGCGTGGTCGGCGTCGAGTGGCCGTCGGCGACGAGCTGCGTGTTGCCGACGACGGCGTAGGTGTCGGCGGCCAGCGCCGGCCCGACGGTGAACGACTGCTGCGCCTGCGGCGCCGCGTTGTAGCTGATGTCGCCGGCCTGGTTGGCGTTGATGACGCAGGTACCGGTGGTGTTGAACGTGACGATCGCGCCGCTGAGCGAGCAGATGGCGCTGGCCGAGGCGTCGATGGCGAACGTCACCGTCAGGCCCGACGACGCGGTGGCCGTGACGGTGTACGTGCCCCCGATGACCGCGGCGGCCGGCGGTGTCGACGTGAAGGTGATGGTCTGGTTGGCGCGCGCGACCGCGAATGACTGCTGTGCCTGCGGCGCCGGATCGTAGGTGGCGTTGCCGGCCTGGTTGGCGTTGATGACGCAGGTGCCGGAGGTCACGAACGTCACCGTCGAGCCGGCGATGGCGCACGCGCCGCTTGCGCTCGCGTCGACCGAGAACGTGACCGCGAGCCCCGAGCTGGCGGTGGCGGTCACCGTGTACGTCGTACCGCCAACGGTGGCGGCGGCCGGTGCCGTCGAGGTGTAGGTGATGGTCTGGGTCTGGCGGCTGACCGCGAACGTCTGCTGGACCTGCGGCGCGGCGTTGTAGTTGGCGTTGCCGGCCTGGTTCGCGTTGATGACGCACGTGCCTTGGCCGATGAACGAGACGGTGGCGCCGGCGATCGTGCACACGCCACTCGCGAGCGGATCGATCGCGAACGTGACGGCGAGCCCCGAGCTGGCGGTGGCGGTCACAGCGTAGGTCGGGCCGCCGACGGTGGCGGCGACGGGCGCGGTCGACGTGAACGTGATGGTCTGGTTGGCGCGCGCGACCGCGAACGACTGCTGCACCTGCGGCGCCGGGTTGTAGTTGGCGTTGCCGGCCTGGTTGGCGTTGATGACGCAGGTGCCGGCGCCGACGAAGGACACGGTCGAGCCGGCGATGGTGCACACGCCGCTGGCGAGCGCGTCGATCGTGAACGTGATCGGCAGGCCCGAGGTCGCGGTGGCCGTGACGGTGTAGGTCGCGCCGCCGACGGTGGCGGCGCCCGGCGTCAGCGAGGTGAAGATGATGGTCTGTGCACCGGCGCCGACGCTGAACGTCTGCTGGACCTGCGGCGCGGCGTTGTAGTTGGCATTGCCGGCCTGGTTGGCGTCGATGACGCACGAGCCAGCGCCGACGAACGACACGGTCGAGCCGGCGATGGTGCATACGCTGCTCGCGCTCGCATCGATCGTGAACGCGACCGGGAGGCCCGACGTGGCGGTGGCGGTGACGGTGTAGGTCGCGCCGCCGACCGTGGCGGCGGACGGAGCCGTGGACGTGAAGGCGATGGTCTGCGCACCGGCGCCGACGTTGAACGTCTGCTGGACCTGCGACGCGGCGTTGTAGTTGGCATTGCCGGCCTGGTTGGCGTTGATGACGCACGAGCCGGCGCCGACGAACGACACGGTCGAGCCGGCGATGGTGCACACGCTGCTCGCGCTCGCGTCGACCGTGAACGTGACCGCCAGCCCCGAGGTCGCGGTGGCCGTGACCGTGTAGGTCGCGCCGCCGACGGTAGCGGCGGCCGGCGCGGTCGACGTGAAGGCGATGGTCTGGTTGCCGCGGCCGACGCCGAACGTCTGCTGGATCTGCGGCGCGGCGTTGTAGTTGGCGTTGCCGCCCTGGTTGGCGTCGATGACGCACGTCCCGTTCCCGATGAACGAGACCGTCGAGCCGGCGATGGTGCACACGCCGGCGGCGAGTGGATCGATCGTGAAGGTGACCGGGAGACCGGAGCTCGCGGTGGCGGTCACGGTGTAGGTCGCGCCGCCGACGGTGGCGGCCGCCGGCGCGGTCGACGTGAACGCGATGGTCTGCGCGCCGCGACCGACGCTGAACGTCTGCTGGGCCTGCGGCGCGGCGTTGTAGTTCGCGTCGCCGGGCTGGTTGGCGTCGATGACGCACGTCCCCGCGCCGATGAACGAGACCGTCGAGCCGGTGATGGTGCACACGCCGCTGGCGAGCGGATTGATCGTGAGGGCGACCGGGAGGCCCGAGGTGGCCGTGGCCGTCGCGGTGTAGGTCGGACCGTCGACGGTGGCGGAGGCCGGCGCCGTCGAGGTGAAGGTGATGGTCTGCGCGCCGCGGCCGACGTTGAACGTCTGCTGGACCTGGGGCGCCGCGCCGTAGTTGGCGTCGCCGGCCTGGTTGGCGTCGATGACGCACGAGCCGGCGCCGATGAACGACACGGTGGAGCCGGCGATGGTGCACACGCCGCTGGCGCTCGCATCGATGGTGAGCGCGACCGGCAGCCCGGAGCTCGCGGTGGCGGTCACGGAGTAGGTCGCGCCGCCGACGGTGGCGGCGGCGGGCGCCGTCGAGGTGAAGGTGATGGTCTGCGCGCCGGCGCCGACCGTGAACGTCTGCTGCACCTGCGCGGCGGCCTCGAAGTCGGCGTTCCCCGCCTGGTTGGCGTCGATCAAGCAGGTGCCGGCGCCGATGAACGACACCGTGGGGCCCGCGATGGTGCACACCGTGCCCGCGCTCGCGTCGATCGTCAGCGCGACCGGCAGCCCCGAGCTCGAGGTCGCGGTCACGGTGTACGTCGCGCCGCCGACGGTGGCGGCGGTCGGCGCGGTCGACGTGAAGGTGATGGTCTGGCCGCCGCGACCGACGAAGAACGACTGTTGCGCCTGCGTGGCGGGCTGAAAGTTGGCGTCGCCGGCCTGGTCGGCGTTGATGACGCACGTGCCCGCGCCGACGAACGAGACCGCTGCGCCCGCGATGGTGCACACCGCGGACGCGCTCGCGTCGATCGTGAAGGTGACCGGCAGCCCGGAGCTCGCGGTCGCGGTCACCGTATACGGTGCATCGCCGACCAGCGCGCCGACCGGCGGCGACGACGTGAACAGGATGACCTGGCCGCCGCGGCCGACCGCGAACGACTGCTGCACCTGCGCCGCGGGCAGGAAGTTGGCATCGCCCGCCTGGTCGGCGTCGATGACACACGTACCGGCGCCGATGAACGACACCGTCGCGCCGGCGATCGTGCAGACGGCGGACGCGCTCGCGTCGATCGTGAAGCTGACCGGCAACCCGGAGCTCGCGGTGGCGGTGACGGTGTAGGTCGCGCCACCGACCGCCGCGGCGGCCGGCGCGGTCGACGTGAAGGCGATGCTCTGCGCCCCGCGGCCGACGGTGAACGACTGCTGCACCTGCGTCGCCGGCAGGAAGTTGGTGTCGCCGGCCTGGTCGGCGTTGATGACGCACGTGCCCGCGCCGACGAACGAGACCGCCGCGCCCGCGATGGTGCACACCGAAGCCGCGCTCGCGTCGATCGTGAAGCTGACCGGCAACCCGGAGCTCGCGGTCGCGGTCACCGTGTACGGTGCATCGCCGACCGCCGCCGCGGCCGGCGCCGTCGACGTGAAGGTGATGGTCTGCGCGCCGCGGCCGACCGTGAAGGCCTGCTGCACCTGAGGCGCGGGCTGGAAGGTCGCGTCGCCTGCCTGGTTGGCATTGATGACGCACGTCCCCGCGCCGATGAACGACACCGTCGCGCCCGCGAGGGTGCAGACGGCGGACGCGCTCGCGTCGATGGCGAAGCTGACCGGCAGCCCGGAGCTGGCGATCGCGGTGACGGTGTAGGTCGCGCCGCTGACGGCCGCGGCGGCCGGCGCGGTCGAGGTGAACGTGATGGTCTGTGCTGCGCGGCCGACGGCGAACGTCTGCTGCACCTGCGGCGCCGCGGTGTAGTTGGCGTCGCCGGGCTGATCGGCGTTGATGACGCAATCACCGACGCCGATGAACGAGACCGTGCCGCCCGCGAAGGTGCAGATGGACGATGCGCTCGCGTCGATCGTGAACGTCACCGGCAAGCCCGAGGTCGCGGTCGCGGTCACGGCGTAGGCCGCGCCGCCCGGAGTCGCGTTCGCCGGCGCCGTCGAGGTGAACGTGATCGTCTGCGCTCCACGTCCGACGGCGAACGTCTGCTGCACCTGGGGCGCCGCGTTGAAGTCCGCGCTGCCCGCCTGATTGGCGTCGATGACGCAGTCACCGGCGCCGACGAACGAGACGGTGGCACCCGCGATGGTGCAGACCGCCGACGCGCTCGCGTCGATCGTGAACGCGACCGGCAACCCCGAGCTGGCGGTCGCGGTCACCGTGTACGTCGCGCCCGCCACCACTGCGCCGACCGGCGCCGTCGAGGTGAAGGTGATGGTCTGGTCTTCGGGATTCTCTCCGCAGCCGCCGGCGTTCGTCGCATCGTCGGGACACGCGTCGCAGACATCGCCGACGTGGTCGGCATCGCGATCCTCCTGCGCCGGGTTGCTCACGTCCGGACAGTTGTCCACGTCGTCGAAGATTCCGTCGTCGTCGAGATCCAGGTTCGGCTTCAGGTTGTCACCACAAGCCGCGAGACCAGCGAACGCGAGGCAGACCACGGCCAGCGCCGCGGAGCGATTCCATCCCATGCGCGGTAGAATGCCCGCAAACGCGAACGCTCATGGGTTAGTCATTGGGTACTTCGATCGACGTCACCCGTGGACGGTGAGAGAGGCGCGTCGGGCTCGCTCAGACAGTCGCTGAGGTCGCGTAAGATGCGCGCGCATGAACGCGCGCTCGCTCCTCGCCTGCACCTCGATCGTGGCGGCGGTGGCGTGCGGGAGCGATCCCGATCCGCGGATCGAGGTGCTCGGCCGGTGCGCCGACAACGATCCGACACGGCGGCCGTTCTTCGGCGATCTCCACGTGCACACGTCGCTCTCGCTCGACGCGAATCTCAAGGGCACGCAGCTCGGACCGGTGGACGCGTACCGGTTCGCGCGCGGCGAGTCGGTGGGGCTGCCACCCTACGATGCGCAGGGCGGAGCGGCGCGTTCGCTCCAGCTCGCGCGACCGCTCGACTTCGTGGCGCTGACCGATCATGCCGAGTTTCTCGGACTGATGCAGACGTGCACGACGCCGGGGTCGGCCGGCTACGATCACCCCAACTGCGTCAACTACCGCAACAGCCCGTCCGCCGCGTTCCTGGGGCTCAACGCGGCGCTGTCGCTCGAGGGCGCGATCGCGCCGGCGCCGTGCACCGACAACGGCTGCCCGCAGGCGACGCTCGACGCGTGGGCGCAGGTCCAGACGACCGCGGAAGGCGCGTACGACCGGACGCCGGCATGCCAGTTCACGAGCTTCGTCGCGTACGAGTGGTCGGGCTCGCCGGGGACGCGCAACCTGCATCGCAACGTCATCTTCCGCAATCACGTCGTGCCGCGGACGCCCTTCACGTACTTCGACAGCGACGACCCCGAGGATCTGTGGGCGGCGCTCGCGCGCCAGTGCACCGACGGCGACTCGGCATGCGACGTGCTCACGATCCCGCACAACAGCAACCTCTCGAGCGGGCTCATGTTCGACCAGCTGCGCCGCGACGGCTCGCCGTTCGACGCCGACTACGTGCGTACGCGCGCCGCGATGGAGCCGCTGGTCGAGGTGTTCCAGCACAAGAGTGACTCGGAGTGCCTGCCGGAGCAGGCCGAGGGCGGCGACCCGCTGTGCAGCTTCGAGAAGTCCCCGTACCACACACTGTCGGCGGCGACGCTCGGCGGTGATCGGGTGCCGGCCAACCCGCGCGACTACGTTCGCGACGCGTTAGGGCAGGGGCTCGCGCTCGGCGCGCAGCTCGGCACCAACCCGTTCGCGTACGGAATCGTCGCGTCGACGGACACGCACCAGTCGATCCCCGGCGCCGTCGACGAGCAGACGTTCGCCGGGCACGGGGGCGCGGGCGCCGCCGCGACCGACTGGCGTCCCGACCGACTCGCCGACCTCGCGTGGTTCAATCCGGGCGGGCTCGCGGTGCTGTGGGCCGAGGAGAACTCGCGCGAGGCGCTGTTCGCGGCGATGCGGCGGCGCGAGGCCTACGGCACCAGCGGGCCGCGCATCGTGCTGCGCTTCTTCGCGGGCGACTACGCCGACGATCTGTGCGCGCAGCCCGACTTCGCGGCGCGCGGGTACGCGACCGGCGTGCCGATGGGCGCGGATCTGCCGGCGGAGGTCGCGGCGCCGGCCTTCGCGGTGTGGGCGCAGCGAGATCCGGGCTCGGCGTCGCGTCCCGGGATGCCGCTCCAGCGCGTGCAGATCGTGAAGGGCTGGCTCGACGGGGACACGCCGCGGTTCCAGGTCTTCGAGGTCGCGGGCGACGCGAGCAACGGCGCCGGCGTCGATCTCGCGACGTGCACGCCGACCGGCGCCGGCGCCGACGAGCTGTGTGCGGTGTGGCGCGATCCCAGCTACGACCCGTCGTCGCGCGCGTTCTACTACGCGCGTGCGGTCGAGAATCCGAGCTGCCGCTGGCACACGGCGGCATGCAACGCGCTCGGCGTCGATTGCGCGGCGGCGGGCGGCGTGCCACCGGAGCTCGCGGGCTGCTGCGATCCCGACATGGAGGCGACGATCCAGGAACGCGCGTGGAGCAGCCCGATCTGGACCGGCGTGGCCAGTGCGGCCGTCGCGCCCGGTGCGCCGTGACGACGCCTCGGTCCGCCGTCGGGCCGCGCGCTGGCCGTCTCGTTCTGGTCGTGCGCTTCCTGGTGCTGGGCGCGTTGCTGCTCGCAGGCCGGCGCCTTCTGTTTCCGGTGCACGACGCGGGACCGCCGCTCGTCGTCCAGGTCGCGTCCGCGACCGACGCCGACGCGGTCCGTCGCGCCATCGTCGACGCTGCGCTCGTCGACGAGGCGATGCGTGCGGGCTGGCCGCTCGGGGATCCCGTGGTGCGCGATCGCCTGCGCGAAGCCGCGGGCGCGGCCGGCTACGGTGGTGCGCGCACCGACGGCGACGCCGAGAACGGCGACGCCGAGAACGGCGACGCCGAGAGCGGCGAGGTGCTGGCGCGGACTCTCGCGGCGATCGATCCCGTGATGCGCGCACGTCTGGCGTGGATCGGCCGCGAGCTGGTGCGGACGCGGACCGTGACGCGCGCGCCGACCGCGGCCGAGCTGGGGGCGTACCGGAGCGCGCACGCGACGCGCTACGATCCGCCGTGGATCTCGTTCCGCCAGCGCGCGGTGACGACGGCCCGACACGGCGCGCGCGCCGATGCCGACGCACGCGCGCTCGCTGCCTCGCTCGTGGGCGCGGGCCCCGGCGTGGTCGGCGGCGACCCGTCGCTCTTGCCGGCAGGCATGAGCGGCACGCCCTCGATGATCGACGCGCGCTTCGGCCCCGGCTTCGCCGCGCGCCTCGCCGAGCTTCCGGCGGGTCGCTGGTCCGGCCCGGTGACGGGCACGTTCGGAGCGCACGTGGTGTGGCGCGAGCCGGTGCGCGCGGCCGACGACGTGGCCAGCCGCGATGCCACGGCAACCCACGATGCTGTCGCGATGCGCGTGGCGCGCGACTGGGCGCACGATCGACACGAGGAAGATCTCCGCCGCGCGATCGACGAGCTCGTCGCGCGCCGCCGCGTGATCGTTCGCGAGGTGCGCGCGACCAGCGGGGTGACGCCGTGAGACGAGCGCGCCTGGTGGTCGGCGGCGTCCTTGGCCGGATCGGCGTCGTCGCCCGCATCGGCATCGTCGGCGCCATCGTCGCGGCGTTCGTGGCGCTCGCCGCGTTCGGCACCACGCGCGCCGCCGCGCACGCGCTCGCGCCGTCGTCGCTCCAGCTCGACGAGCGGGCGCCGGGCGTCGCCACGGCTCGCCTCGAGACGCCCGAGGGCGCGGTGCTCACGCCGATCTGGCCCGCCGGCTGCGCCGCGCATCCGGGCGCGCGCGAGATCGCCGACGGTGCGCGCGTCGAGCGCTTCGAGCTGACCTGCGGGGGACGATCGCTCGAGGGCGCGACGCTCGGCCTCGACGGGCTCGCCGAACGCGACACGATCGCGCTCGTGCGCGTGCACCTCGCCGGCGGCGGCGTGGTGCGCGAGGTGCTCGGTCCGTCGCGGTCGCGCGTCACGCTGCCCGCGTCGACGCCGTGGACCCGCGTGCTCACCGACCACGTCGGGCTCGGCGTCGAGCACCTCCTCTTCGGCCTCGATCACGAGTTGTTCCTGCTCGGCCTCTTGCTCGTGGTCCGCGGCCTGCGCGCCCGCGCGCTCGCGCTGACCGCGTTCACCGCCGGCCACAGCCTGACCCTCGCCCTCGCGACCCTCGGTCTCGTCGTCGTTCCACCGGCGCCCGTCGAGATCCTCATCGCGCTCACGCTCGTGATCGTCGCGCTCCGTGCCCTCGACCCCGCCGCGCCCACCGGACGCGATGCACCGGACGCAGCGAACGGTCGCTCCACCTGGCTCCTCGCCGCCGCCTTCGGGGGCATCCACGGCCTGGGCTTCGCCGGCGCGCTTGCCGGCGCGGGCCTCGCCGGCGCCGACCTCGCCCTCGCGCTTGCCGCCTTCAACCTCGGCATCGAGCTCGGCCAGCTCGCCCTCGTCGTCGCCCTCGTCGTCGCCTTCATCGCGGCCACGACCGCCTCGTCTCGTCTCGCGCGCCGCCTCGCGCTTACCGCCTCCCCGCCGCTCCGCACCATCGCCGCTCACGCCATCGGCGCCTTCGCCATGATGTGGTGCCTCGAGCGCACGTGGTCTGCGCTCTTCTGATTCACGCTCGCCTCCATCATCCCCTGGCGGAGCTGTCGGGCCGAGCGCCCCGGTAACCTCCGGCTCGTTTCTCGCATCGGTGCAGAGACATGCGCTCCCTCCTGCTATCGCTCGCCGTCTCGCTCTGCCCCATCGCTGCGACGGCCAGCCCGCGCGTGATCCTGGCGTACGAGAGTGGCCCCGCGTACGTGGCCCAGAACGACGGTCGCTACGGCGAGGCTGGTACACCGTACGAGGCCGGCGACGTGGGCCAGCAGGACACGCTGGTCGTCACCCAGCGAGCGAGCGTCGAGCTGAAGTCGGGCCGTCACGCGCTCGTCGCGCTGTATGCGCCCTTCGAGCTGACGACGCGCGTCGCGCTTCCCGAGGACCTGCAGTTCCGCGACGAGATGTTCGCCGCCGGAACCGTCGTCGATCACCGCTACGTCTTCGATGGGTTCAGGCTCTCGTATCTCTACGGCATCCTCCCGCGCGGCGCCTGGCAGCTGGAGGCCGGCGCGTCGCTGCAGATCCGCAGCGCGCTCGTCGCCTTCACGTCCGTCGACGGCATGCAGCACGCCGCGCAGACCGACATCGGTCCCGTCGGCGCGCTGAAGCTACGGGCCACCTACCAGCCCGGCGCCAGGACGTGGGGTCGTCTGGAGGCCGACGCGCTCTCGACCTTCGGACTGGTCGGCGACACGAGCGGCGCCCTCTACGATGTCGCCCTGAGCGCCGGCCGCTCGGTGCGCGGCGGTGTGGACGCCTACGTCACGCTGCGCCTTCTCGGCGGCGGCGCGGAGGTGCCCGCCCAGGCGATCGACAACTGGGGCAACTACCTGTCGGCCTCGGCCGGAGTGCGCGTCGAGCTGGGCGCGCTCTGACGCGGCAGCTTGTGGCGACCCGGCGCCACAGCGGAGAATGTCGGCATGCGCACCGCGCTCGTGTTGTCATCGCTGCTGGTCCCATTCATCGCCGGTGGATGCGGCAACAAGTCAGCCCATGGGCCGACGCAGACGTGCGGCGACATCGCGGGCTGGCACGTCTGCACCGCCGGCGCCGTGCAGGACGGCGATCACGCCCGCGTGAGCTACACGTTCACGCGCAAGAGCACCGCCAAGGCCGTCATGTATCTGGACTTCGCGCTCTGGACCGCCGACAAGCAGCGCAACCCGATGGATCGCGACGCCACCAACGACGCGTTCTACGCCGGCCTCGAGACCTGCTCCCAGTCCGGTGACGACGCCGGCGACAAGATCTCGTGTGTCGTCGTGTTCCAGGCGCCGGCCGGTACCAAGGGCATGTACGCCGAGGTCTCGAACATCGCCGGCGAGCAGGTGCTGCTCGCCTTGTGAGGCCTACCGCCGCGGCGAAAGACGCCGTCAAGGCATCTCGGTCATCACGAGGCGACGCTTGCCGCCGGCGGTCAGCGGGATGTCGTCCACGATCTGGATCGTGAACGAGACGCCGGGCAGGTAGCGATCGAACACCGACTGGACCATGGCGCGCTTCGGCGGCGAGAGCTCTCCGCCCCTCTCGTTCAGGACCAGCTTCACGGTGACGCTGCCGTCCTTCGCCTGCACGACCTGGATCTGCCGGGCGACGTCGATCATCTCGCGAAACAGGAACTCGAAGACCAGCCCGCCGACGCGGTTGCCCCGGCCGTCGCGGAGCGTGTCTGCGACGCGCCCGTCCACGGGGCCGATCCGGTGCAGGCTGCGCCCGCACGCACAGCGCTCGACCTTGCGCTGCACCGCTCGGTCTCCGTTCAGATAGCGGATGAACGGCATGAACAGGTTGTGCAGGTCGGTGAGCACCACCTCGCCGGTCTCGCCGGGCGCGGCGGGGCGGACGGTTCCGTCCGGTTCCCGGACGACGATCTCGGCGATGAGGTTCTCCATCGCGACGTGCAGCCCGTCGTGCGCCTCGCACTCCGCGCCGACGAGCATGGTCTCGCGGCCGCCGTAGGTCTCGAAGACCGGCCCGAACACCTCGCCCAGCACCGCGCGATCGGGCTCGAAGACGCGCTCGCCGCCACAGATGACGGGGATCGTGCCCCAGTCCCGCCGGATGCCCTGGCGCACGATGAAGCGCGCCAGATCAGCGCCGGCCTGCGGAAAGGTCACGATGACGTCAGGCGCGATCCGCCGGATCGTGTCGACGGCGCGCGCGAGATCCGCGTCGCCGCGAGCCGTGGAGTCCACGTAGTGCTCGCGCTTGATGGCGTGATCGACGGTCGCCTTCCATCGTTGCTTCCGGGTCGACGTCACCACGCGCTGTCCCCAGTAGTGCAGCGACCGAGCGCCGACCGGGTAGCCGGCCCACTCGTAGGCGCGGATGCGGGTGACGTCACGCCAGTGACGAGACTCGGCGTTGTACTCGAAGCTGAACGCAGCGCCGGTCGATCCGCTCGTCGCCTTCTTCACCGCCGCAAACGGCGGCGCGTCGGAGCGGATGGCCGCGCCGGCGGCTCGCACGTCGTCCTTCGTGAGCAGCGGAAGCCGCGCCAGGTCGTCGAGCCCGCGGATGGCGCCGGGCTGAAGGCCACACGCCGCCATCCGACCGCGATGGAACCGGTTGTGGTTCCAGCAGTGCGTCAGCAGACGGTCGAGCTCGCGGACCTGCAACGCGACCAGCGCCTCGTGGCTCCACCACTGCGTGCGCTCCGCCTCGGCGAGCATCCCCAGGGTCGGCCGCCGCTGCACGCGCTCGATCGCCGGGAAGATCAGATCGCGAACCAGACGCTGCCTGAGCATCAGAATGGAGCGTGCCAGAAAACCACGATCGGCCGCCACGCTACGGCGGCGGGATGAGCCGCGCCGCTGGCATCTCAGCGCGTGTGCGCCGCCATCGATGCGGCGGCGTCAAAGCGCCACCGCGGTTGATCACTCATGCGCGTCACCACGCCTGATCGCGGGGCGCCGGCACGCGCCACAGCTCCCCGGTCCACTGGCTGAGCACCACGAGCGGATGGCCGCGGTCGTCGACCACGCCGCCGAACGAGGTCACGTCCTCGGCCAGCACCTCGACGCGCTCGAGGGTCGGGCGTGCGGCGGCCAGATCGACGCGATCGATCACGTTGCCGTTGGCGCCGGTCAGGATCAGCAGCCACTGGCCGCCGGGCGACAGCGAGACCCTGCGATCGCGGAAGCCACCGGGAAGCGGCGGCCCCGCCGACTCGCGGCCGGTCACTGGATCCCACCAGTACAGGAAGTCCATCGCGGGCGACGCGAGCAGGACGCGTGCATGCGCGGGATCGGAGGCGATCGTCATCCGCGGCCGGCGCGACGCGACGCGCACGTCGCTGCCGTCGAGCTTCATCCGCATCAGCGTCGGCGCGCCGTCATCCCCGAAACGATTGAACACGATCTCGTCGCCGACGAACAGCGGTGCTCGATCGCCCGCGTCCTCGGTCAGCCGGTTGGGCGCGCTGCCCGGGGTCGTCATCGTCGTGTAGAGGCCGGGGGTGTCCTTGTGTCCCATCGCGTAGACGAGGCGGTCGCCGTCCGGCGACAGCGCGAGGCCGCTGAACGTCGCGCCGGATCGCGTGATGACCTCGAAGAGCAGGCCGCGCGCGTCGCGCAGCTTGATCGTCTGCCGGTCCGGCTCCTCGCGAACGTACGCGAGGATGCCGTTGCGCCCCAGCGTCGGGATCGCGATGTCCTCGGGAATCAGCGGTGCGGCGCGATCGCCGGCGAGGTCGACCAGGCTCCTCCGACCTCGGCAGTCGGAGTAGATCAGCTCACGCCCCGACGGCGACACGGCGATCCCGCCGCGCGCCGCGACGCCGGGAACGACGGTCGTGACGCGGTCACCGACGAGGTCGACGCGCGCGATCCCCTCGCGCATCAGCGCGTACACGGCGTCGCCGCGCGACGAGAACGCGGGGCGCGCTCCCTTGACGGGCGCCTGCGAGCACACCAGGGTCGGCCGATCGAGCTCGACGGTGCACAGCTGCGGCGCGGCCTTGTGCGTCGCGAGCAACATCACCAGCCGCGACTCGTCCGGTGCGAGCGCCATCGTGTCGACGCCCTGATCGTGCGGCAGCGTCAGCACGACCTCCTCGACGGTCCCGCGCAGCACGCGCAGCGCCGGCTCGGTCGGGGGCGCGAAGTAGTAGGCGCCACGCGCGTAGACGGTCGCCGCCGCGACGGGGAGCACCTGCGACGTCGCGCCGGTGACGAGATCGAGGCGGTGAACGGTCGCGTGCGTCTCGTCCTGCCGGATGTACAGCACCTCGTCCGACGTGGTGCCGCGCGTGGCGCGCCAGTCCCAGCCGGGCGTCGACGTCAGCCGCGTCGGCTCGCCCCCGTCGAGCTCGAGCCGCCACAGATCGACGGCGCCGTCCCGGGTCAGGTCGAACACCACGGTGTCGTCGTCCACGAACGCCGGGCTGTAGGCGCATCCTCCGAGCTGCGTCAGCGACGCGGTCGGCGCCGCCGCGGTCACGAGCGCGGGCGCGGACGCGGCGTCCGTGGCGACCGCGGCGACCGGCAGCGCCGCACCGCCCCCGCCGTCACGGCTCGATCGCGCGAACCAGATCGTCGCCGCCGCGACGCCACCGAGGCCGACGACCGCGACCGCAGCCCACCGCACGACGTGGCGCCGCGGCGCCGCGTCGACGTCGAGCGCCTGCAGCAGGTCCCGCAGCGACGGCCAGCGCGCCGCCGGGTCGGGATGCAGCGCGCGGATCAGCGCGCGTGCGACGTGGGCCGGGACCGGGCCGGGCGGCGGCGCGAGCGAGTCACCTTTCGCCATCGCCGCGACGAGCGCGTCGAGGTCCGCGCCTTTCGGCACCAGCGGGTGCGCGCCGTAGAGCGCTTCCCACAGCGCCACGGCGAACGCGAACTGATCGCTGCGCGCGTCGGCCACCGCGCCGTCGAGCTGCTCGGGCGGCATGTAGAGCGGCGTGCCGACCATCGCGCCGGTCCGCGTCAGCGACGGATCGACGTGCGCGGCGCCGGGCGCGTCGTCGGCGCTGGCGGCGTGGCTCCTCCGACGTGCGATCCCGAAGTCCGTGACCGCGACGCGGCCGTCGCGCGCGCACAGCACGTTGTCGGGTTTGAAGTCGCGATGGACGACGCCGGCATCGTGCGCGGCGGCGAGCCCGCGCCCGGCGTCGAGGTAGGCGCGCAAGATCTCCTGCCAGGTGCGGCCGCGCTCGTAGCCACGCAGCGTGCCGCCGTCGAGCAGCTCCATCGCGAGGAACACGTGGCCGTCGTGCTCGCCGACGTCGTGGACGGCGACGAGGTTTCGGTGCGACAGCCGCGCCATCGTGCGCGCCTCGCGGCGCAGCCGCTCCGCGCCGTGGTCGCCCACCTCGCCGCGCAGCAGCTTGATCGCGACCCGGCGATCGAGCTCGGGGTCGTGCGCGGCCAGCACCTCGCCCATCCCACCGGCGCCGAGCCGGTGCTCGACGACGTAGCGCCCGAGCCGGCGTCCGGCGACCAGGCCGCCCGTCGCCCCGCCCGGCGTCGACGTCAGCGTGTCGTCCTGCGCCGCGGTGTCCGGCGCACGCTTCGTGCGGCCCATGACCGTCGCCGCCACGTCGGCGAGGCCGGCCTCGACCGTCGGCGTCGTCGCCGGGTCCTCCTCGGGGTCGTCCACGTCGGGCATCCTCGTCGCAGGAGCGACGCTATCACGGCGCAACCCGCGTCTTTCCTGACGTCTGGTGAGCCCGATCCTTCCCGGAGGGGGGCCAACTCCTGACTGTGCGATCGTCGCAGGGTGTGTAGACTGTGCGAGACCCTTGGCTGACGTTTCGGACGGTTTCCGACGTCGATCCTGGCGGCATCTACAACGACAGGAACCTCGGTGATTCGAAGATACAGCGGAGACAAGAAGAGCATTGAAGCGCGGTCGAACGACAACGGTCGGACCTGGTCCGTGAAGCTCTTCGACACCGGGAGGCTCACCGAGTATTCGGGCGGAACGCTCGCCGAGGTCGACGCCTTGGCCAGCAAGCACCGGATGACGCTCGATCGCTAGCGTCCGCAGGATTCACGCGTTCAGGTCGGGGAGCCCTCCGGTTCCGAGACCGGTGTAGCCGAACGACTCGACCTGCACGCCCATCAACCTCGCGATCGACACCAGCAACTTGGAGTGCGGTTGATTGGCGCCGCCGGTGGCGCTGCCCGTGTAGTCGACGAGACGGTTGGTGGTCAGCTGTCCGGCGGCGTGTCCGGCGAGGAGGAAGGGCATGTTGCGGTGGTCGTGCAGGTTGCTGTCGCCCAGCTCGGAGCACAGGAACACGATCGTGTTGTCGATGAGATTGCCGCCGGCCGGGTCGGGTGTGCTCTCGAGCTTGCGGATCAGGTAGACGAAGCGCTCCATGAACCAGCGCTTGATCTGGACGAAGGCGGCGGCGGTGGCGGAGTCGGGGTTGCCGTAGTGCGACGCGTCGTGGTTGCCGAGGGTGGCGCCGCTGGCCGCGATGCGGGTCGGTGACACCGGGTGCGACCACATGAGCGACGCGACGCGCGTCATTCCGCACGACAGCGACAGCGCGGCGATGTCCATCTGTAGCTCGCCGACGCGCTGGAACTCCTCCTCCTTCTCGTAGGTCTTGGGGTAGTAGTCGGTGGGAATCACCGCGAAGCCGCGGGTATCGAACGACGACGCCGTGCACGCCGCGCCGCCGCCGCCGCCGCCGTTGACGCGCCGCTCGACCTCGCGGAACGACTCGACGTGCACGTCGAGCTTCGCGCGCTCGGTGGCGCCGAGCCGGCCGCGCGTGCGCTGCAGGTCGCCGCTGGCCAGATCGACGATCGACCGGCGTCGCAGGAGCGCCGGGCTCGGCTCGCTGCCGCCACCGCCCACGCCGCCGGGTGCGGCGCCGAAGATGCGGGTGAACGCGGCGATCGGGTTGTCGTCGGGTTTGACCTCCTGTCCGGCGCCGATGAACGAGAAGCCGCCCGAGCCGTTCTGGAAGTTCGCGCCGATGCCGAGCTGGATCGACGCGTGAGGCAGCGGCGTGACGGCGTTCAGGCGCTGGCCGAGGAACACGTCGAGCGACTGTGCGTTGTTGCCGGTGAGCACCTTGCGGATCCCGCCCTCGTGGGTCGCGCCGCCCTCGTACATGTCGAGGCCCTTCAGGAAGACGAGGTGCTGACGGACGGGCGCCAGCGGCTCCGTCATCGGCCGCAGCGTGAACGACGTCTCCGATCCGGTCGGGTGCCAGCGATCGGGGATGCAGCCATCGGGGACGTAGACGAAGAGCGCCTTGGTCCTGTCCGTGATGGCATCGGCGTGGGCGCGCCGGGTGCGGCGCATGAAGGGGGCGAGGAGCCCGGCGGCGGCGGCACCGGCGAGCAACGAACGGCGAGAGATCGGGGTGGTCATGGTGCGCTCCTCAGTTGCGGACCGCGAAGCTGGGTTGACCGACGATGGCGACCAGGAGGTCCTGGATCGACAGATCGGATTCGGTGAACGTGAGCTGCAGGTTGTGGACGGCGCACGCGTCGTCGGAGGTGACCTCGATCCCGCGCGCGTAGCGGAAGTACTGGAGCGGCAGGCACTCCTGCGCGGCCTCGCTTTCGGCGATCAACGCGGCGAGGCCGGGCCCGTCGTGGAACGGCGTGCGCGTGTCGTCGCCGAGATCCTCGAGCCCGAGGACCTCGCCGCTGAGGTCGACCGATCGCCCGTTCTCGACGGTGCGACGCGCGCCGGCGCCGTCGAACCCTTCGAGCCCGAAGCCGACGCTGTCGATGTACTGGTGACAACCCGAGCACGCCGGGTCGGCGGTATGAGCGGCAAAACGCTCACGGGTGGTCAGCGTCGGATCGAGGCCGGGTGGCGTCGTGTCGAGGCTGGGCGGCGGGTCGGGCAGGTCCTGGCACAGGAGCCGCCTGCGGACGAAGACGCCGCGCTTGATCGGCGACGACTCGTTCGAGTGGGCGTGGCTGGCGAGCACGCTGCCCAGGCCGAGCAGGCCGCCGCGCCCGCTCTCCGGTGTCACCGAAACCGGCGCGAAGCCGCCGCCGGTGCCGGGCCGCGATACGCCGTAGAAGTCGGCGAGGGTGTCGTTCACGATCACGTGGTCGGACACGAACAGGTCGCGGAACGTGCCGTTCTTCTCGAACACGACCTCGGTGATGAAGCGGCGCTCCTCCTCCGTCATCGCGACGCGAACGGCGTCGGTGAAGCCGGGGTAGATGCTGGCGTCCTTGCTCGCGGTGATGCCGTCGGTGCGGAGCCACTGACCGACGAAGTCGGCGATCTGGTCGCGGGCGCGCGGGTCGGCGAGCATGCGGCGAGCCTGTGCCATGCGCTCCTCGGCCGTGGCCAGCTTGCCGTCGCGCGCGGCGTCGAACAGCGCCTGATCGGGCAGGCTGCCCCAGAACAGGTACGACAGCGAGGACGCGACCTCGTACGGCGTCAGTCGCGCCTGCTGCCCGACGGTGAGCCCGATCTCCCAGCGGTAGAGGAACGAAGGCGACACCAGCATGGCGCCGAGCGCGACGCGGACGCCGTCGTCGAAGCTGCGACCCGCGAAGGCGCCGGTGAACGCGGCGACCTCCTCCGCGTCGAGTGGCCGGCGCAGCGCGCGCACGCCGATGCTCTCGACGAAGCGGCGGGGACAGTCCGCAGCGGCCGCGTCGCACGGCACGAGCTCGGCCCGGCGCGTGGTGAGCGCGCGCTCCACGGCGTCCTCGGCGAGCGCGATGAACGCGTCGAGGTGTCGGCTGGTGACCACCATCGCCGCCGCGGTGTTGTCGAAGCCCTGCGGTCTCGGCTCGACCGGGATCGTCGACGTGTCGACGTCGACGCCGAGCAGATCACGGATCGTGTTCTGGTACTCGCGCCGCGTCAGCAGCCGCAGCTGTCGCGCGACCGGACGCTCGTCATCACACGGAACACCATCGATGATCTCGGGCGGCCCGTCATCACCGCCGCCCGTGATGTGACCGGTGCATGCACCGAGTGCCGTTAATGTCGCGAGCGCGACGAGATGGGAGGTGCGCATATGTGGAACGAGCGCGCCACGCACACCATCGGGTCACGAGAATCGTCGCGAAATGTCTGGGAGTTTTGTCGCCGCACGTGGGGAGTGACGTCACCAGATCGCAGGGTCAAGGGTCGGGCAACGCTTCGAAAGTGAAGTAGACGAAGCCGGTGACCCGCCGATCACCGAGATCGGCGTCGGCGGCGAGGTCTTCGCGGAAACGAGCCTCCGCCCGGGCGGCACCCTCGGCGCGCAGGGCCGGCTGCATGTCGACCTCGCCGGCCGCATAGAAGATCGGCCACACGTCGACCCCGGCGCGAGCAAACCACGCGAACCGCTCGCGCAGCGGACCGCCGCGGCCGTGAACGTGGTGCCAGGCTCGCGCCGGCGTGCGCACGCTGTAATCGAGGAAGACGAAGTCGACCGCCGCGGCCAGTCGCCGCGCCTCGGCGGCCGTCGGGTATCCGAGGTAGGCGCCGATGGCGGGCGACCGCCCGGCCACGGTCCACGCCGCCGCCTGTGCTCGCATCGTCGCGAGCAGCGCGATCAGCTCGTCGAGCGCGGCCGCGCGATCGACGCGGTTCCAGTACTCGTGCTCGGTGACCAGGCCGTCGAACCAGACGCGCGGGTGCTCCTCGACGAGCAGCGCCAGCGCGCGCACGCGGTCGGCCCCCGCGACCGGCGCCGTCACGCGACCGCCGGCGGCATGGACCTCGTCGATCCACGCGGCCAGCACGGCGCGGCCCTCGGCGCTGGCGAGGAGCGTTCCCATCCCATAGGGGATCACGTCGGTGATCCGGCGCTCGCGAACCAGGCGGACGACGCGACTGCGAGCGCGGTGATCGCTGGCCACGGCGACGACGTCGCCCACGTAGGCGGCGCGCCGAGGCGCGGGACGGACCTGGGGCGCGCCACATGCGACGAGGACGACGACCGCGATCCACTTCATGCGCACGCTCGCACCGTAGCAAACGCGACCGCGCGCTCCGGTCGACGAAGCGACGTCACCACGAACGGCCCGACTTGGACAGCCTTTGCCTGCGCCTCTCGCGAAGCGAGGTGTTAACCAGACACGACACCTTGTTGTCGTTGTTCCACCGCTTCCACCCCCGACGCTCGCTGTCTCTCGCGATCGCCGCGCTTGCCGCCGGGATCACGATCACCACGGAGGCGACGGCCGACGTTCGTGACGCCACCTGCCAGCGCGTGCGCGCCGAGGCCGAATCCGAAGCCGCGCTGCTCTACGCGCCGCGGATCCAGCTCGAGGGTGCGCGTGCCCCTGGCGTGGTGAGCGCCGGCGATCCCGCCGCGGCCGTCGACGGCCTGCAGGCGCGTGTCGTGCTGGCCCTGTCGCCGCTCGACATGATGCGCGGCCGCGCCGTCGAGCGGCTCGCCGACGCCGAGTGCGCCCGCGAACGACTCGCCGGACGCCTCGATCACGTGCTGGCGCTCGGCGATCGCCACGGCGAGCTGGACGCGGCCCGCGCCGAGCTGGCCTACCTCGACGCTCACGCCGGCGAGATCGATGCGCTGGTTTCCGAGGTCGTCGATCGTTTCGAGCGCCAGCGTGCCACCGCGCTCGAGGTCGCCGAGCTGCGGGGGCGTCGCGCCGCCGTGCGTCGCCGCGTCGCCGAGCTGCACCACACGCATGCCGTGCTCGAAGCGCTCGACACCGGCGTCGCGCCGCCGTCAGACCTGAGCGAGCTCGCGCGCGCCCACGATGCGGCGGCGCTCGAGGTCGATCGTCGCAAGGCCGCGGTGCGCGGGCTGGAGGCCTGGCGGTTCGACGTCCGCGGCGGCGTCGCCGGCGCCGATCGCGCCGACTGGTTCGCCGTGGTCGAGGTCGGCTACTCGTTCGGCCAGCCGTGGCAGCGCGGCGCCGATCGCCGCGCCGTCCGTGCCCGCGCCGCCGAGCTCACGGGCGACGATCGCGCCGTGACGGTCCGGCTCGCTCGCTTGCAGGCGGCGATGCGCGGGAGCGTCGCCGCGCTCGAGGTCGAGCTGGCGGCGATCGACGACGAGCTGGCCGTGCTGCGCGTCCAGCGCGATCGCCTCGATGGCCTCGACAGCGAGGCCGCCCGGCCGCTGCGGGCCCGCCTCACCGTCGAGCTGATCGAGCTCGAGGCCCGTCGCACCGCGGTGCAGACGCTGGTCGAGATCCGTCGCCCGCTCGGAGGTGCGTCGTGAGCCAGAGCCACAGCCAGATGATGCGCATCGTCGAATTGCCCGTCGCCGACCGCGCGCCGGAAGACGTGTGGGACGCCACGGAGGTCACGATCACCAGCGAGATCGTACCGGTGAGCGACGTCGAGCCCGGGCGCACGTGGACGGGGCGCGCGCTGGCGCTGACGCTCCTGGCGGCGACCCTCGTCGCGCTGGCCTGGGGCAGCGTGCAGGGCTATCACCTCCTCACCGACGCGTGGATCGCCCCGCTGCGTCTGTCGCCCGACAGCGACGCGGTGACCCAGCTGCGCATGCAGCACCAGCGTCAGCTCGCCGAGCTGGCTCGTCTCGACGCCGAGATCACGCGCCTCGACGGCGAGCTCGAGGCGATCGACGCGGCGGTGGTCAAGCTGTCCGCGTTGCGCGGTAGCGCCCAGGCCACCCTGATCTGGCAAGCCGAAGAGAGCCGCGTCGAGGCCGGCGGGCTCGACACCGCGGCGGCGCTCCTGGATCGCCAGCGCGCGCTCCTCGACAAGCTCCTCGATCGGCAGCAGCAGCTGGTGGCGCGCGCCCGCGACGATCTGGCGGCCGGCCTGATCGATCGCACCGCGCTCGATCGCGAGGAGCAGATCGGCGACCAGCTCGCCCTCGAGCTCACCGAGGTCGAGCGTCAGCTCGCCGAGGCGAAGGTGCGGCGCAGCCACACGCGCAGCGCCTTGCGTGCGCTGCGGGCCGGGACCGGTCAGGGCGACGCGCCGGCCGTCGGCCAGATGCCGGAGGTGGCGGCCGGGGTGGAGCACGCCGCCCGCGTCGAGGTGGAGCTACAGCGTCTGCTCGCCGAGGCCCGCGGACAGCGCGCGGTGCGTGCGGTGGCGGTGGCCAGCGTCGCGGCGCAGCGCCAGCTGCTCGCCGAGCTGGAGTCGCGTCCGCTCTATCGCGCGATGAGCGCGGCGACCGACATCGCGTTCGTGCCTTACGATCAGCTGGCGGGCGTGCGCCCGGGCGCCCGCATCGTCGACTGCGTGTGGGGCGTGGTTCACTGCCACGAGGTCGGACGCATCGCCGAGGTGTTGCCCGGCGAGGTCGTGACCCAGGATCCGTGGGGCGAGCTGGCCCGCGGCCAGTACGCCATCCTCGCGCTCGACGACGCCGGCGCCGTCCGCGAGCGGGTGCTTCGCGTCCGTCCCTGAGGCGACGACCGTGGACACCCTCCTGTGGAGCATCGGCCGCGCCGACGGCGTCGAGATCCTCGGCGGGCTGTGGCGGCCGTTCCTGATCGGCATGGTCCTCTACTACTCGGGGTACCCGGCGATCTGGCTGGCGGCGCTGGCCCGCAGCGCTCGCCTGATCGCGCCGTTCCGAGGCCTCGGTACCGCCGAGGCTCCCGACGTGCTGGTGGTGCTGCCCACGCTCCTGCGGACCGCCGATGATCTCGCCGAGCTACGCGCCGCCGCCGAGACCGTGGTCGGCAACCGCTACCCGGGGCGCGTCGTGGTCAGCATCGCGATCGATGGCAGCGACGACCAACCGGCGCTGGTGGGGCAGCTCGAGCGCTGGGCGCGCGCGTATCACGGCGGCGCGCGCGTCCTCGTGGCGCGGGTCCCGCGTCGCGCCGGCAAGGGCGTCGCGGTCGACGCCGGGCTGCGCCGCGCCGAGCTCGCGGTTCGCCGCGGCGAGATCGACGCCTTGCCGCCGGTGTTCTTCAACATGGACGCCGACAGCGTGCTCGGGGTGCAAGCGCTCGAGCGGATGGTGGCGACGCTGGTCCGTCCCGGGCGGTGGACCCGGCAGCGACCGATGATCGTCGCCTCCAACGTGATGGTTCGCCGCGAGCACTACTGGGCGGGCTGGCGCGGCTTCTTCACGATGCGATATCAGCTGGCGCTGCAGGTCGCGCGCGAGTACATGACCTCGATCAGCATCGCCCGCAACAACTGCGGCCTCTTGCCGGTGACCGGCGTCTCGGGCGCGCTCTACTGCACGTGGACCGAGCTCCACCAGCACCACGCGCGCCACGCGGCGTTCATGCACGCGCTGCGCGCCGGCGACGTGGCCCGCTGGTGGCTGGGGCGGAGGCCGCCGAGCTTCGCCGCGTTCACCGGGCCGGCCAACGTCCGAGCCACCGCCGGTCCGGGCGATGACACGTGGATCGCGTGGCTGGCGATGGCGGCGCGCTGGCGCGACGGCCGCATCGACCTCGAGCTGCCGCGCTCGCCGCTGCACGCGCTCGGACGCCTGGCGCGCTCGTTCCTCGTCCGTCCCATCGCGTACGATCCGCTGGCGCGGGTCTACACGGCGACGCCCACCACCGTGCGCGCGCTGTTCAAGCAGCGCGTGCGCTGGAACTCGTCGCGGCCCTGGCTCTTGCAGCGCTTCGGCTGGATGCCCTACCTGGCGTGGGACCTGGGCGCGTGGGTCATCCTCGACGCGCTGCTCCTGATCGCCATCCATGCGGTGATCCTCGTCGCTCTCCTGGGCTGGCCCTTCGCCGAGCGGCCGTCGACCTGGCTCGCGCTCGTGGCGCTCGGGTGCGTCGTCAACCTCGTCATCCGCGGCGCCGCCACGATGCTCGCGATGATCCAGGACCACGACGTACGCGGTCACTGGCACAAGCTACTGGCCCTGCCGCTCGCGGGCGTCTTCCACGCCGTCTTCAATCTCGCCACGACGATCGTCGGGTTCGTGGAGGACTTCTTCCTGTTCGGCGTCAACACGCACTTCGCTCCCGAGGAGACGCTGGCCGCGTCGGGCGCAGGGCGCCTCGCCCTCGGGTATCGCCTGTGCCGTTGCGCCCGGCTGGCGGTTCGCGCGCTGCGCCACGGTGACGTTCCCCCCGGCCGATTCTGGCTGGGCTGGGGCGCGACTCGCTGGACCGCCAACGGCTACGCGGGCTGGACCGATCCGTCGAAACGGGTGGGCCCCGGGGGCGTGTTGCCGCGCGTCCCGAGTCGAATTGAGTGTGACCAGCGCCGCCAGGATGCTAGGAGTTACCTCGACTAGGTCTTCCCACCACGATCGGCATATTTACGACATGGCACAAAATTCTCGACCGACGTTCTCAAAAGGGCAGCGCGAGGCAGATCAGAAGCATCGCGTCGCTCAACGCGCCGCGCGTCGCGACGACCGCAAGGCGCGCGCCGCCGACCGCGCCGCCGCCGGTCACGTCGGTCCGCCGATGGGCGAGCCGATGGCGCCGCTCACGAGCGACGAGTTCGCCCCTCCGCCCCGCGAAGACGCCAACGACGGCGCGCGGCCCAGCGCGCGCGACGCGATGGGGAACCGCCTCTACGTCGGAAACCTGTCGTTCACGACCGACGCCGACGCGATCCGCGAGCTGTTCGGGACGGTAGGCGAGGTCACCGACGTGTATCTGGTGATGGATCGCGACAGCGGCCGACCGCGCGGCTTCGCCTTCGTCACGATGGCCACGGGCGCCCAGGCCAAGAAGGCGATCGCCGAGCTCGACGGCGCGGCGCTCGACAACCGGCAGTTGCGGGTCAACGCGGCCGAAGACCGCCAGGTACGCAGCGGCGGCGGCGGCGGCGGCGGTCGCGGCCGCTACTGACCGCGCGCTCCGCGGCCAGGCTCACGTTCCGGGCGCGAGCAGCGAACGGCCGAGGTGCCAGAGCCAGCGCTCGTAGGTCTTCACGGACCAGCCGCGCTCGACGACGAGGAGCTCGTAGCTCGCGGGGTGCCCGGCCTCCCAGCACGCTTCGGCGGCCTGTTTCGCGGTCCAGTCGGGTGAGAGCTTGCCTTGCTCTTCGACCGCGCGAAGGACGTCGGTCACGCCGCGGAGGCGCAACTTCATGCGGTCGTCGAGGGCGGCGGCGGCGTCGGCATCGGTAGGTGCGAGGCGGAAGAGGGCCATGGCCACGCCATGGATCTTTGGCTCGTACGTCGCCATGAGGCGCAGGGTCTGTTCGAAGGCCACGACCGGATCGGTGAGCGCGCGGAGCTCGGCGATGCGCTTGTTGAGCTCGAGCACCTCGTCCATGTGATCGACGAGCGCGATCAGGAGACCGGTGCGCGAGCCGAAGTGGAGGTAGACGCTCTGGCGGGTCACGTCGGCGTCGGCCGCGATGTCTTCGAGCCGCGCGGGATCATCTGGTTTCGAGAGGCGATCCCAGGCGGCCTGGAGGATGGTGAGACGGGTGCGTTCGCGTTTGCTTGACATGACGTAAAGTTTCTGCGAGAGAAACTATACATCGCGTAAACAAACGAGGCCAGCCATGACAGCCATGAACGAGACCGAATTCGAGCGCGAGCGTCTGGAGCTCTTCAAGAACAACGGGTTCCACGGGCGCAGCCTGTGGCTCGAGGACCCGGCCCTGGGCATCCGCACGTACGCGATCGTGCGCGGCGAGGGGCCTCGCCCGACGGTGCTCGTGCACGGCGGCATCGCGGATGCGAGCGTGTGGGCGGCGCTCGCCAGGCATCTGGCAGGGCCAGTGGTGATCGTCGACCGGCCCGGACACGGGCTCACGACGGGTGTCGACTACGACCGTGTCGACTATCGGGGCCACGCGGTCGCGTGGTTGAAGGGCGTGGTCGATGCGATCGGTGCGACGCAGGTCGATCTGGTCGGCAACTCGATGGGCGGCTACTTCTCGACCGTGTTCGCGCGCGCCTACCCCGAGCGTGTGCGGCGGCTCGTGCTCGCCGGTGCGCCCGCGGGCGCCGACCGACCGCTGCCGCTGTTCCTCCGGCTGTGGGGGCGGCCGATCACGGGTCACCTCATCAGCGCGATGATCCGCCGGACCAGGTCGCCCGAAGCGATGCGCAAGAACGTGTTCGCGTCGATGTGCACGCATCCCGAGCGCATCTCGGATGCGGCGCTGCACGTGGCGAAGATGGCCGGCACGCGCCCGGACTGGCACCGCGTGATCCGCTCGATGGCGCGCGCGGTCACCGACGTCGGCGGCTGGCGCCCGTCGATGTCGATCCGCGAGGACCTCGCGCGGCTCACCACGCCGACGCTGTTCGCGTGGGGCGACCACGACAACTTCGCGCCGGCGGCGTCCGGTCACGACCTCGCGGCGCGGATGCCTGCGGCGCGCGTCGACGTGCTCGACGACGCGGGGCACCTGCCGCAGCTCGATCAGCCGGAGGCGCTCGCGCGCAGCATCACGCGCTTCCTCGGCGAGGATGCGACGCGGGTCCGCGCGGTGGCAGGAGGTCGGTCATGAACCGCGCCGTCAAACGAGGGCTGCAGATCGTCGGTGGGCTCGTCGGGCTCGCGTTGCTCACGGGCCTCGGCCTCGTCGTCTACGTGCAGGTCGCCTACAACGTCGACTATCCGCGCACGCCGCTGCCGGCGATCACCGCGCGCACCGACGCGGCGACGATCGCGCGCGGCGAGTACCTCGTGCACGCGGTCGCGCACTGCTCGACGTGCCACCAGCCAGTCGAGAACATGCACGCGCGCTCGATCGACTTCGCCGCGCCGCTGGTCGGCGGCTACACGTGGGAGCTCGGACCGCAGGGCATGGTCGGATCGTTCACGGCGCGCAACCTCACGCCGCACGCGACCGGCATCGGCGCGATGAGCGACGGGCAGCTCGCCCGCGCGATCCGCCACGGTGTCGACGAGCGCGGCAAGCTCTCGGTGATGATGCGGATCGCCGTCGGCCCGATGTCCGACGAGGATCTCACCGCGATCATCTCGTGGTTGCGTGCGCAGCCGGCCGTCGAGGCCAAGCAGCCGCACTACGACCTCGGGCTCCTCGGCAAGGTGGTCGCGCTCGATCTGCGCCCGCGTCTCGACACGCCGCCGGCGCACGTGCCCGAGGGCGAGATCAGCGTCGCGCGCGGCAAGTACCTCGCCGAAGGCCCGGCGGCCTGCGCCGGATGCCACACGCCCGCTGATCCGATGTCGGGCTTCGCGCGGTCGGGCGCGCTCTTCTCGGGCGAGGGCGAAGCCGAGGCCGATCCGACCAACCCGTCGCAGGAGATCATCGCGCCCAACCTGACGCCCGATCCGGAGACCGGCCACATCGCGCAATGGTCGGAGGACGCGTTCGTCGGGCGCTTCCGCGCCGGTCGCATCGTGCGCGGCTCGAAGATGCCCTGGGAGGGCTTCGCGCGGATGACCGAAAACGACCTGCGCAGCATCCACCGCTACCTGCGCACCGTGCCGCCGGCTCGCCGCAAGATCGGGCCGACGGTGCGACCGCGCTGAGGGAAGGATGCGCGGCTCATCCGCCGAGCATGGCGAGCGCCTTCTGCATGGCGTACTTCCGCCGCGTGGGTGGACCCGGGAGGTAACGCTCGAGGCGGCGCCGACCCTCGACGCCGGCACGCTTGGCGCCCAGCTTGCCGATGCCGAAGCCGGCGTTGATCTGCACGTCCTGCGATTCGCCGTCGAACGCCGCGAACAGGAGCTCGCGCCCGTTGGGCAGGGCGCAGATCAGGTCGGCGACGCGCATGCCGTGGACCTCGTCGGTGGCATCCAGGCCCGCGACCAGCGCGCTCTCGACCTTGCCCTTGCGCGCGGCGAGCGCGGCGCCACACAGCTCGGCGAGCGCCGGCTCGCTCCGCAGCGCGCTCACCAGCTGCGGCGCGGCCGCGATCACGGCATCGTCGCCGAGCTGATCGAGGGTCTGCGCCGCCGCCAGACGGACGCGGGCGTCGTCGTCGCGCAGGAGCGCGCCGATCGCGAGCGCGCCGCTCGCTGCCGCGGGACCGAGCGTGCCGATCGCCGTGACCGCGTTGCAGCGCACCACCGCGCGACCGTCGTCGAGCACGGCCAGGAGCGCACCCGCGTCGAGCCGTGCGCCGGCCAGCGTGCTCTTGTCGAGGAGCGTGGTCTCGAAGCCCGCGATCGCCGGCACCGCGGGCGCGGTCGGCGGGCCGTCGATCGCCATCAAGGTCGCGGTGGCCAGATCGCGCACCCTGGCCTCGACGTCGATGCGGGCGCGCTCGAGGAGGGCGCGGCCCTTGCCGAGGCGGTCCTTGCCGAGCAGCACGAAGGCTCGGGCGACGTGAACCTGGGCGCCCGGCCGCTCGAAGGCCTCGCAGAGGAGGTCGACGGCGTCGGGGCGGGCGACGAGGAGCTCGGCGAGCGCGTGGGCGTGACGCGCGTCGGACGTGTCGAGCGCGCGGGCGAGTGCGGTGCCGACGGCGCGGTGGGCGGCGCCCTTGATCATGGCGACGAGGAGCGAGGCGAGCGTGGGGTCGGCGTCGCGCAACGCGCGCACCAGGTCGGCGGCGCAGGCAACGATCGCGAGCTCGCCGAGGCGCGTCAGCGCGCGGGCGGCGCTCACGCGGACCTCGGCGTCGTCGTCGCGGAGGCAGACCGCGAGCGCCTCGGGGGCGCCGTCGCCGCCGACGACGCCGAGGGCGAGGGCGGTGTTGGCGCGCACGACGGCGCGCGCGTCGGCGAGGCGGGCGGTGAGGCCGGCGACGCCGGCGGCCGCCAGCACGTCTCGCTGCTTGGCGAGCGCGGCCTCGTCGAGGGCGCGGACCTCGAAGCCATCGATCGCCAGCGGAGGCGGCGTGCGATCGGGTCGCGGATCGATCGTGGCGAGCGCCTGGTTCACGGCCGCGCGCACGCGCGCGTTGCCGCCGCGCGTCGCCGCGCTCAGCGCCGCCACCACGGCCCCGGCCCGGGCCGGTCCGAGCGCGCGCAGCCCGTGCGCGGCGTTGACCAGCACGTCGACCGACGTGCTCTCGAGCGCCGCCCGCAGCTGCTGCGGCCCGTCGGGCAGCCGCCCGAGCATCGCGGCCACGCGTGCGCCATGCGCCTCGTCGTTCGACTCGAGCCCGTCGATCAGCGCGGCCTCCGCAGCCGCACCTTGCTCGCCCAGCGCCGCCTCGGCCGCCGCGACCACGTCGCCGTCGCGATCGCCGAGCGCGCGGACCAGCGCCGGCGCGACCGCCACGCTCGCGCTCCGGGCCAGGGCGCCCAGCGCGCGCACGCTCTCGAGCCGAACCGTGCGATCGGCATCCCGGCTCGCGACGGCCAGCGCCGGCGCGCCGTCGGCGCCGGCCGCACCTTGTCGAGCCAGCACGCGCACACCGTTCAGCCGGATCTCGATCCGCGTGTCGTCGAGCGCCGTGAGCAGCTCGTCGAGGCGCGCGCCCCTGGCAGCGGCCTCGAGCTCGTCGGCGGCGAGCGCGCGCTGGAGCAGCGCCGGCACCCGCGACGGGACCGGCGCTCCGGTCCGGGCCACGGCCTCGGCCCGGGCCCGCGCCATGAACAGCGCGAGTGCGGCGCGCCCCGCCGCCCGCACGTCCGACACGTCGTCCTCGAGCGCGACCGCGTGCATCGCCGCGATCGAGCTCACCGGCTCGAGCGCCGCGAGCTTCCCGACGCCGCCGACCGCGTTGAGCCGGACCAGCGCGCGTTCGTCGCGCGTGGCGCCCTGCAGGAGCTGGAGCGCGCGCAGGCCGACCCGCTCGCACGCCGCGACCACGACGCGCGGCGCGCCGAGCTGTGCCGTGTCGAGCAGGCCCACCAGCTCGGCGTCGCAGACGCCGACGAGCTCGGAGAGCATCCGCTCGATGGTCGCGACCACCTCGGGCCGCGCCTCGTCGAGCGCCGCCACGATCGGCACCAGGTTGTCCTTCTGCACCCGTCCGAGGTGCGCGAGCGCCTCGGCCGCAGTCCGGGCCACCAGAGGATCACCGTCGCGCAGGAACGGCACCAGATCACGGCCCGCGTAGCCGATGGCGGCGAGGCCTAGCGCCGCGTTGGCGCGCACGGCCGCGCGCCCGTCACGCAGGCCCATCACCAGGTCCTCCAGGCGCAGCTCGCCCTTGCGCTTGACCTGCTCGGCGTAGGTGAGGAGCGGGATAGGCGGCTCGGAATCCGTCGTCGTCATTCGCGCCGAATGTATCGCGGCGTCACCCGGCGAGAGACGGCCACAGCTCCTGGATCCGCTTGATCGAGACCGGCACGGCCGTCTTCAGCTCGGGCGCGAAGGTCTGCACCCGCAGCTCCTCGAGGAGCCAGCCCAGCTCGGCGAGCTTGTGAAGTGGCAGCCCGCGCGTGACGGCGCCGTCGCGCGTGGCGACGAACTTCTGCCACAGGGCGACCACCGGACCCGCCTTGGTCTGATCCTTGTGCGGATCGTGCTCCAGCCGCTCGATCCGAACCTTCATGGCGCGCAGGTAGCGCGGCAGATGGCGCAAGCGGCTCGGTGGCGCGTTCAGCATCAGGTCGGCAGGCACGAGGTGCCCGAGCTGGGACTGCATGTCATCGTGGGCGGCACGCCACGGCCCGGGCTTGCCGGCGACGCGCTTGAGGGCCGCGCGCACCGCGTCGAAGTCCACGCTCAGCTCGGCGGCGGTCGCGCCGAGCTCGGCGAGCGCCGGCGGCAGGGCCGAGCGACCGGCGACGAGGCGCTCGGCGAACGCGTCGCGCGTCCGCGGGATGTCGGCCGGATCGGCGAGCCCGAACGCCTCGTCGATCGCGCGCAGCACGACCTGGCGACGCGGCGTCAGCGGCGCCCCGGGCATCGCCCCGGGCACCACCCCGGGCACCACCAGCGACGCGGGCGTGAGCGTGCCGGGCAGCATCGCCTCCTGCTTGGCGACGGTGGTGCGCAGCTGCAAGAGGAACAGGCGGCGCAGGCCGGCGCGCGTCGCCTCGCGGGCGGCATCGATCGATTCGAGCAGCCGCACGTCGACGGCGGTCTCGCGATCGACGAGCGCCGGATACGCGAGCAGGGTGCGGCCGCCGACGGTCAGGTTCACCGACGCCGGCAGCTCGTCGAGATCGAACGTGGTGAGCCCGCTGCGCTCGTGGCGTTCGCGCGGCGCTCGATCCCACAGATCACGCGCGCGCCCGGCCAGCGTGCGCTGCAGCTCGCCGAGGTCGCGGCCCTGGCCCAGCGTCCGGTCGCGCTCGTCGACGATGCGGAAGGTGAAGCCGAGGTACGGCGGCAATCCGCGCAGGTCCCAGGCGTCGCGCGCGACCCGCTCGCCGGTGCGCTCGTGGATCGCGCGCTCGAGCGCGGGCAGGAGCGGGCCGTGGAACGGCGTCAGCACGATCGCCAGCTCGTAGGCCAGCTCGTCGAGCGGCCCCAGCGTCTTGCGCACCGCGCGCGGCAGCGCCTCGAGCAGCGCCTCGAGCTTGGCGACCATCCAGCCCGGGACGGTCCAGTCGAACACCGCGGGGTCGAGCTGCGGTAGCCCGGCCAGCGGCACCGTCACCGTGATGCCGTCTTCGTCGAGCGACGGATCGAAGGAGTAGCGAAGCGGGAGCGTGACGCCCTCGATGGTGAGCTCGTCGGGGTAACGCGCCGGCGACAGCTCGTGGGCCTCGTCGAGGAGGACGTCGGGCAGCGTCAGCTCGAGCAGCCGCGGGTCACGCGCCTCGGCGGTCTTGCGCCACGCCTCGAACGTGGCCCCGCTGTGGACGTGATCGGGGATGCGCTCCTCGAAGAAGCGGGCGAGCGCGAGATCGTCGGCGAGCATGTCGCTGCGTCGCGCCTTGTCGCGCAGGTGCTGCACCTCGTCGAGTAACGCGCGGTTGTGCGCCATGAACGGCGCCTTCGTGGTGAGCTCGTGGCGCACGAGCGCGTGATCGATGAAGACGCGGCGACAGAGGTCGGGATCGATCGGCCCGTACGCGACGCGGCGGTCGAGGACGGGCAGGCCGTAGAGCGTCACGTGCTCCTTCACCATCACCTGGGCCTGCTTCTGCTCCCAGTGCGGCGGGCCGTGGCTGCGCTTGCACAGCGGACCGGCGGCGCGTTCGATCCACGCCGGATCGATCCTGGCGGCGGTGCGCGCGAACAGCTGCGAGGTCTCGACCAGCTCGGCCGCCATCACCCACGGCGTCGGCTTGCGCGCCAGCGCCGACGAGGGATGGAGGAGGAAGCGGGTCTGGCGGGCGCCGTTATAGACCCGCTGGTTCTGGTTCCACGTCCCGATCTTGCTCAGCAAGCCGGGCAAGAGCGCGCGGTGGATCTGGTCGCCGCTGGCCTTCTTGTCCGACGGGTGTAGCTCGAGCTCGCGCGCGACCCGTGAGAGCTGCTCGTGCAGATCCTCCCACTCGCGCATCCGCCGCGCCGAAAGGAAGGTGTCGCGGCACAGCCGCAGGAGCGCCGACTTCTTGTGCGTGCGCCGCGCCTCCTGCCAGAAGTCCCAGAGCTTGAGGAGCCCGATGAAGTCGCTGGTCTCGTCGCGGAAGCGGCGGTGGGCCTCGTCCGCCTTCTGCTGCGCCGCGAGCGGTCGTTCGCGCGGGTCCTGGAGGCCGAGCACCGCAGCGAGCACGAGGACCTCGCGCAGCGCGCCCTCGTCGCGACCGCCGAGGATCATCCGACCCAGGCGCGGATCGACGGGCAGCCGGGCGAGCTGGACCCCGATCGGCGTGAGCGTGCCGTCGCCGTCGAGCGCGCCGAGCTCCTCCAGCACGCGATAGCCCTCGTCGACGGCGCGCTTCTGCGGCGGATCGAGGAAGGGAAACGTCGCGACGTCGCCCAGCCGCAGGGACATCATGCGCAGGATGACCCCGGCGAGCCCGACCCGCTGGATCTCGGGGTCGGTGTAGAGCGGGCGGGTCTCGTAGTCCTGTTCTTCGTAAAGTCGGAAGCAGACGCCGCTCGCGGTGCGGCCGCAGCGACCCTTGCGCTGATCGGCGCTCGCGCGCGACACCGGCTCGACGAGGAGCTGGGTCACGCCGGTGCGCACGCTGTAGCGGTTCATGCGGGCCAGGCCGGCGTCGACGACGTAGATGATGCCGGGGATGGTGAGCGAGGTCTCGGCGACGTTGGTCGCGAGCACGACGCGGCGCTGGGGCAGGGTGCGGAAGGCGCGCTGCTGATCGGCGGCCGACAGGCGGGCGTAGAGCGGCACGAGGACGGTGTGCGGGAGCGAGCGCTGCTCGAGCTCGACCATCGCGTCGCGGATCTCGCGCTCGCCGGGGAGGAACACCAGGATGTCGCCGCGCGGGTCGAGCTCGGTGATCTCGTTGACGGCGTTGGCCACCGTGTCGGCGAGGTCGCCTTCGTCGTCGTGGGGCGGCCGGTAGAGGACGTCGACCGGGAAGGTTCGACCCGAGACCTCGACGACCGGCGCACCGCCGAAGAACTCGCTGAAGCGCTCGGTGGCCAGCGTCGCCGAGCTGATGATCACGCGAAGATCGGGGCGACGCGGCAGGAGCTGCTTCAGGTAGCCGAGGAGGAAGTCGATGTTGAGGCTGCGCTCGTGCGCCTCGTCGATGATGAGCGTGTCGTACGCGCGCAAGAGCGGATCCCCCGCGAGCTCTGCGAGCAGGATGCCATCGGTCATGAACTTGATCCACGAGTCGCGGCGGATGCGATCGTCGAAGCGGATCTGGTAGCCGACGACGTCGCCGAGCTCGGTGTCGAGCTCCTGCGCGACGCGCGCCGCGACGCTCGTGGCCGCGATGCGGCGCGGCTGGGTGCATCCGATGAGGCCATGGGCGCCGCGACCCATGGCCAGGCAGATCTTGGGCAGCTGCGTGGTCTTGCCCGAGCCGGTCTCGCCCGCGACGATGATCACCTGGTGCTCGTCGATCGCGTTGGCCAGATCGACGAGGCGCGCGGTGATCGGCAGGTCCGGAAAGCGGACCTTGTCGGAGAGGCGCAACCCGGGGCGCAGCTCGGCGGGGGCGTCGGCGGGGCGAGACATCGGGCGGCGCGCGGTTCTAGCATCCCCGGCGCTGCGGCGCGGCTGGCCGTTTGCGTACTACGTGCGCGGCGCCATATGATGGCCCGGTCACTTGCAACGCACGCGAGGGAGCCCAGACATGTCGCGATCTGCCATTGCTACCGTCATCGTCGCCGCTGCACTTTCATCTGCCTGCGCGGGAGGCGGGTCGTTCCGAGGGAGCGCGTCCGTCAGCGCGAGCGCCGAGATCCAGCTACCGATCGCTCAGATGCCGCCCAAGTACGCGTCGTGGGTCGTCGAAGCCGACGGTTACCTGCAGGCGGTCAACCAAGCCTACGAGATGCACGGCCGAGCCACCGCCGAGCTCGCCGCGGCGCTTGGTGTCGAAGCGAACGCCAGCGCGATCGCCGCCTTCATCCGCGATGCGATCAAGGTGAAGACGACGATGGAATGCACCCCGCCGAGCTTCAACGCGAGCCTGGTGGGGGAGTGCACGGCGAGCGCCGGTGCTCGGGCCGCAGGTAACGCCGGCGGCGGCGGGGCGTCGGGACAGGCGTCTGCCGGCATCCAGGCCAACTGTCAGGCGAAGGCCAGCCTGAGCATGAGCCCCGGCCGCTGCACGCTGACGACGACCGTGAGTCAGCACCCCATCCTGGGTGACCCCGCGCGGTGGGCCCGGGTGGAGGCGAACATGAAGATCATCCTTCAACTGAGCGCGGCCAACGAGTACCTCGCCGGTCGCGGTGCCGACATCAACGTGCGCGGGTTGCAGCTCCACGTCCAGTCGGTCACCGATCTGGCCAGCGATCCGACACTCGCGCTGCAGCTCGGCAACATCCAGGCCGAGCTGAAGAAGGGCGCCGAGGCCTGCGGCCAGGCCAACGACAAGCAGGGCGCCATGAACAACGACCTCGACACGATGTCCGCTGCGATCGATGCGCAGTTTCCGGATCTGCGCGCATCCATCCGCGGCGGCTGACACGCGCGCGGCGCTGCGAGGGAACTGTCCGCACGACCTGGAGCTGAGCGCGTACGTCACCCGAGAGCGACCCGCTGTGCATGCAGCGGGCTGTTGCGCGACGTGATCTACTTCCTCACGATCAGGGGCAGGCGCCGGTGGTCCGGACCGACGCCTCGGCCGCCGAAGCGAGACAGGCGTTCGCGTACGTCTGCCCGTCGCAACCGCAGACCGGCTGATAGATCTCGAGACACGCCGCGGGCGCGACCGCGCACGTGCCGCCCCCCGTCGGTCTCGCCACAGGCTGCGCTCTGGGGGTAGTTGCAGAACAAGCCTTCGGCGCACGGCAGGAGGCCGCGGCTTCCACACGCATCGCCTTCGCCGGCGGCGACCGTGGTGCGGCACACCAGGATCGGATCGCACGGGTACGGAAAGCCAGTCTCGGGGTTGATCGGCGGCGGGCTGCAGCCCTCGGCGACGAGGCCGCAGCCGGCCGTCGCCTCGCACTCGCCTCCCGCCAGTCCCTCGCATCGGTCGCACGCGCGCGTCTCGTCGGTGTGGGAAGCGCGCGCCGCGGTCGGGCGCGTCGCCGGCCGGCGGAACGCCACCAGGGCGTGCGGCGTGCTGAGCGCGAACGTGACGGCGCAGCCGACACCCGGCGAGCGGAGGTGCGTGCTCACGTACAGGGTCTTGCCGCTCTGCGAACGAGAGATCGACGCGACCGTCGCCTCGTATCCTCCGGTGCTTCGAGTCCCGGCGCTGTAGAAGAAGACCCACTCGCGCGAGAAGTTCACGTCGGCCGGCGCGGGGTGCCCGAAGTAGCTGGCATACGCCGCGCGGCTGGTGAGGACCACGCGCGTCTCGGCTTCGCCGCGATCGCCGATGCCGAGCGTATCGTCCAGCTCGCGGAACGCGATCGTCAGGTGGTCGGCCTTGCCGTCCTCGGTGAGCGCGTCATCGGAGAGCTCGGCGTGAAGCTCGTCGTCGTCGGCGAGGACACACGAGGAGAGGGAGAGGGAGAGAAGGAGCAACAGTGGAAGAGGCAACCAACGAACGGTAGACATGGTCGGGTGCGCGCGAGCACGTGCCGTGCCACGCGCGGCGCGTGATGTCTCGGCACGTTGGTTCCTGGTCGCAACTCGCCCGGCCGGCGTCTCGAGTTGCGAGCTTGGTTCACGTCGGGGCGGTCACGGGACGACGAAGCAGTTGATCGTCGTCTCGATGCGGTAGCTCGACACCGTCGTGTGCCGCTCCGCGTGGAAGATGGCCAGCTCGTAGGTGTGGCCCACCTGGAGGTCGAGCTCGCCGGCGCGGGCGTCGAGGTCCACGGTCCGCAGTGCCGGCTGGTGGAGCCCGCCGAGATCGATCGCCAGTCGATCGTTGATGAAGAGCCACAGATCATCGTCGCCGCGAAACGTGAAGACCTCGCCGCCGCGGTAGATGAAGGCCGTGCGGATCTCGGTCGTGAAGTGGAAGTTGTGGGGGAAGCCCTCGGCGCCGAAGCCGAGGCCGTCGATCGGGAAGAACTCCGGCGCTTCGTACGAGAAGCGCCCCGGCGAGGTCTCCTGCAGCGACAGCACCACCGGGATGCGCACGTTCACGTTCGGCGTGTCGTGGTACCACTGCGCGAAACTGGCGCTGCCGCTGGTGTGGGGTGTGGCGCCGGCAGGCGCGTAGACCGGGGTCCCGTCGGGGCCGAGCCTCGACTGCACCAGGCCGGTCTGGACACCGTCAGCGGTGAACGACTCGAAGTCGGGGTGGTTCCGCTTGAAGTCTCGCACCTGCGCGACCAGCTGGTTGCACTCGAGCGACGGCGGCCCGTCGGGGCCGGTCATCGCCGGTCCGTCGATCGCGACGGCGGCGTCCGTGGCCGCGGCGTCCGCGGCGTCCACGGTGCCACCGGCACCAATCGGCGTGGGACCACATCCCGCAAACACGATTATCCCGGCGAGTCGACGAAGTCCTGCTGCCCGGTCGCGCAACATGGCGAGCTCCTTCGGATTAGTTCGTTCGTTCGACGAACAAACTATCGGAAACGAGCGCGAGATCAAGACAATTCTGCCGCCTCGCCTCCAGCCACCTCAGTAGCGGTAGTGGATGGTGACGTACGTGAGACAGCGCCAACCGCGCGGACCGATCTCGTACCCGGGCGCGACGATCAGATCATTCAACGCGGCCTGCTCGATCGCTTCGATCTGCGAATCGGTCAGCTTGTTCACGCCCTCACACCACGTGCCGCCGCTGTAGTAGTGGCGCTCGGCATCGCCGTTGTTGTCCTCGTCGATGCCGACCTGGAGGTCGAAGTACGAGTTGTCCACTCTCCGCGTGATGTTGGACACTCTGCCGACGGTGCCGTAGGTGACGGCAGCGAACGCGTTGGCCGTCAGTGCGAAGGCGGCGAGGGCGGCGATGACGATGTTCCGGAGCTTCATACCCACGTAGAGCCAGGGTCCGCCGCCGTGTGAGGCATGGCCGACCTTTAGCCGCGCGCGCGGGCGACCGGGATCGACGCTCGTGCTGCCGCGTTCATCTCGAGGCGCCAGGCGACGATCCCCGCCGTGATCAGCGTGAGCCCGCCGACCATGATCCACAGATTCGACCCCGGCGCCGGCGCCTTCGGGCACATGACGTGGAAGGCGATCACGAGCGCGTTGGAGCCCCACAACATCGTCGCGATCCGCCACTCGAGCGGAGGCTGGCGACCGGCGCTGAAAACGAGGCCCAGCATGGCGGCCGCCCAGGCGAGCATGACGATCAGGATCGTCGGCGAAAAGTAGCCGGCGGACTTCCACGCGCCGAGCACCCAGAACACGAGCGAGCAGAGCACCAGGCCGTTGACGAGCAGGAACGCGAAGCCGACCGCGCGAAACCCACGATAGGTCGGCATCGCCGCCGCGACCGTGCCGAGCGCCGGCCCCGCCAGCACCGCCGCCGCCGCCAGCGCCGCCATCCCGCTTGCCCGGGCGATCACCAGCCCCGCGGCCAGGCAGACCAGCAACCCGCCTGTCACCGTGAGCGCGCGGTGCCGCCGGCCGATCAGCTCGCGCGCGCCGCCCCCCTCGAACTTCTGGAAGATCTGCACGACCCCGACGATGACAACCGCAGTTCCGTGACGCAAGGTACGTTTGCGGCAGGTGGCTCGGCCCGTCAAACGATCAACGACGATCGCGGACGCCAACAACGCGAAACGCCCCTCTCTTCCGAGAGGGGCGCTACTTCGACATCTCCGCGCTGTTCTATTGGGTCCACCCGTCATGGTGGGTGCCGCGTCACAGCGTGAACCGCGGAGAGTACGAGGTGACCGACGACAGCGAGCCCGCTCCTTTCGGTCGGTCGTTGGGCTGGCTTATCCAGCTCGATGGAGATCGACGGAGGAACGAGTTCCTCAACAGTCCCTGGATTCGCGCTTGCTTGCCTCTGCGCGCAGGCGTGGAGCGGGAGGCGCTTCATTGGCTCGCGGAACGGGTCGAGGGGACGAACGGTTCTCTCTCGCCCGATACGCCGCTTGCGAGTCTTCTCGCCGCGGTCGAGGCCCAGCGCGAACAGGAACACCTCGGTGCGCCGGGGCCGGACTACGTGACACTCGATGGTCAGGTTCCGCCGGGTCGCGAGGACTCGGCATCCGCTTACCCAGTAGTCGATGAGTTCACTGTCACCGTTCCGACGGAAGGGTTCATCTACGAGATCCTCACGACCGCCTGAGCGAGCGAGTTGCCGGAACATCCAACGACGAGGCGCGTTCGCTGTACGTCGCCGGCTGAGCGACTCACGATACCTAACCGCTGCCCAGAGGGACACGGCGATGGTCCCCGCCAACGCCTATCGCCGGCGTCGCATGAAGGCTCTCGCCCCCGCGTTCCTTGCCGCATTCCGCATGGGCGAGATCGGACGAGGCTGCCCTTCTCGCACCGAGTTCGAGCCAGCTCACCGAGTAGCTCCCCACAACTCGCCGGGGGC
>DATLEB010000218.1:0-9971 GCA_035525615.1 Kofleriaceae bacterium | reverse complement strand
GGCCCGACGCGGCGAACGCAGCGCGGGTCTACGAGGCGCTCGCCGAGTTCGGAGCGCCCCTCGCCGCACATGGGGTTACCGAGGCCGATTTCGCCACGCCTGATACCGTCTACCAGATCGGGCTTCCACCGCGGCGCATCGACATCCTGACGGAGATCAGTGGGGTGACGTTCGCCGAAGCCTGGACGACGCGACTCGAGGTTCAGGTGCTCGGTGCGCCGCTCGCGTTTCTGGGGCGCGACGCGCTCATCGCCAACAAGCGCGCCGCCGGCCGCCCGAAGGACCTGGCCGATCTCGCAGCGCTCGAATCGTCGACGTCGACGCGCGATACCGTTCGGTAGCGGGTGCTCCGCGGTTCGGCTACCCTCGAGACCGTGCGATGGATGGCCGTGGCATGGTGTGTGCGGCGCGCACGGATCCAGGCGGCGACGATCTGCCGACGGAGCAGACGCTGTGGCGCAACGGTAACTACGGCAACTGGGTCTTCGACAACGGCGCGACCTTCTCGCGGTCGGCACGCTCTCCGACGGCGAACTGGCCCTGTCGGTGGCGATTGCCGACGAGCTGACCGGCGGCACACCGTCGCTCCAGCTGACGTGCTCGAACGAGGGCGGCTGTCACTTCGGGATCATGCTCGACGCGGAGCGTGACCCCGGCGGCACCACCGACCTCGCCCGATTCGTCGCTGGCCACCTCCGCTTCGATCTCCAGTTGCTCGACCTCGACGCGACCGACGTCCGCGTCCGGCTGTTCGATCCGCTCGACGTCCCGATCCCGGCCGACGCGCTCGACGGCAGCTGGACCGCGGTCTCGCTCGCGCTGACGCCCGCCCTCTACGGCAGCGACGGGCCCCAGCCGGGCGCGCTCACGGCACCCGCGCCCGTCTTCGCCATCTGGCTCACGCCGTCCGTCCAGCAAGACACCCGGCCGATGGCCCTCCTCAACAACATCCGCTGGACCGTCGACTGAAGGGATGCGCCCGACCGACCTTCGCCTACTCAGCGACCGAGATACGCGGCGACCGCGGCCGCGCGCACCTCCGGGTGTGCCTGGAGAACGGCGTGGGCATCCGCGAACGCGGTTGGCGATCCGAGATGCGTGTAGCCCTGCTGTTCGCCGTCGGGCCCGACCACGAATGGTTCGATGAGTGAGCGCGCCTGCGAGAAGCGTGTCTTCGCGCGTTCGGGCTCGTACACGATGCTCGCAGCCGCGGCGACATGGGCGTCATACGCCGCGCGATACGTCGGATCGTCGAGCAGGTATCGAATCAGTGGCCACTGTACGGTCACCTCGCTCATCTGCAACGAGAGTGGGGCTCCCCCGACGCCGCCCATCTCGCCGCCACCCATGCCACCACCTCCGATTCCACCCTCGTTGAACGCAAACGTATGGTCCCACGGAATCCACTGCAGGCGGCCACCGTGGTCCGCGCGCGCGAAGAGATAGAAGTTGTGTGACATTCGCCCGTACGTGTCCCAGTCCTGAATGACGGTGTTGACCGCCAACCAGTTCAGGAAGCCATCCACGTCGAGCCAGCGCTCGACCCCGGCGCGCCAGGCCGCAGCGTCGGTACGAGACGCGTGCAAAGCGTCGAACAGCGCCCGTACGTCGCTGAAGTCCGCATCCGACTCGTTGTTCTCCTTCCCCAGCGTCGCCTCGTCGTAGACCGCGAAGGTCGCGCCCGTGCCCTCCGGCTTGTACAGGTTGCCTTCGTCGTCGTCGAAATGGCTACGCAGGAAGGCCTTGTCCTGCGGCATCTCCGTCGCGGTGTAGAGTCCGAAGTAGATCGGCCCGGTTCCGTGGTCGATGAACACGCGATAGAAGGCCGTCGCGGGAACGTCGAGACCGGCATCGCCGAAGATGTCGGTCCCGAGCTTGTCACGAACGAGTGACGGGTCGGACCATCCGTTCGAGAGGCTCAGCGAACGAAACCCGAAGAAGCGCTGCTTCTCGGTTTCAGGGTGCTGCTCCTCGAATTCGTCGAACTTCAGCCGCAGCGGCATCTTTTCGATCCCGGTGGTCCAAGAGCTCGACAGGCTCGAGTTGCCTTTGAACCGCATCCCCACGTGCTCCCAGGTTTCGCCCTCCGCATTGACCGTGCATTCGACAAAGATCGGCGTGCGACCGATGAGATCACCGCCGAGCCCTCCACCGGGATCGCCTCCACCCGGGTCGCCGATTCCCCCCTCAGGCAAGCACGCGAGGCCCTCATTCGTCTGTGTGCACATGCCGGTGAGCTGCATGCCCATGACCGTGGCCGAACAGACCTCCCCCGCGGCCAGGCCCACGCATGCGGCGAAGAGCTCCGGTGGCAACTGCATTCCGCCACCGCCCGGGCCTCCACCGCCCATGCCGGCACCGAATTCGCCGAGCAGGTCTGTCATGTCCGCACGCATGGCATCCCAGTCTGCGGCGGAGAGCGTGATGTCGAGCCGGCCGACCCGGTCCTGAGGAAATGCACGGGCGTAGTCAGGCTCGTCGAGGGCGGGCGGCTCGGGGCTCGTGTTGTCTCCGCAGGCGGATGCGAGCGCGACGATCAGTCCGGGCAGAACAAGCAGGTGACGGAGCTGGCTCATGGCTCACTTGGTCGAAGCAGAGCTCCCGCGCGTTGCCACGCGACACAAAGCGAAACACGACGAAACAGTCGGCAATCATCGCGACGTCGCGAGGAGCCGCGACAGCGTCGTCCGTGCCCTGGCCAGCGCCAGCTGCGCCTGGACCTGCTCGGTCGACGCCGACGTCACGCGATCCTGTGCGTCGGCGACCTCGATGGTCGAGCCCGCGCCCGCGGTGTACCGCGCCTCGGCGAGGCGTAGCTCCTCGGCGGCAGCGGCGAGGACCTCCGCCGCCGCGACCTGCCGCGCCTTGGCGCCGCGCACGGCGACGCGCGCGTTCTCGACGTCACCACGCAAGCGCAGCTGGAGCTCTTCGACCTCGGCACGGGCCGCCTCGCGTGCCGCGCGCGACCCGCGCAACGTGGCGCGGCGAGCGCCGCCATCCCACAGCGACCAGGAGAGGGTCACGCCCGCCGACCATCCGGTGGTGAGGTCCGTGAAACCGGGCGTGGACGCCTGCGCGCGCGCCGTCGCGTCGAGCGCCGGCCGCCACGCCGCCGCATCGACGGTCACGGTGGCCTCGGCGGCGCGCTGCCGAGCCTTCGCGGCCGCGAGCTCGTCGCTGGACTGCTCGACGCGTGCGACCAGCGCATCGAGCGCGCCGTCCTCGCCGGTGATCGCGGCGGGCCAGGCGTCGGCGAGGTCCCAGCCGCGTTCGAGCACGACGCCCATCGCTTGCTCGAGCGCCACGCGCGCGGCGGCGTACTCGTTCTCCGCGGTGACGAGCGCGAGCCGCGCCTGCGCCAGCGTCGAGCGGACCTGGGCGAGGTCGATCGATGCGCGCGCGTCGGCGGCCACGAAGCGCTGCGCCTCGTCGAAGTGCCGCTCCTCGGCGGCCACCGTCGCCTGAGCGATCCCGACCAGCTGCTCGCGCGCCAGCGCGCTCCAGTACGCCTCGGCGACTTGGCGCTCGACGTCGCGCGTCCTACCCCGCGCGCTCCACTCGATCGCTTCGAGGCTGGCCAGCGCGGCCCGCCGCCGCAGCTTGCGCTGGCCGAAATCCCAGAGGTTCAGGTGCCCGGTCACGTCGACTCCGGCGCTCGACGACACGTCGAACAGATCGGGTGGACGGGTCGCCTGCGCGTCCACGCCCACGCCCACTGCGACCGTCGGCTTCGCGGTCGCGTCGATCTGATCGATCTGCGCCGCCGACTGCTCGACCTGCGCGCGCGCGACGCGCAGCGACGGCTGTTCGCCGCGGGCTCGTGCCAGCGCGCCCGCAAGCGTGAGCGTCTCGGCGTGGGCCGACACCGGAGCCGCGGTCGTGATCGACGCGCCGACCACAATGGCCTGAATCGACGACTTCCTCATGACTCGTACCTGAGCGCGGTGATGGGGTCGAGCTGCGCCGCCTTGAGCGCGGGCCACAGCCCGAAGACGATCCCGATGGCGCCGCTCACCGCGATCGCCTGCACCGCCGTCTCCGCCGGAAACAGCAGCGCGAACCCGAAGCTCGTGGCGAGCATCGCCGCCGCCTGCCAGCCCGCCGCCAGTCCGAGCACGCCGCCGATGCCCGCCAAGATCAGTGCTTCGACGAGGAACTGGCCCAGGATCACCGCCGGCGTCGCGCCCACCGCCATGCGGAGGCCGACCTCGCGCGTCCGCTCCACGACTGACACCAGCATGATGTTCATGATCCCGATGCCGCCGACCAGCAGCGACACCGCGGCGATCGCGGCGAGCATGGTGGTGATGGTTTCGGTCGACGACGCCTGCGCACGCGCGAACTCGGTCAGGTTGCGCACCGAGAAGTCGTCGTCGCGCCCCGCCGGCAGGCGATGGCGATCGCGCAGGAGCGTCGTGATCTGCTCGACGGCGCGGTCGGTGTCCTCGGCACTTGCCGCGCTGACGTTGAACGTCCCCTTGAGGTACGTACCCAGGCTCCCCTCGAGCTTCGACTGGTACGCACGCGCCGGGATGTAGATCACGTCGTCCTGGTCCTGCCCCATGGGCGACTGCCCTTTCTCGACGAGCACGCCCACGATCTCGAAGGGCGCGCCGCCGATCCGCAGCGACTGCCCCACGACGTTCTCGGTGGTGCCGAACAGCTCGCGCACGACGGTCTGGCCGACCACCGCGACGCGCGCGCCGGCCGCGTCCTCGCCCTCGTCGAAGGCGCGACCGCTCGCGACCGACCAGTTCCGGATCTTGAAGTAGTCGCTCGTCGTGCCGTTGATCGAGGTGTTCCAGTTCTTCTCGGCGCTCGAGACCTGCGCGCGCGTCGACATGACCGGTGCTGCCCACTTCACGGCCGAGAGCTCGGTGCGGATGGCCTCGAGATCGCCCCAGGTCAGCGTCGGCGACGACCCGAAGCCGCCCATGACGCCGCCGCCGGCGCTCGAGCCGGGCATGACCATCACGAGGTTGGTGCCCATCGAGTCGAACACCGCCGACACCTTGGCGCGTGCGCCCTGGCCGACCGAGACCATCGCGATCACCGCGGCCACGCCGATGACGACGCCGAGGATGGTCAGCAGCGAGCGCAGCTTGTTGCGGCCGAGCGCGCCGAGCGCGATGCCGAGCAACGAGAGGACACTCATGCCTGCCTCCGCGCCTGGCGCACGTCGTCGACGACCTCGCCGTCGCGCATCGTGATGACCCGATCGGCCCACGCCGCGATGTCCGACTCGTGCGTCACGAGGACGACCGTGAGGCCCTTCCCGACCAGGCCGCTGAGGAGCTGCATCACCTCGAGGCTGGTGCGCGTGTCGAGGTTCCCGGTGGGCTCGTCGGCGAGCACGATCGCGGGATCGGTGACGAGGGCGCGCGCGATGGCGACGCGTTGTTGCTGGCCGCCGGAGAGCTGGCTCGGCCGGTGATCGGCGCGCGGCGCCAGGCCGACCTCGGCGAGCGCCGCCTCCGCCCGCCGGCGGCGTTCGCGCCGACCCACGCCCTGGTAGACCAGCGGGAGCTCCACGTTCTGGAGCGCGGTCGTGCGCGAGAGCAGGTTGAAGGCCTGGAAGACGAAGCCGAGCCGGCGGCCTCGAACGCGCGCCAGCTCGGTGCGTGACAGGTTGGCGACGTCCGCACCCTCGAGGCAGTAACGACCGCTGGTCGGGCGATCCAGGCAGCCCAGGATGTTCATGAGCGTCGACTTGCCCGATCCCGAGGCACCCATCACGGCGACCAGCTCGCCGCGATCGATCTGCAGGGACACGCCGTTCAGGGCATGGACCTCGACGTCGCCGAGCGAGAACGTCCGGCGCAGGTCACGGACCTCGATGACCGGTGCGCCCTGCATCAGAAGGCCCCCGGGAGCTTCACGGCCTTCTTGCCCCCGCCGCGCATCTCGCTGACCAGCTCGTCGCCGGTGGCGAGGTCACCCTCGACGATCTCGGTGCGCGAGCCGTCGCTGAGACCGATCTTCACGGGCACCGGTTGCGCGACGCCGTCCTTCACCCTCCACAGCACCTTGCGATCGGCGGGCATCGCGCGCCCACCGGCGGCGCCGCCACCGGGTGCCCCCATGCCGCCGCCGCCCGGCGGTCCCATCCCCGCCGGCGGCTTCATCCCGGCGGGTGGTCCCTTGCCGCCCATCAGCGTCTGCAGCTGATCCATGTTCGGCTGGAAGCGCAGCGCCGCGTTGGGCACACGCACCGCATCCTTGATCTCGGAGATCACGAACGTGCAGTTCGCGGTCATCCCCGGCCGCAGCTTGCCGTCCGCGTTCTCGACGTCGATCACCGCGTCGTACGTGACCACGTTCGAGACCGTCGTCGCCTGATTGCGCACCTGACGCACGACGCCGCTCAGCTGCTTTCCCGGGAACGCGTCGACGGTGAAGGTCACCTTCATCCCCGACTCGATGCGGCCGATGTCACTCTCGGCGACGCTCGTGTCGATCTGCATGTGACCGAGGTCGCCGGCGATCGTGAACAGCGTCGGCGCCGACAGCGACGCCGCGACGGTCTGGCCGACGTCAATCGCTCGGTTGATCACCACGCCGTCGAGCGGCGCGTAGATGGTGGCGTACCCGAGGTTGGCCTGCGACTGCTCGAGCGACGCACGCGCCTGCGTCACCTGCGCCTGCTGCGCCGTCACGCGTGCGCGCGCCGAGGCGAGCGCGGTCTCCGCGGTCTCGAGCTCGGCGACGCTGATCAGTTGCTGATCCGCGAGCGCCTTCTGTCGCATCCAGGTCTTCTCGGCGCCCTCCGCGGTGGTCTTCGCCTCCTGCAGGTTGGCGCGCGCGACCGCGAGGTTGGCGTTCACCTGCGCCAGCTGCGCCTCGAGCGTGCTGGTATCGAGGCGCGCGAGGACCTGGCCCTTGCTGACGCGATCCTCGTAGTCGACGCGGACTTCGGCGACCCGGCCCGACACCTGCGAGGACACCTCGACCAGGACGCGCGGCTTGAGCGTGCCCGATGCGGTGACCTGCGCCGAGATCGTGCCGCGATCCGCGGTGACGGTCGTCCATGCTGGCTTGGCGGCGGCGCGCGCGCTCCACGGCTGCCACCACGCGACGGCAGCGATGCCAGCGAGCACGATCGCGACGAGGATCAGGTGCCAAGGACGTCGTTTGACCACGTCCTCACTCTGGCAACCCGATGTGTGAAGGGTCGTTCGTGGGGGTTACCGACTGTTTCGATATGTTTCGGTTTGTGTGCGCTGGCAACGCTCGTCGCGGGGACGGGGACCAAGCGCGCCGATGCGTATCGCCTCCATGCTCTCGATGATCCTCCTGTGGGCTGCGGGCGGATGCGGTCGGTCCGCCGAGCCAGCAACCCCGGTGGACCTGGCCCCGCTGCCGCCGCCATCGGCCACGCCCATCGGCCTGATCCGCGGCAACGATCGCGAGCTCGGGCTCAACGACGAGCAGCTGAACGCGCTCCGCGAGCTCGACAAGGAGCTGCAGTCGCAGAACCTCGTCCTCGAGGAGGAGCTCGCCGCGATGATGGAACCAAGCGGACCGCGGCCCCGTGGGACGCCTCCGGACGGCCGCGGGCGCGGTCGTGGCGGACCGGGCGGTGGTCCGCCGGGTGGTGGTGGCATGGGTGGTCCACCGCCGGGTGGCGCACCGCCGGGTGGGCGCGGCGGTGGAGGAGAACGTCCGCCGCCGCGTCGCCCGCCGCCGACCCTGTCGAACGACCAGCGCGAGAAGGCGCGGCTGATCCACGAGCAGATCGCCGAGAACGAACGCGTCATGCTCGAGCGCGCGCTCCAGCTGCTCGACAGCGTCCAGCGCGCCCGAGCCGAAGCGATCATCGAGGAGCAGGCGGCGTCCCCGTCGGGCCCGCCTCCCTCGTTCGAGCGGGGGCCGTCCGAGTGAAACGTTCCGTAACATTTCGGCTCGCGACCCCAGCGCTACACTGCTGACGTGTCGATCCGCGTCCTCTACGTCGAAGACGATGAGCGACTGGCTCGCCTGACGGCGGAGTACCTGTCGTCGCACGGCCTCGACGTGCACGTCGTGGCGCGCGGAGACACCGCGGTGTCCGAGATCCTCCGCATCCGTCCCGACGTCGTGCTGCTCGACCTGATGTTGCCGGGCGCCGACGGTATGGACGTGTGTCGCGCGCTGCGCGCGCGCATCGACGTGCCGATCATCATGGTGACCGCGCGCAGCGACGCCGCCGATCGAGTGATCGGGCTCGAGGGCGGCGCTGACGACTACATGGTCAAGCCCTTCCACTCGCGCGAGCTGCTGGCGCGGATCCGCGCCCAGACGCGACGAAGTCGCGGCGACGTCGGCCCGAAGAGCGAACGTATCGAGATCGGCCCGCTGGTCGTGGACCTCGGTGCGCGCGACGTGACGTGCAATCGCCAGCCGATTCAGCTCACCACCAAGGAGTTCGCCGTCCTCGCCGCGCTGGCGCAGCGACCCGGGCGCGTCCTCGATCGCGAGCGGCTGCTCGAGATCATCCATGGCACGCCCGAGGAGGCGTTCGAGCGCTCGATCGACGTCATCATCTCCCGCCTGCGCGCCAAGCTCGGTGACGATCCCAAGAACCCGCAGTTGCTCAAGACCGTGCGAGGCGCCGGCTACACGTTGTCGGCGACCGAGCGATGAAGACGCCCTTTCGCTCGCTGACCTCGCGGATGGTGGCGCTCGCCGCCGCGCAGATGATCATCCTCGCCATCGCCGCCGTCGTGATCGCGCTCGCGTTCATGCCCGACCGTCCCCTCCCTCCGCCCCGCGACGCCATCGCCGATCGCCCTCCGGTGCGTCGCCCCCCGCGCGCCGCACACCTCGGGCCGTTGCTCACGCTCGGGTGCGGCTTCGTCGTGCTCGCCGTCGGTGCCGCACTCACGGCGCGCTGGATCGTACGACCGGTGCAGCAGCTCTCGCTCACGGCGCGAGAGATCGGAGAGGGTGACCTGTCGGCGCGCAGCGGACTCTCACGCACCGACGAGATCGGCGACCTCGGCCGGCACATCGATGACATGGCCGGCCAGGTCGCTCGCCTGCTTGCCAACGAGCGCGAGCTCCTCGCCAACGTCGCGCACGAGCTGCGCACGCCCCTGGCGCGCATGGGCGTCGCGCTCGACCTCGCCGGCGAGGGCAACGCCGAGCGCGCACGGGCCTCGCTCGCGGAGATCGCGACCGACGTCTCCGAGCTCTCGACCATCGTTGACGACATCCTGACCGCGATGCGCCTCGACGCCGAGCGCGGCACGGCGCTGCCGCTACGGCGCGCTGCCACCAGCCCCGCCTCGATCGTGCACGCGGCGGTGGGCCGGCTACAGACCAGCCATCCGCGCCGGCCGGTGTACGTGACGATCTCGTCCGAGCTCCCCGACGTCGACGTCGATCCCGTCCTCTTCCGCCGCGCGCTCGACAACCTCGTGGAGAACGCGCACAAGTACACGCCCGACGAGACCCAACCCATCACGGTCTGCGCCGGCAACAGCCCCAACGGCATCGTCTTCTCGGTCGCCGATCGCGGCATCGGCATCGGGCCCGAGGATCTGCCGCACGTCTACGAGGCGTTCTTCCGCAGCGAACGCAGCCGCTCGCGGCGCACCGGCGGCGTCGGGCTCGGGCTCACACTCGCCCGGCGCATCGTCGAGGCCCACGGCGGAACCATCTCGATGGACAGCGAGATCGGCCGAGGCACGCGGGTTTCGGTCTGCGTCCCAGCCGTGGTCACGTAGCATCGGGTCAGCGCGGGAGCGCGGCGCCGATCGTGCGGATGCGGGCCTGGACGTCGGCGGCGGTGGCGATGCGCTCGGCCGAGTCCTTGACCAGGCATGCGGCGAGGAGCTCGTCGAGCGCGCGCGGGACCTCGTCGGCCAGCGAGGATAGCGGCGGCGGCTCGGTGAAGAGGTGGTGGGCCATGACGTTGCCGTCGAGGAACGGCGGCCGGCCGGCGACCAGCTCGAAGAGCGTGCAACCGAGCGCGTAGAGATCGGCGCGGT
>DATLEB010000217.1:0-30186 GCA_035525615.1 Kofleriaceae bacterium | reverse complement strand
AACGACGTCTACGTGCTCACGCACGAGAAGAAGATCTCGAACATGAAGGAGCTGCTCCCGCTCCTCGAGCAGGTCGCCAAGCAGGGTCGCCCGCTCCTCATCATCGCCGAGGACGTCGATGGCGAGGCGCTCGCCACGCTGGTCGTCAACAAGCTGCGCGGCACGCTCCACGTGTGCGCGGTCAAGGCGCCGGGCTTCGGTGATCGCCGCAAGGAGATGCTGAAGGACATCGCCACCCTCACCGGTGGTCAGGCGGTGACCGAGGATCTCGGCCTTCGCCTGGAGAACCTCACCCTCGCCGACCTCGGCCAGGCCAAGCGCGTCACGGTCGACAAGGACAACACCACGATCGTCGACGGCGCCGGCAAGAAGGCGGACATCGACGCGCGCGTGAAGACGCTGCGCAAGCAGGTCGAGGACACCACCAGCGACTACGATCGCGAGAAGCTCCAGGAGCGTCTGGCCAAGCTGGTCGGCGGCGTCGCGGTCATCCGCGTCGGCGCGGCGACCGAGGTCGAGATGAAGGAGAAGAAGGCTCGCGTCGAGGACGCGATGCACGCGACCCGCGCGGCCGTCGAGGAGGGCATCGTCCCCGGTGGCGGCGTGGCGCTCCTGCGCGCGCTCAAGTCGCTCGAGGACGTGAAGCTCTCCGAGGAGCAGCAGTTCGGCGTGAACATCGTCCGCCTCTCGCTCGAGGAGCCGCTCCGTCAGATCTCGGCCAACGCCGGCGTCGACGGCTCGATCGTCGTCAGCAAGGTGAAGGAAGGCCAGGGCGGCTTCGGCTTCAACGCCGCGTCGCTCGAGTACGGCGACCTGCTCGCCGCCGGCGTGATCGACCCGACCAAGGTCGTTCGCACCGCGCTGCAGAACGCCGCGTCGGTCGCGTCGCTCCTGCTCACGACCGAGGCGCTCATCGCCGAGAAGCCCAAGAAGGAAGCGGCTGCTCCGGCCGGTGGCCATGGCCACGGCGGCGGCGGCATGGGCGGCATGGACTTCTGATCCACCCCGCACGCTGACGGAAGGGGCCTTCGGGCCCCTTTCGTTTTTTCGGGGCTACTGCGGCAGATCTTGGATGCAGTCGAGCTGCGACTGCGCCGACTCCTGCGTGGGCATGCCGGTGGACGGGTCGCACACGAAGTGCTCCTGCACGCAGGCGTAGGTCGCCTGGTTCTCCTGCGAGCCGGCGACCGATTCGTCCGGAACCCGGACGATGCTGGACAGGCAGCTGTCGCGCGGGCCGCCGGCGCCGAGGTGCTCGCAGCACTGCTCCTGCGCCGAGGTGGCGGCCACGTAGGTGTTGCCGCGCTTGGCCTTGCTGCCGCCGCCGCCGCCGCAGGCGCCGGTCAGGAGGGCGATCCCGGCGACGAAAAGCAGCCCCAGTGTGGCGTGCCGAGGCGTGCCCAAACATTCACGGTCGGGCGCGGACGCGGCGGGGCGCGCGGCGCAAGTACGGGACGTCGCGAAGGAAGTCGTGTCGAGGCGATGGCGCATGGGAGAGCGGCTTCGCAAGGCGTGCGCCACATCGCATGGAATGCGGTGGCGAGCGCTGGCAGACGCGTTGCAGTCGCGACCAGGCGATGAGGTCTCGCTTCGCTTCGACGTTCCTGGTCACGTGTGTGCTGGCCGCCTGCGGAGGGCGCCAGCACCAGCACCTCGGCACCGGTCAGGTGAGCATCGCCGGGCGGCCGGCGAGCGCCCCGCCGGTCGCCCTGCCCGCGCAGACACCGGGCGGCCGCTATCGCGTGCACTACCAGGTGTGGTTGCCGCGCGCGATGGAGGTGTCGTGGACGCTGCGCTGCGGCGGCCACGAAGAGCGCGGCGTGATGGGGGAGACCTTCGAGCAGTATCTGGTGCGGCGCACCGCCGAGATCAAGGCCGAGCGCGAGCGCGAGCGGCAGCGGCGCGCGCAGGTGGGCTCGCTCATCGGCGGCGCCGTGCTGGGACAGGCGCAAGCGGGCGCCGCCGTGGCGACGCCGGACGCGAACGCGCAAGCGACGGTCACGGTCGATGGAGCGGCGGCGGGTGCGGCGGTGGGGGCGGCGACGGTCACCGACGCGCCGATCGTGCTGGCGCCCGATGATCTCGGGCAGGGCTATCGGCAGGGCGACATCGGGTTCCAGCTCGGCGATGCGCTCGGCGACGGCGGCTGCGCGATGGAGCTCACCCCGGTGGATCCGGCGATCGACACGCAGTTGCTCGCCGGCACCTACGCGGTGGAGCGCTGGTACGACGCGAAGCGCGCCGAGCGCGTGCGCGTCGCCGGCGGCGTGACGACGGTGCGCGCCGATCTGCGCGCGCGGCTCATCGCGCGGGGCGCCGACCCGGAGCTGGCCGCGCGCAAGCGCGCCGAGGCAGACGCGCGAATGGCGGAGCAGCGGGCCGCAGAGGACGCGCGGCGCGCGCAGCTCGACGCCGAGCGGCAGACGCGGATCGCCGCCGAGACGGCGCGGCAGGTCGAGGAGGAGCGACGCGCGAGGCTCGAGATCGAGGCGAACGCGAAGCTCGAGCTCGAGCTGGAGGCGCACATCCGCGCCGAGGTGCTGAGCACGCGCGAGGCGCTGTACGTCTACTACGGGAGGTGCGGCGGCAACCGGCACCGGCGCGAGGAGCTCGCGGCCGAGCAGGAGCAGCGCCGCCTCCGCATCGAGGCCGAGGCACGCTTGCGCCTGAAGATGTCGCTCGACATCCGCGCGCGCCTGCGCGGCGAGCTCGTCGCGCGCGGCGCCGACCCGGGGCTGCGCGATCGCCTGCTCGCCGAGGCCGCGGCGCGCCACGAGCGCGACGCGGCCGAGCGGCGCCGTCGCATCGCGGCGGCCGAGGAAGACGCGCGCCACCGCGCCGCCGAGGCCGAAGCGGCGGCCGCCGCGGACCTCGCCGCGTTCGAGGCCGAGCAGGCCGAGCGCGACCGCCGCGTCAGCATCGCCGTCGGCGTGCGCGCGCAGATGGTCGACTCGCTCCTCGCGATGGGCGCGCGCCTCCGTCCGCCCATGCCCGCGGCCGTCGACGATCGTGGCCACTGGGCCTGGTCCGGCGCGCAGTGGATGTGGATCGAAGGCGACGTCGGCATCAGCGTCCCCGTGAACCTCGACCTCGGCGTCTCCGCCGGCGGAGGAGCCCGCGCGTCGGGCGGCACCTACGTCGACACGTCACGGGAGCCGGTCCGCGAGCATCGCTCGACCGTCGGCGACTCCCTCGCGCAACCCGCCCCGCCCCCTCGGTCGCCGCCGCGCGAACGCGAGCGCGACCACCGCGACCACGCGCCCTCGACGACGACGACGACGACGGTCACCCCACCGCCACCCGTCCAACCCGCGCGGCCGCCCGTGCAACCCGTGCCGCCGCCAACGCGCCCCCGCGTCCGCGACCACCGCTAGGCGCGACCACCGCTAGCCGCGACCACCGCTGGCGGCGACCACGCCAGCGCAGCCAGCACTCCGAGACTTCGCCTCCGGGCCCGAGGCCCGAGGCCTGGATCAGTGGCGCTGCGCAGCGGCGTCACTGATCCTTCGGCGCCCGGCACTTCCTCGCCTGCGTCGCGGTCTTCGCGTCCTTCATGCACTTCACGCCGTCCTTGTCGCGCGAGCCGCGGCACTGGTTGATCGCGAGGGTGAGGCCGCCCGTGAGCTGACGATCCTTCTCCTTCACCTTCTCGGCGCGCATCGCCTCGCGCTGCTCGGGCGGCGCGGCCGCGATCTCGGCCTCCGCCTTCTCCCAGTAGACGAGCGTGAACCAGTTGCGCAGCGCCTCCTCGCAGTCCTTCGAGCTCGGCCGCGAGCAGCCGACGACCACAGCCACGATGACGAACGCGAGAGCACGCAGGCGCATGGCTGCGTGTACCACATCACGCCGAGGGCGTCAGTCGCGCTCCCAGGTCAACCCGGCGTAGACGAGGTGGCGGCGGTAGGTCAGATCGTCGCCCCCCGACGCGTCGGCCTGGAACGCGTACCGCGCCTCGAGCTCCCAGCGCTCGCCAACGGCGCGAGCGAGGCGAACCGCGGCACCGCTGCGGTTCTCGTCGTCGATCGACGTGAACGTCATGTTGAGATCGTCCGTGACGAGCAGCGGATCGCGGAAGTAGTCGAGCTGGCCGGTGACGGTCGCGGTCGCGAACCACATCCGGCCGAGCGCGCGCGTCGCCGACAACGTCAGGCGATGGCGCACGTACGAGCTGCCGAAGCTGGCCGACTCGTTGAAGACCAGCTGGTACGCCAGCGAGAGGACCTCGCCGCCGGTGTACGTGAGCTCGGCGCCGGCGACGTGCTGCAGATCGGTGCGCGGCTCGCCGGTCGGGACGAAGCAGGCCGGCGTGCGCGGCTCGCCGGGCGCGCAACCGTCGGTGAACGCGCGCCCGTGATAGCCGCGCCGCTCGACGCGATACGCGACGGCCAGGTCGACCCAGCGCTCGTCGGCGTCGGCGACAGCGCGCCACACCTCGTCGGTGACGCGCACCGTCGCGGCCTGGCCCAGCCAGTCGAAGTCGGGGTCGGGCTTGTAGTCGAGGCGGCGCACGCCGGCGGTGAGCGTGGCGGCGCGGCCCTCGCCGGCGTGGAGGCGCAGGCCGAGATCCGCGCCCGAGCTGGCGAACGCGCGCGCGCCGTCCTCGCCGCCGAGGGGGAACACATCGTAGTGCGTCGCGCGGGCGAGCGTGACCACGTCGTCGCCCGGCCCGTCGTGCTCGACGGCAGCGTCGATCGACCCGATGAGCAGATCTTCGCCGACGACGGCGCCGGCGACGATGGTCCGCAGGCCGCCGGTCATGCGCAGCGCGAAGCGCGTGTCATCGCCGTCGCCGACCGTGCCGGTGCGAGCCAGCTCGGCCAGCCCGCGCAGGAGCGGCGCGGTCTCGGCGTCGCGCCCACCCGGCGTGACCGCTTCGCGCCGCACGTTGGTGTCGATCTCGCCGCCGACCTCGAGCGACGCCTTCCACGGCGCGGCCGCCGCGGGCGCAGCGACCAGCGTCGACAGCACCGCGAGCCGGAGCGAGCTCACTGCGTGCGGAGCTCGCGGGCGCGCCCTTCGATCGCCGCGCGCTTCTTGCGCATCGTCGAGAGTCGCTGGTTGACGGCGTCGCGCGCCCGACGCGCGGCCGCGGCGCGCGCCGACGGATCGCTCGAGCGCTCGGCGCGGCGAAGCGCATCGACGGTGCTGGGATCGACGACGTCGGAGAGCGCGGTCGCGAAGTCGCGGCTGTCGCTCGACGGGTCGCCGCCGCTCAGGCCGCTGCCGCCGCCGGGGCCGTCCTCCTGGTTGGGCGGCGCGCCCGCGCCGTCGGCGACCTCGTTCGAGAATCCATTGCGCGCGGTCGTGCCGATGCGCTGCGGATCGCTCTCGTCGCGCACGGCCAGCTCGGCGGCGCGCTCGTGCTGCTTGCGCAGCTGGGCCATGCGGTCGAAGCGCGTCGCCTGCTGCTCGAGGCGCGCGAGCTCGCGGCCGAGCTCGGCCTCCACGTCGCGCAGCTCGGCCGCGCGCTGCTCGAGCTCCTCGGGATCGGCGAGCGGATCGAGCGCCTCGTCGGGGATGATGATCTTGCGCGGAGGCGGAGGCGGAGGCGCCCACGCGCGGCGCTTGCGCTCGAGGTCGGTGCGCGTCGGACCGGTCGCGGTGACGAGCGCCTGATCGACGGACACGACCGCGGCGGCGCGTGCGCGCACGACGTCGGCGTCGGCGCGCTTCAGCCGCGTGGCGAGCGACTCGAGCGCACGCGCGGTCTCGACCGACGCCGCGAGCTTGCCGCGCAGCGCGCGATCGCGGCGCCACGACGCCTTCTGGCGCTTGAGCTTGTCGATCTCGGCGAGCTCGCTCTCGTAGCGGCGCACGAGCTTGGCGCGCTCGCCGACGAGCTGGGTGCGGACCGACTCGGCCTTCACGACCGCGGCGGCCGCCCGCTCGACCGCGGTCTGGACCTGCGCGACACGCGCGCGCGGCGCCGCGGCCGTCGAACGCACCTGCGCCGTCGCGACACCGGAGGTGCCGAGGATGAGGGCGAGGGCGAGGACCGCGAAACGCATGAGGAACGACAAGACGATAAGCAGCGGACGTGCCACGGGCAACGCCGCGAAAGGACTGGGAGGGTACGTGAAAAACTGAGTCACGCGTGTCGCTACCCCGCGGATGACGCGGGTAGCGATCGCCTCCTCGTTGCCACGTCCGGAAATGGCCAGACACGCAGCTCCGGCGCGGCTAGAACGTCATGCATGGACAGCGACGGCTACCTCGCGGCGATGCGCGCACGCGACGCGCGCTTCGACGGCGTGTTCTACGTCGGCGTGACGACGACCGGCGTGTACTGCCGGCCGATCTGCCCGGCGCGCACGCCCGGCGCGGATCGCTGCCGCTTCTACACGTCGGCCGCGCTCGCGGAGCGCGACGGCTTCCGCGCCTGTCTGCGCTGCCGCCCCGAGCTCGCGCCGGGGAATGCCCCCGTCGATTCCGTGCCCGCGCTCGCGCGCGCCGCGGCGCGGCGCATCGACGCGGGCTATCTGAACGACCACTCGGTCGAGCAGCTCGCGGATCGGCTGGGCGTCACCGACCGTCACCTGCGCCGCGCGCTCGAGACGCAGCTCGGCGCGTCGCCGCTCGAGCTGGCGCAGACGCGGCGGCTCGCGCTCGCCAAGCAGCTGTTGCACGACTCGCGGCTCGGCCTCGCGGAGATCGCGTTCGCCGCCGGGTTCGCGAGCGTGCGCCGCTTCAACGATGCGTTCCGCGAGCGCTTCGGGCGGCCGCCGTCGGCGCTGCGCAAGGACGTCCCGAGCACCGCGGAGCCGGGCGACGCGATCGTCTTGCGCCTCGACACGCGCCCGCCGTTCGACTGGCCTCGGGTGCTCGCGTTTCTCGCGGCGCGCGCCATTCCCGGCGTCGAGCAGGTCGACGCGACCACGTACCGGCGCAGCGTCGTGCTCGACGGTCTGAGCGGATGGCTCGAAGCACGGCTCGTGCCGGTGCGCGCCGCCGCGGTGCAGCTGCGCGTCGCCGCCTCGCTCGCACCCAAGCTCATGGCGGTGCTGGCGCGCGTGCGCGCACTCTTCGATCTCGACGCGCACCCGGCGGCGATCGCCGAGCGCCTCGCCGCCGACAAGCGGCTCGCGCCGTCGGTGAAGGCGCACCCCGGCCTGCGCGTGCCGGGCGCGTTCGACGGCTGGGAGCTCGCGCTGCGCGCGATCCTCGGCCAGCAGATCGCGGTGTCCGCCGCGACGACGCTCGCCGGGCGTCTCGTCGCGCGCTTCGGCGACGCGAATCCCGGCGGGCTACCCGGGCTCGACCGGGTCGTGCCGTCACCGGCGCGCGTCGTCGAGGCTGGCGCCACCGAGGTCGCGACGATCGGCTTGCCGGCGCAACGTGCGCGCACCATCGTCGCGCTCGCCGAGGCCGTGCAGGCCGGCACGATCGACCTCTCGATCGGCGGCGATCCCGAGCCGACCATCGCGGCCCTGTGCGCGCTCCCCGGGATCGGGCCATGGACCGCCAGCTACATCGCGATGCGCGCCCTCGCCTGGCCCGACGCGTTTCTCGGCGGCGACCTCATCGTGCGCCGCGCCCTCGACGTCACCACCGCGCGCGCCGCCGAGGAGCGCGCGGAGCGCTGGCGGCCGTGGCGCGCCTACGCCGTCCTCCACCTCTGGACCGGAGCCTCTCCATGACCACCGAGCTCGTCTCCCGCATGATGCCCTCCCCCATCGGCCCGCTGCGCCTCGTCGCGCGCGCCGACGCGCTGGTCGCGATCGACTTCCCGGATCACGACGGCGGCATCGAGGCGCGGCCGATCCGCGCGCCACACCCGATCCTCGACCAGGCGCGCGAGGAGCTCGACGCGTACTTCGCCGGCAAGCGCAACACGTTCACGGTGCCGCTCGCCGCCGAGGGCACGCCGTTCCAGCAGCAGGTCTGGGACGCGCTGGTCACGATCCCGTTCGGCGAGACGTGGTCGTACGGGCAGCTGGCGCGCGCGATCCGGCGGCCGTCGGCGTCGCGCGCGGTCGGCGCCGCCAATGGACGGAACCCGCTGCCGATCATCGTGCCGTGTCATCGCGTGATCGGCGCCAGCGGCTCGCTGGTCGGGTTCGGCGGCGGCTTGCCGACGAAGAAGTGGTTGCTCGCGCACGAGCAGGGTCAGCGCCAGCTGCCGCTGGTCTGAAGACGCGACGCGTGCGCGTCACGTCGCGCGCAGGCGCCCGGCCGCGCCGTCGTCGGCACCGGCCGCGATGAGCGCGAGCACGCGGCGCGCGGTCGAGGCATCGGCGCCGACCTTCTCCGCGAGCGCGGCCTCGTAGCGCGCATGGAAGCGACGCGCGGCCTCGAGCAGCGCCTTCCCGCGCTTCGCCAGATGGAGCTCGTTGACGCGCGCGTCCTCCTTGCTCGGCTTGCGCACGACGAAGCCGCGCTCGACGAGGTCGTCGACGATCTTCTTGGCGCCCTGATCGGTGATGCCGAGGTACACCGACAGCCGGCGCTGGCTGGGCGGCTCCGGCTCCGCGGCGATCGCGCGCACCACGTAGCCCACCGACGGCCCGAGATCCGCGAAACCATGGCGCGCGAGGTCGGCGTGGAGCTGATCCACGAACGACTGGTACGCCAGCCCGAGCAGGATGCCGAAATCGGGCCTCGACATTTGTTCAACCATGGTTTAACAATTCTGCCATGCCCATCATCCGTTCGTCCAGCGCTCCGCGCTTCGCGCTTCCCGGCCTCCAGGTCACCGGCCTCGCCTCGCCCAGCCGCGGCGCGCGCGAGACCTGCATGTGGCGCCTCGTGCTCGCCCCGGGCACGCCGGGCGCGCTCCACACCGTCGACCGCGAGGAGGTCTTCGTCGCCACCGCGGGTCGCGCCACCGTGTCGCTCGGCGGCGTCGAGCACGAGCTCTCCGCCGGCGACGCGCTCGTCGTCCCCGCCGGAGAGCCGTTCGCGCTCGCCAATCCCGGCACGGAAGCGTTCGAGGCCGTCGTGGCGTTGCCCGTCGGCGGACGCGCCGCCATGCCGCAGGGCGACGCGTTCATCCCGCCGTGGGCGGCGTGAGACGAGCTAGCTGCGCACGCGGAACGGGTAGTTCACCTGCACGCCGCCGCCGCCCTTCGGCTTCGGGAACACGGTCGCCCCGAGCACGCGCGCGAAGCACGCGGCCAGCTCGGGCTTCACGCCCGAGGCGTTCGATGCCGACACGTTGCCGCTGGGCGCGATGAAGAACTGCGTGTTGATCGTGCCGCTCACGTTCGCGTCGCGCGCCAGCGCCTGGTCGTAACAGGCGCGCAGCTCCGGCACGCGCTCCTTCACGACGCGGCGGATGATCGCCTTGTCGAGGTCTCCGACCGACTGCGGCTGTCCCATGAGCACGAGCACCAGCTTCTGACCCCGGCGTGCCGCCTCGTCGCTGCCGGGCGCCGGCGCGTGTCCGAGCACGACGACGCGCACGCCCGCGGTCTCGAGGCGCACCAGCACGTCGACCAGCCGCTGCGCCGAGACCTCGGGTGAGACCAGCACGTCGACGTCGACGCGCCGCACGAGCCCGCGGCGCTGGCGTGCCGCGACGACCGCGCGCTCGAGGCCGTCACCGTCGACGGTGCCGCTCACCCATGGCAGGTGCTCGGGCAGATCCGGCACGTTCTCGATCTCGACACCGGCCCGACCGACGCGGACCTCGATCCACGCGTCACCGGATCCGACTCGCCCCTCGAAGAGGCCGAAGTCGATCTTCAGCGCACGCAGCGTGCCGCGATGGGCGACGCCGACGATGCCGCCCGCGGCCGTGAGCACGTCGACCAGCGCGGATGCGCGGGCGGTCGGTGCGGCGACGACGAGGACCTGCGCCTCTTGCCCCGCCTCGTCGACGATGGCCCCCACGACCTGGCCGAGACGCCTCGGGAGCTCCGACGCCGTTGGTGTGCTCCCCGCGGGCTGACGCCGATCCGCGATCTCGATCTCGGGCCCGGCGTGGTCGCGCTCGAAGCGGTCGTGGCGAAGCGCGTCGAGCGTGGTGCGTGTCCCCGCGATGCGCGTCGCGCCGAGGGTGGCGAGCCGCGCGCCCGTGGGTGCGTTCGCGACGCGCACGATGCCGAGGCCGTCGAGGAAGACGATGCGCGGCGGGGCCGGGAGCGCATCGGCCGCGAGCGCGCGCGCCACCTCGACGCGCGGGACCTGCTGGATGAGCGGACGCGTGTCGTCGCCGGGCGCGCAGCTCGCGAGGATCACCGCGACACCGACGGCGAGCGATCTCACGCGTGGCGTCACGCGTCGCCTCGACCGTGGCCTCAAGCGTCTCCGGGCTTGTCGCCGCCGCCGCCGGCGCCGCCGATGCCGTACTTCTCCAGCTTGTAGTAGAGCGCGCTGGTCTTGATGCCGAGGAGGCGCGCGGTCTCGGTCTTCACGCCCTTCGCCTTCTCGAACGCCTTCACGATCAGCTGGCGCTCGAGGTCGTCGAGGATGTCGGGCAGGCTCATCTGGCGCGGCACGTCGAGGCGATCCTCCTCGACGGCGCCCGACGTGTGCAGGAACGCAGGCAACGCCGCGACGCCGATCTCGGTGCCCTCGGCGAACACCAGCGACTGCTCGATCGCGTTCTCGAGCTCGCGCACGTTCCCGGGCCAGTGATACGCCATGAGCCGCCCCAGCGCGGCATCACCGACGGCGCGGACACGCACGTTGGTCTTGGGGCCGAGCTTGTCGACGAAGTGCTGGGCGAGCAGCGGGATGTCCTCGCGGCGCTCGCGCAGCGACGGCAGGCGCAGGGGCACGACGTGCAGGCGATAGAACAGATCCTGGCGGAAGCGCCCCGAGGCGACCTCCACGTCCAGATCCTTGTTGGTCGCCGACAGCACGCGCACGTCGACCTTGATCGGGCGCTCGCCGCCGACGCGCTCGAACTCCTGCTCCTGGAGCGCGCGCAGGAGCTTGACCTGCATGGACGGGGGCACGTCGCCGACCTCGTCGAGGAAGAGCGTGCCGCCGTCGGCCAGCTCGAAGCGGCCGAGCTTCTGCTTGATCGCGCCCGTGAACGAGCCCTTCTCGTGGCCGAACAGCTCGCTCTCGAGGAGCGTCTCGGTGAGCGCGCCGCAGTTGACCTTGATGAACGGCCCGGTGCTGCGACGCGAGAGCCGATGGATCGCGCGCGCGACCAGCTCCTTGCCGGTGCCGCTCTCGCCTGCGATGAAGACCGTGGTGTCGGACACGGCGACCTTCTCGACCGCCTTCAGCACCGCCTGGATCTTCTCGCCGCCGCCGACGATCTCGGTGAAGCGGCCGCCGACGGAATCGCGCAGGTACGCGTTCTCCGCCTCGAGTCGGGTGCGGGCGCGGCGCGCGCCGCACAGCTCGAGCGCGCGCTCGACCTTGAGCCGCACCACCTCGGGCGTGAACGGCTTGGTGAGGAAGTCGAAGGCGCCGAGCTTCATCGCCTCGACCGCGGTCTCGACCGTGCCGAAGCCGGTGATGATCATGATCGGCACCGTCGGATCGATCGCGCTCACCTGCTTGAGCACGTCGACGCCGCCCAGCCCGTCCATCTTGAGGTCGGTGATCACGAAGTCGAAGCGACGCGTCTTCCACGCGTCGACGCCGGCCTGTCCCGACGAGGCGGCCACGACGTCGTGGCCCATCTTCTTGATCGTGTGCGTGAGCCCGTCGCGGATGGTCTCGTTGTCGTCGATGATGAGGATCGCGGCCATTCAGGTGCCTTTGCTAGCGGGCAGTTTCACACGAAAGGTGGTCTCGCCTGTCTCCGATGTGACGGAGACCTCGCCGCCGTGGGCGCGCACGATCTCGGCGACGAACGCGAGCCCGAGGCCGGTGCCCTTCTCGCGCGTCGTGAAGAACGGCTGGAACATGCGGCCGCTGGTCTCCGCCGTGATCGACGGCCCGCGATTCCACACCGCGAGCTCGACGTCGCCGCCGTCGGCGCGCGCCGCGAGCCGCACCGCCTTGCCGCGCTCGCTCACCTCGGCCGCGGCCTGGATCGCGTTCTTGCCGAGGTTGAGGAGCGCGCGGCGGAGCTGGCTCGCGTCGGCGGAGAGCGTGAGGGGCGAGGTCGGCACGTCGACCTCGACCTCGAGCCCGGCCGCGTCGGCGTCGGCGCCGAGCACGTCGGCCACCTCGCGTACGAGCGCGGCGGCGTCGACGGACGCGAGCTCGGGTGGGGGCCGCCGCGCGTACTCGAGGAAGTCGCGCACCACGCGCTCGAGGTAGCCGACCTCGCGATCGATCTTCGCGGCGTGCGCGGCGCGCTCGTCGCCGGCCAGCTCGTCGCGCAGGATGCCGGCGTAGAGCTGGATCCCGGCCAGCGGGTTACGCACCTCGTGGGCGATGCCGGCCAGCATCTGCTGCGTGCGCGCGTCGCGCTCGGCGAGCTGCCCGCGCATCGTCTCCATGGTCTGGGCGAGGACGCCGAGCTCGTCGCCGGTCCGCAGCCCGATCGGCTGCGCCAGATCGCCTTGCCCGATCCGCGTCGCCGCCGCGGCGAGCGTGCGCACCGGCCGCGTGATGAGGAGCGCGGCGATGAAGGTCGCCGCCAGCACCACCGCGGTGAGCGCGATGCCCCAGAGCACCAGGCTGTCGCGCAGATCGTCGAGCCGGCGAAAGTACGCGGCCGGCGCCTCGGCGCCGATGGCGAGCACGATCTCCGGCTCGGTCTCCGACGCGTGCACCGGCGCGTAGCCGGCCTTCACGCGGCGACCCTTCGCGTCGGAGAACGTCACCGACGCCGCGGTCCCGCCCGCGAACACGCGCTCGAGCTCGACGCGATCGAGCTCGGCCTGGTAGTAGCGCGTGCCGATGCCGACGCCGTCGGCGCTGTCGGCGCGCGAGTTGAACTCGCGATCGAAGACGTAGAAGCGCGCGCCGGTGATCTCGCTCACCGCCTTCAGCTTGGCGACCACGTTCTGGTACGCGCGCTCCTCCTCGTCGCCGGCGCGGAGCTCCACCAGGTACTTGCCGCGCACGTGCGTCGACGCCGACCCTGCGACCGCCTCCAGCCGCGTGCCGAGCTCGGCGTCGAGATCCTGGCGCGTCACCTCGAGCGCGACGTACCCGAACAGCGCGAACAGCGCGAGCGACGGCACGGCGAACGCCAGCAGCAGCTTGACCAGGATCGTCGCGCGCGGGCGCATGCGTGCGCCTCCACGCTAACTCAGAATCTGATCCGGATGCCCGCGGTCACGCGCTCGTCGCCGCCCACGCCCGTGTCGATCTGCGAGCCGCCGAAGCGGTCGTCGAGGCGACGCGGCCCCGGGCCGGCCGGCTGATACGACAGGAAGAGGCTGACCAGCGCATCCCGCTTGTGGTCCGCGAACGACCCGAGGTCGCCGAGCTTCTTCTTGAAGATGTCGAGCTGCAGCCGCGTCTCGAGCCGGCCGTCCTGATCGACGATGCCGGCGAGCGTGAGCGCCGCCTTCTCGTGCGGCGTGAACGTCAGGCTGCCGCCGGCGTGCGCCGCGGTCTCGCGGCCATCCTCGACGGTGAGGCCGCCGAAGCCGCTGGCGAAGAGCTGCGGCCCGAGCCGCAGGTCGGTCGAGCCCGTCACCGAGAGGTAGTCGCGCGTGCCGGCGCCGGCGGTGACGTCGAGGCCGTGGATGAGGTCGGGCGAGCGCGTGCGCTCCGAGAGCGACAGCGTGGTCTGGTCGCCGCCGTCCACGTGCGAGTGCGTGTGGCCGAGCGAGCCCGAGAGCGTTGTCGTGTCCGAGAGCCTGTGGCTCGCGCCCACCGACGCCGCCGACGTGGTCGTGTCGTGCGACAGCGAGCCCGAGAGGGACGTGCGCGGATCGAGCTGGTGCGAGCCGGAGAGGGAGCCGACGATCTGTCCCGACTCGTGGCGTCCGAGGACGGCATCGGCGCCGGTGCCGGTGGCGCGATACGACGCGGCGAGCTCGTCGGTGGCGCCGTCGCCGCGCACCACGTGACGCGCCTCCGGCGTGACCGTCGCGCCGCCGTCGAGCGCGAGGGGGGCGCGCGCACCGACGCCCCAGTCCGCGGCGCCGCGATAGCGACCGTACGCCTCGCCGACCACGCGGCCGTCCTCCTCGAGCCCGAGGGTCGCGGTGCGGCTGCCGGTGTCCAGCGAGCCGAGCACCGCGGTGTCCTCGTCGACGCGCGTGCGCGTGCGCAGCCCGTGACCGTCGAGCGAGCCGGTGTGCCCACCGCCCTCGGTGCGCCAGCGCGCGCCGCGCTCCGCCTCCGACGCGATGAAGAAGCCGCCGTCGGCGCTCGTGGGATCCCCGTGCACGACCTCGCGCCGGCGCAGGTGCCAGCGCGTGCCGTCCATTGCCGACAGGACCTCACTGACGAACCCGTTCCCGAGCGACGTCTGGAGCGAGGCCAGGATCGCGTCCTTCTCACCGCGGTGCGCGTCGATGAGCTCGACGACCTCGGCGGCGCTCGGGCGGCCGCGGGCGAGGAGCTCGTTCAGCTTCTGGAGGCCGGGGCCGCTCGGCGCGGGCCCCGCGACCTCGGCAACCGGCGTAGAGGGGGCTGCCGATGCCGTCTCGTCGAGAGCGCGTTCCCCCATCCCTCCAGTGTATCATTTTCGCATGTCCTCACGCGTGGGCCGGATCTGGCCGCGCCTCGTGTCCATGTCCCGCACCGGTCGGTTCGTGGCGCTGCGCGCCAAGGACGCCATCGACCTGGTGGATGCGCTGGGCACCGCGCCGCGCCAGAGCCTCAGCGGCGCCGGCGTCATCGATTTTTCCTGTGTCGGCACGATGGTGTGGCTGCTCCAGCAGCGCCGCCTCGGCCGCTTCCTGCTCGACGGCGCCAAGCCGCTCGAGCCAGCGCTCGACCTGCCCGAGGACGCGGTCGCGCTGGCCGCGTCGATCGGCGAGAACGCGCACACCGGCGTGGTCTCGGGGAAGCGCCCGCACCTGGCCAACGGGCTCTACGATCGCGTCTCGGCCGAGCTGATCGAGGCCGGCGAGGGCGAGGTGGTGTACCCGCTGCATGGCCGCCGCGTGGTGTGTGCCTCGGGGAATCACCTGCGCTTCGTCGAGGTGGGCCGCGGCGTCTCCGGACGCGCGACGATGTCGGAGGCGGGAGAGGTGCGCAGCATCGGCGCGCTGTTCGCCGGGCGCGCGGTCGCGATGCTCACGCGCGACGAGAACAGCGACCTCTTCTGGGTGCTGCGGCCCGACGGCTCGCTGATCCACAAGGTGATCATCCCGCGCGCCGAGCGCTGGGCCGTCGCCGAGAACCGCGGCACCGCGGTCATCCGCTCCGATGAAGGCAACCTCGTCGTGGTCGACCTGCGCTACGGGCGCGTCCAGTCCGAGGCGGCGCCGCCCTTCTACGTCGAGGATCTCGACGTCGACTCCGACGGTCAATACGTCGCGCTCGCCGGCACGCCCGACGCGAGCGGCACCCCGGTGCTGCACGTCCCGTCCACCGATCTGTTCTCCGCGGCGGCGTCGGCACGGCGCGCACAGCTCAACGCGGCGGCGGAACCGCACGGCTCGCGCGCATCGGCCGGCGCATCGGCGAGCGCCTCGGGAAGCTCCCCGTCGCTCACGCTGGTCCGCGACGACGAAGAGGACGACCCGCGCGCCGGCAACGGCGCCGCCCGCGCGGCCGAGGACGATCGGGTCGTCCTCGATCACGCCGAGCGTCCGGCGGAGCGCAGCGACTCCCGGCTGAATGAAAGCGTCGTCGGCCACATCCTCACCGTCACGACGGCGCTGCCGATCGACGCGGCGACCGCCGCCGACCCCGTGCCCCTGGCGCCCGAGGACGCGCCGCCGCCGCCGCCGCCCATCGTCATTCCCGACGCCGCGCCGGTCGCGCTCGGCCTGCCGCTGCCGCCGATCACGGCCGACGCCAACCCCGACTGGCCGCCGTACAACTCGCCGCGCGAGCACCTCGACGAGATGCTGGATCTGGTCGCGGCGCGCGCCGCGAAGGCGATCGCCGACGCGTGGAACAGCGGCCGCCTCAGCGTGCCCGCCGAGGACGGCCGACCGTTCGAGCGCGAGGTGCGCGCGTTGCTCGGCCACGTCGGCGGCTACGCGCCCGACCTGCTGGGCGAGGCCGACGAGCGCCTCGCCCGCGTGGGCCAGCGCACCGCCGGACGCGCGCGTTCGAGCATCGCGCGCGGCATGCGCCTGCCGTTCGTCGAGCTGTCGCGCGAGTTCCACCTGTCGTCGACCGCGGCGCACGTGCTCATGGTCGCGATGGCGCCGTCGATCCGCGGCGAGATCGCGCGCCTGTTCGGGATCCTCGGCAACGACGAGAACCGGCCGATCGTGGACCGGTACCTGATCGAGACGGTGATCGGCGGCAACGAGCGTCAAGCTCGCGCCGAGGTCGCGCGCGAGCTCGCCGAGGACGCGCCGCTGGTGCGCTACGGCCTGCTCCGCGTCGGCGGCGGCGAGCGTGGCGCGCCGCTGTTCGGCCCGATCTCCGTCGACGCCGTGCTCGTCGAGCGCGTGCGCGGTCGCACCGCGAGCGGCTCGATCGGCGACGTCACCGTCGTGCGCCACGCGTCGCGCTCGCTGGAGCAGCTGCACATCGGCGCGGAGATCAAGCGCGACCTCGTGCTCGCGCTGGCCGCACCGCGCCGCGACGACGAGCCCATCCGCGTCGTCCTGCGCGGACGCCGGGGCGCGGGCCGCCACAGCCTGATCGCCGCCCTCGCCGCGCGCGTCGGCCGCGGCATCGCGTGCATCGACTGCCATCGGCTCCCGCGCGCCGGCAAGCTGATGGCGGCGTCCCTGCGGCAGGAGCTGTTCCGCGCGCTCCTTCGCGGCTGCGTGCCGGTGGTGAGCGGCCTCGAGGCCGCCGACCCCGCCGACGCCGAGGGTCAGGACCTCATCAAGCAGACGCTGCGCTCGCACCCGGGGCCGGTCTGCATCCGCGCCGCGCCCGAGTCGAGCCTGCCGCTCGATCCCGGCTTCGTGACCGCGATGTTGCCGTCGCTCAACGAATCCGACCGCGCCTTGTTCTGGCAGGAAGCGCTCGAGCGCGCCGCGCTGCCCGTCGCCAACATCGATCAGCTCGCCTCGCGTTACCGCATCGGCCCGGGCGTGATCGAGCAGGTGATCGCGCAGGTCGTGTCGCGCCGCAACCACGAGGGGGTCGGCCCCGACGACGACGCCGGCCAGCAGCTCGAGGAAGTCGCGGGCCAGCACATCGCGACGCGCCTCTCGCACATCGCGACGCACGTGCGCCGCCTCGCCCGCTGGGAGCAGGTCGCGCTGCCCGACGACATCATCGACTCGATCCGCGAGTTCGTGGCGCGCATCAGCCACCGGAAGACCGTCTACGAGAAGTGGGGCTTCGACGCGAAGATGACGACGTCGCGCGGTCTCACGGCGCTGTTCTACGGACCGCCCGGTACCGGCAAGTCGATGGTCGCCGGCCTCATCGCGCGCGAGCTCGGGCTCGATCTCTACAAGATCGATCTCGCGCGCATCGTCAGCAAGTGGATCGGCGAGACCGAGAAGAACCTCGCCGAGGTCTTCGACGCGGCAGAGGACGGCCAGGTCGTCATCCTGTTCGACGAGGCCGACTCGCTCTTCGCCAAGCGCACCGAGGTGAAGTCGTCGGTCGATCGCTACGCCAACCTCGAGGTCAACTACCTGCTCCAGCGCCTCGATACGTTCGAGGGCGTCGGCATCCTGACCACCAACCTCGAGGGCTCGATCGACCAGGCCTTCAAGCGCCGCATGTCGCTGCGCCTCCACTTCCCGTTCCCCGACGAGGACATGCGCGTGCGGCTGTGGTCGGCGCACATCCCGGCCGAGGCACCGGTCGCCGGCGACTTCGACTTCCTCGACCTCGCGCGCCGCTTCCCGCTGTCGGGCGGCTACATCCGCAACTCGACGCTCCGCGCCGCGTTCCTCGCCGCGCAGGAGAACCTCCCGATGTCGCAAGATCACCTGCTCCGCGCGATCGCGCTCGAGTACCGCGAGCTCGGCAAGCTGTCGGCCTCTGGCCGCATGGAATAGATCAGAGCGGTACGAGCACGGGCGCGGGATCGGCGGCGGTGTCGCAGCCTTCGCACGCGTCGACGTAGCGCAGATAGATGAAGCCGGCGGCGCCGACCTCGCCCGCGCTCGCGCCGGCGACGCCTTCGACGCCGACCGCGCCGGCGGTGTGACCGGGGCCGCCGAGGCCGCCGGGACCGCCGCCACCGGGCAGGCCGCCGGCGCCGCCGACCGCGCGCACGTCGCCGCCCAGTCGCAGCGAGTTCGCGCTCAGCACGACCGTGCCACCACCGCCGCCACCGCCACCGTTGCCGCCGGTGCCGCCTTGCGCGCCCTGTCCGCCGCCGCCGCGCCCGCCCGGAATGGCGACGTTGTAACAGACCGGACCGCTGGCACCGAAGCCGCCCATGCCGCCCGTGGCGCCCTGCGCCCCGACGAGACCGATGGCGCCGGTGCCACCGCTCGCGCCGATCGTGCCGCGCGGCACGCCGGAGCTGTCGAGATCGATCGTGCCGGCGAAGATGACGACCATGCCGCCCCCGAGGCCGCCGGTGCCGCCGAGGCCGCCGGTGCCGCCATCGCCACCCTGCGCGCCGGTGCCGCCGTCGCCGACGTTCATGTTGCTTCCGGAGACGGCGCCGCCGCCGCCCCCACCGCCGGATCCGCCGGCGCCGCCGACGCCGCCGGTGCCACCGCCGCCGCCGCCGCCGAGCACGGGTCGCGCGAGGCTCTCGGCCACGTTGCGTCCACCGCCGCCGCCCGCGGCACCGCCGCCGGGATCCGCGGACGCGCCTCCGGGGGTCGCAGCCTCGGTCGCCGCCGCGCCGCCGCCGAGACCGCCGCGACCGCCCACGCCGCTGTGGCACTGGTTGTTCGGCGTCGAGCCGGCGCCGGATGCGCCGTCGATCGAGATCTCCGCCCCGGGCTGCCCGTTGCCGGCGAAGGTCACGCTGCCGCAGCCGAGCAGCGGGCAGTCGCGCGTGTTGCCGCCGCTGCCTCCGGTCGCACCCTCGCCGCCGGGACCACCCGCGCCGCCGCCACCGCCGCCGAAGCCGCGGGCGTCGCTGCGCACGGCGCCACCCGCCGAGACGTCGAGAGAGTGCGCGCGGAAGAACACGACGCCGCCGGTCGCGCCGTCCCATCCGTGCGCGGTCATGAGCCCGCCGGCGGGGATCGTGATGTCGCCGTAGTTGCGCACGCGCAGGACCTGCGCCGCCGCGCCGGCGCTCGCCGCGTACGAGCCGGCGAGCGGACCGTCGAGCGTGATCTCCGACGGGGCCGTCGACGCGACGCGCCGGGTCTCGTACTGACCGAGCGTGCCGCCGACCATCTGGAGGATCACGATCTCGTCGCCGAGCCCGAACCCCGCGACGGCGCCGACGTGGATGAGCGTCGAGCCCGCGCCGACGGACATCGTGAGCGGGGTGCGCACGTCGTCGGTGAACGTCGTCACGCCGACGACGAGATCGCCGTCGGCGCCGGTGCCGATGTCGACGGGCGGGGGCGGCGCGTCGGGCGGCGCGTCCGGACTGGCGTCGGGCGGCGCATCGACCGCCCCGTCGGGCTGGAGCGACGTCTCCTCGATCCCGACCAGGAGCTGACAGCCGCCGGCGAGCGACGCGGCCGCGGCGAGCGCGAGCGCGGCCTTCACCAGACACCTCCGAGGATCACGGCGCCGCCGGTGCCCTCGGCGGTGGGCGCGACCGTGAGCTTGCCGCGCTTCGGCGCCGTGACGTACACGACGGCACCGGCGACGACGAGCGCCGCGCCGGCGCCGCTGATGACGTTGGCCACCGTTGCGTTGCGGCGCGCCGAGCTCGTGCGCTCCTGTCCCGCGGGCGTGCACTGGAGCGTGGTCTCGTCGCAGAGCCGGTCGTCGAACGCACTCTGCCAGCTGCCGCGCGCAGAGAGTCCGAAGCCCAAGCCTGTCGCGAGGACCGCGATGCCGGCGCCGCCCAGGCCGAGCCCGAGCACGCGCCGGTTGCGTCCCGGATCGAGATCCTCTTGCACGCGGATCACGTTGAGGGCCTGCGGCAGCTCGGCCTCGGGCTCGATCTCGAGCTCGGGGATCTCGACGACCGCGACCTTGCCCTCGACGGCGATCACGCGCGTCGAGAAGGGGCGGCGGCCGGGCGCGCCCGCGCTCACCGCGTGCTCGCCGGGATCGACGTAGATGCCAGCGCCGAGCACGGAGGGATCGACGGGGACGTCGTCGCGCGTCACCTCGAGTCCGCGGATCGGCTTGCCCGGCGGCTTGATGGTGAGGCGCGGCAGGCGCGGCTCGAGCGCGGCGGCGCGTTCACGCGCGATCGTCACGCGCTGCTCGTCGCCTTCCTTCGTGGCGATCGAGATGACCTCGCGATAGCGCCCCCATGCGCTCGCCACGCGACCGAGCTGCTCGTAACACGCCGCCATGTTCAGCAGCGTACCGAGCGCGGGATCGAGCTTGTAGCTCGCGTCGAACAGCGGACACGCGGTCGCGACGTCACCGGCGTCGAGCGCCTTGCGGGCGTCCTCGAAGAGCTGCTCGGCTTGCGCGACGGACTGCCCGGCGCCTTGCGGTTGCGCGACCGCCGGCGCGGCCGCGGCCGCGAGCGCGGCTGCCGCCAGGACGCGGTGAAATGTCCGTGATGCCCCCATCCACCCAGCGTAGGGGGAGCCGCGCGCTGGGAGGACGGTCTCACGGTGGCCTCTCGGGCCGGCGCGACGCCTACTTGCGGCCGAAGGGATCGGTGACCGGTCTGGTCGGGACCTTGACCTCGACGATCGGCTTCGACGTGGGCCCTGGCCTGGGCCGCACCGGCTTGGTTGGCTTCTTCGTCGGGGGCGGGTTCGGCGGCGACGCTGGCGGCGGCGTCGTCGCGACGGCCTTGGCCGTCATCGGAACGTCGATCGACTGATCGCCGTCGGGCGTGAGGCGCGCGATCGCGGTCTCGTAGCCCTCCGCCTTGAAGACGAGCTGCACCTCGTCCGGTCCCCGGACAACCTGCACCGTGCCGGGCGCCGTCCCCAGCGGCCCCGCCGGGCCGTACACCTCGGTTCCTGCCGGCGATCCCGTGATCGTGATGGTCACGACCGACGACGACGGTGCGACCCCCGCCGCCGATGGCGCGGCGATCGGCGCCGCAGGTGCGGGTGGAGGCTCGGCGGGCGCGCGACGGCCGCCATCCGACGTCATGAGCATCACGGCGATGACCGCACCGCCCACCGCGGCGCCGACGACCGCGATGCCGATCGCCAGGCGCGACCGGCGCGGAGTCGTCGCCGGTGGCGGCGTCATCGACGGCGCGCTCGGCCGCGGTGGCACCGGCGTGTGCGTCGCGGGCGTGCGACTCGCGCTGTCGGCGACGAGCTCGACGCCGGCCGCACGCGCCGCATTCTCGAGCGCGTGCACGGCGGTGACGAGATCGGGAGGCCGCTCCGCCGGATCCTTGCGCATCATCCACGCGATCACGTCGTCGACCGCCAAGGGCAGCCCGGTCACGCGCTCCGACGGTGGCACCGGCTCGTCGGTGATCTGGCGCATCAGCACGTCCAGGTGCACGTCGCCGTCGAACGGCACCACGCCGGTGAGCATCTTGTAGGCCATGCACCCGAACGCGTAGATGTCGGTGCGGTGGTCGACGCCCTGCCCGCGGCACTGCTCGGGCGACATGTAGTACGGCGTCCCGATGGGCGCGCCGGTGCGCGTCTTGTGCTGCTGCTCGGCGGCGCGATCCCCGATCAACTTCGCGATGCCGAAATCGAGGAGCTTGGGGAACGACGAACCGTCCGACTCGCGCGCGAGGAACACGTTCTCGGGCTTGAGATCGCGGTGCGCGACACCGCTGCCGTGCGCCGCGTCGAGCGCGCGCGCGATGCCGCGCAGGATCGGAATCGAGTCCGCGAGTGAACAGGCGCCGCGCTCGGCGATCACCTCATCGAGCGGCTGGCCGTCGAGCAGCTCCATGACGTAGTAGCTGCGCTCGTCGTCGAGCTGGCCGAACGAGAAGATGTCGATGATGTTGCGGTGGCGAATCTGGTTGACCGCGCGCGCCTCGTCGACGAAGCGCGACACCATCTCGGGATCCACCGAGAACTGTCGCGAGAGCACCTTCACCGCGGCGAGCTTGCCGATGAGCGGATGGCGCGCGCGGTAGACCGTGCCGAACCCTCCGGCGCCGATCATCGACTCGATGACGTACTCACCCGCGTGCTGACCGGGGTCCAGGACGCGGTCGGCCGGACCGGTTGCAGGCGTGGTGACGGTCCCCGAGCTCACGCCTACATTCTACGGGGCCGGATCGTGAGATTCGGCCACCTAACGTCCACCTCACGGAAACATGGGCGCCGCGCCGATTCCGAGGGTCTCGGGCCATCCGAAGACGGCGTTCATGCACTGCACGGCCTGGCCCGAGGCGCCTTTGACGAGGTTGTCGATCGCCGACACCGCGAGCACGCGGCGGGCGCGCGCGTCGTAGACCGCGGTCACGTGCACGCGGTTGGAGCCGCGCACGTGCGCCGTGTCGGGGAGCGCGCCGTCCGGGAGCACGTCGATGAACGCCTCGCCGGCGTAGGCGGCGACGAGCGCCTCGCGATACGCGGCGGCGGGACGCGCGGCATCGGTGGGCGCCGCGTACACGCACGAGAGGATCCCGCGCGTCATCGGCAGGAGGTGCGGCGTGAACGTGACCACGACCGCGTCGGCCGCGCGGCCCGCGGCGATCGCGAGCTCCTGCTCGATCTCGGCGGTGTGGCGGTGCGTGCCGCCGACCTTGTACGGGCGCACGCCCTCCGCCGCCTCGGGCAGGTGCGTCGAGAGCGCGGGCGAGCGCCCCGCGCCCGAGGCGCCGCTCTTCGCGTCGATGACGAGGCCGTCGGGCGACACCAGGCCGGCGCGGATCAGGGGCGCGATCGCGAGGATGCTTGCGGTGGGATAGCAGCCGGGCACCGCGACGAGGCCGGCGCCGCGCAGCGCCGCCCGATGCAGCTCGGGCACGCCGTACACCGCGCCGGCGAGCAGCTCGGCCGCCGGATGGTGCGGATGATCCTTCGAGCCGTACCAGGTCGCCCACGACGCGGCGTCGTGGAGGCGGAAGTCGGCGGACAGGTCGAGCGTGGTCACGCCGCGCGCGCGCAGCGCCGCCACCACGAGCGCGGACTCGCCGTGCGGCAGCGCCGCGAAGGCCACGTCGGCGCGCGCCGCGACCACGTCGGCATCGAACGCCTCGACCTGCAGCGTGAGGAGCCCGCGCAGGTGTGGGAACACCTCGTCGATGCGCTGACCAGCGGCGCGCTTCGCCATCACCGTCGTCACGTCGACGCGCGGGTGACCTAGCAGCAGCCGACACAGCTCGCCGCCGGTGTAACCGGAGGCACCGATGATGGCGACACGCACGCGATCGAACATCTGTGGGCACTGTAGACCACGGGCAGCAAGGGGGAAATGCGCGCTGCGACAGACGATGTCCGCCCGGCGCGAACGGGCGTTGCGCGAGGCTCCCTCACGAGGAGGTATCGATGCGCGCACTCTCGGTTTTCGTGCTCGCCCTGTCGCTGTCGGCGCTCGCCGCGTGCGGCCCCACGTCGCAAGGCAGCGGCGACGACGACGGCACCGGTGACGGCGGCGGCACCGGCACGGGCAGCGGCGTCGACGCGACCACCGACCTCACCGACGCCGACCTCACCGACTCGAGCTGCGGCGCGCAGAACACGCCGATCGCCGTCGAGAACCTCGGCGATCCGCCCGACCTCCTCATCGTGCTCGATCGCTCGGGCTCGATGTCGTCGCCCATCCCGACGTTCCCGCCCAACTTCACGTCGAAGTGGATGATCATGCGCGACGCGCTCAACGGGCTCGCCGCCGATCTGCAGGACAACATCCGCTTCGGCCTGGCCGAGTTCCCGACCAACGACGACTGCGACGTGAACAGCGGCGGCGCGGTGCGCGTGCCGATCGATCTGAACCAGGCGCCGGAGATCATGTCGTACTTCACGTCGCGCTCGCCCAACGGCAACACGCCCGCGCACCTCGGCCTGCAGGCGGCGCTCGCGCACTACAACTCGATCACGCCGAACCCGGCTGGACGCTACGTGCTGTTCGCCACCGACGGCGAGCCCAACTGCGCGGCGGACGCGGCCACCGCCTCGACCGCGACGGTGGCCGCCGTCACCGCGCTCGCCAACGCCGGCATCAAGACGTACGTGCTCGGCTTCGGCGGCGGCTTCGTCGACGACTCGGTGCTCAACAACTCGGCGGTCGCCGGTCAGGTCCCGCGTCCGGGTGGCCCCCCGCACTACTACCGCGCCAACAGCGCCGCCGAGCTCCAGACCGTGCTCGACCAGATCGCCGGCGGCATCATCGTGCCGTCGTGCAGCTACGCGCTCGCGTCGGTGCCGCCCAACCCCAACGACGTCACCGTCACGCTCGACGGTCAGGTCGTCCCGCGCTCGACCATGCACACCAACGGCTGGGACTACTACCCGGACAGCATGACGATCACGTTCTTCGGCAGCTACTGCCAGCAGATCGAGTCGGGCGCGGTGGCCAACGTGTCGTTCGTGTACGGCTGCCCGGGCCCGGTCATCGACTGAACACGGCTAGCCGCGCGGGCCGCCGACGCGATAGCCGCCGCCGAGCCAGCCGCAGGCGCTGGCGTCGTCGGACTGCCACACGACGCCGCGTCGGAAGTCGACGACGCGCCCGCCGATCGCGCCGCCGGCGCCCGAGGGCGAGACGTAGAGGCCCTCGACGGCGGCGCCGTCGATGAGCGCGGGCGAGCGCACCGACGGATCGTCGGCGCGGAAGAAGCGCTTCGTCGCCGGGTCGTAGAGCGAGCGCGTCTCGTGGAAGAAGTCGCCGCGCGCGTTGTCGATGACGACCAGCCAGTACGGCGTGCCGGCGAGCGGCGTGGCGCGGCCGCAGGCGTCGGGCTCCTCGGGGCAGCGCGAATCGGGCACGCCCGCGACGCGCTGCTGGGCCTCGCTCTCCTCCGGCTGGGGCGGCGCCGGCGGCCACAGCGCGCGTCCGCGGCTCCGCTCGACCAGCGCGGCGAGCGCGTCGCGTTCCACCAGCGCGAGCGCGTCGACGGCGCGGCGCAGCTCGTCGTGCTCGGGCCGCAGCGGCGCGTCGTCGACGTTGCCGTCCTCGCTGCTCTCGTAGCAGTAGAACCAGGCATCGCCGTCGCAGCCGAGCTCCGCGCCCACGGCCGGCGCCGCGCCGAGGTCGACGCGCACGCCGACGAAGAACGACACCCGGTCGCTGCCGCCGATGCGCCCGGCGTCGCCGTGGTCGATGATGATCTCCGAGATGCCCGTCGGCGCGCCGCGAAACGCGGTGTGCGACGCGCCGCCCGCGACCACGTCGTACCAGTGCAGCGCGAAGGTGTCGCCCTCCCCCTCCGGCGTCGTGAACCACACCACGCGCGCGCGATCGTCGACCGCGCACCACGACACGTTCGCCCCCGGCACCAGGGCGCGCGCCTTGCCGGTCGCCAGCCCGATCTCGACCAGCCCCCGGGGCGTCCCGACCACGGCGACGTCCGCGTCGGGCGAGCGCGGGTCCCCGCCGATCGAGGGCGTGCCGCCTTTGCCGCCGCACGCGACAGCCATCACGACGATCAGGACCGCACAGGGGCGCATCGCCGCATCGTGCCACAGCGGTGGTACCGTCGCCCGCGGGCGACGAATGACGCGCGAGCCGGACGACAAGGAAACGGGGCGCACGCACACCTCCGACGCCATGGCGCCGACGCACACGTCCGATGCCCTGGCCGAGACCGCCACTCCCAGCCCGCCGTTCGGCGGCAGCGGCAGCGGCAGCGGCAGCGGCAGCGGCGCCGGCGACATGGCGACCGCGGCACCGAGCGCGTTCCGCACCGTCGACGACGCGGACTACGACGTGCTCGGTGACATCGCCCGCGGCGGCATGGGTCGCATCCGCCACGCGCGCGATCGCCGCCATGGCCGTCCCGTCGCCATCAAGGAGCTCCTCAAGAGCTCGACCGAGGCGCGCCAGCGCTTCCACCGCGAGGCGCTCATCACGGCGCGGCTGCAGCATCCGGCGATCGTGCCGCTCTACGAGGCGGGCACGTGGCCCAACGGCGAGCCGTTCTACGCCATGAAGCTCGTCGAGGGCGAGCCGCTCGACAAGGTCATCGCGCGCCGCCCCACGCTCGCCGAGCGCGTCTCGCTCCTGCCGCGGGTCACGACCGTGGCCGAGGCGATCGCGTACGCGCACGACCGCCGCATCATCCATCGCGATCTCAAGCCGTCGAACATCCTGGTCGGCGACCTCGGAGAGACCGTCGTCATCGACTGGGGCCTCGCCAAGGAGCTGGGCGAGCGCGACGTCCCGTCGACGAGCGTGAGTGACGGGGCGACGGCGTCGGGATCGGGCGACGCGCTCACCGTCGCCGGGCGCACCATGGGCACGCCCGCGTACATGCCGCCCGAGCAGGCGCGCGGTGGGGACGTCGACGAGCGCGCCGACGTGTACGCGCTGGGCGCGGTGCTCTACCACCTGCTCACCGGCAAGCCGCCGTACAGCGACGCGAAGGGCGTGAACGAGCTGCTCGAGCGCCTGCGCGCCGGACCGCCGCCCGCGCTCGCGACGCTCGTGCCCGAGGCGCCGCGCGACCTCGTCACCATCGTGGAGAAGGCGATGGCGCGCGCGCCCGGCGCTCGGTATCCACGCGCGCGCGAGCTCGCCGCCGATCTGCGCCGCTTCGAGGCCGGCCAGCTGGTCGGCGCGCATGCGTACAGCACGCGCGAGATCCTCGGCCGCTGGGTCCGACGTCATCGCGGCGTCGTCGCCGTGATCGTCATCGCCGCCGTGCTCGCCGCGATCGGCGCCACCATCAGCTTCCGTCGCGTCGCCCGCGAGCGCGACACCGCGCGCCGCTTCGCGCGCGCCTCGGAGGTCGCGCGTCGCGAGGCCGACGATCGCGTCGAGCAGCTCAGCCTCGATCGCGCGCGTGTGCTCCTGCCCACGGATCCGAGCGGCGCGCTCGCGCTCGCGCGGGCCGTGCCGCCGACGTCGCGCTGGTCGGCGCTCGCCGCCCTCACCGCGCGCGTCGCCGAGGCGTGGGGCATCGCGACGGAGCTGTGGCGCGGCGACGGGCTCGGCGAGCTCGCCGTCACGGCCGACGGCACGCGCATGGCCTGGAGCGCCGGCAAGACGGTGTACGTCCGCGGCGCCGACGGCGCGATCGCGCAGCAGGAGCTCGCGGCGGCGGCCACCGCGCTCGCGCTCTCGCCCGACGGCGCGATGCTGGCGGCCGGCACCGGCACCGGCGACGTCTACTACGGCGCGGTCGGCTCCGCGCCGGCCCGCCTGGGCTCCCTCGACGAGACCATCGCGACGATCGATCTCGGTCACGCCGGCATCGTCGCCGTCGCCGGCGAGGACAGCGCGGGGTGGTGGGACCTCGCCGCGTCCCCACCAACGCTGGTGCGCGCCGGCGCGATCGACGAGACGCCATCGCGCGGCGGCGTCGGCGCGCGCGACGATCGCGTGCTGATCGTCCGCCCCACCGGCACGATCGATGTCGGCAGCCGTCTCGCCGCGCGCAGCCGGCTGAGCCTCGCGACCTACTGGAACTCGTGGACGCGACAGCCGGGCGAGGTCACGCCCGACGGCGATCACCTGCTCTTCCTCAGCGACAAGCGCGAGCTCGCGCTCCTCGACCTCGCGACCGGCGCGCGGCGAGCGATCGGCACGTTCGAGCTGCGCACGGTCGCGGTCTGGGTGGGCACCGTCGACGGCCTGTACGTCGTCGTCGACATCCTCGGCGGCGTCCACGTCTGGTCACCCGACGGCGGCTCGCGCGATCCGGTCACGACCAGCCGCACCAGCACGAACGCGCTCGCGGTCTGCCGCCTCGGCACGCGGCTCGCGATCGGTTTCGAGGACGGCGACATCTGGATCGTCGACCCGCGCCGCGGCCTCGAGCGAACGCTCAAGGGACACGTCGGCAACATCTTCGCCGTCGCCGCGGTCGAGCGCGACGGGCTGCTCTCGCTCGTGTCCGCCGGCCGCGACGGGACCGTCCGGCGCTGGACGATCGACTCACCCGACGTCGTCACCACGTCGGTGGGGTTCCGCGCCGTGACCGCGGTCGCCGTGACGCGCGGCGGTACCGTCGCCGCCGCCGGCGAGGACGGCGTGGTGCAGGTCTGGGACGTGGGCGCCCGTCCCGCACCGGTCGCGCGCGGCGTGCTCGTCAACGAGCTCGTGCTCTCGCCCGACGAGCGCTATCTGGTGTGGTCGCACACGCGGCGCGAGACGGTGGGTGGCACCGGGCTCGTCGAGCTCTCCGACCGCGCGCACCCCAGCCTGCTCGTCGGCTGCAGCTCGCGGGCGGTGTTCGCCGCGCGTGCGCCGCGCTTCGCGTGCGAACGCGTGAGCGACGGCGCCATCGTGATCTGGGACACGCGCACGTGGACGTCGAGCGGCATCGCGTTCCAGGGGCCGCCGCAGGTCGACAGCCTCGCCATCTCCGCCGACGGCGACCAGATCGCGACCGGCGGCATGGTCTACGAGTTCGCGCTGCGCTGGTGGGACCGCACGTCCGATCGTCGGGTCACGCTGGCGTCGAAGAAGGGCAACCAGTGGGACCTCGCCTTCCGCGACGACGGCACGCTGCTCGCGATCGACGGCGCGCGCCAGCTCGTCGCGTGGCAGCCGGCGCAAGAGCGCTCGGCGACGCTCGGTTCGGAGGCGGCGGCGGTGCGCCACCTCGTGGCGAGCGAGCACCTCGTCGCGACCGGCGCCGAGGACGGGACCATCGCCATCTGGGATCTCGAGCGACGGCGCATGCGCCGCGTGCGCGCCCTCGTCACCGAGGACAGCGCCGTCGAGAGCATCCAGCTCTCGGCGCGCGAGGACGTGATCGTCGCGCGCTACCAGAGCGGGCGCGTCGTGCTCTGGGACATCGCGAGCGGCGCGGGCGTGCCGCTGTCGGGGGTGTTCCGCTCGATCGCGCTCTCGAGCGACGGGCATCACCTCGTGGCCGGGCGAAACGACGGCATCGTGCTGCGCCTCGCGCTTCCCGCGACGACGCGCACGATCGGCGACGAGGGCTGGGAGCCGTTCGCGCTCGACTGGAAGTCGATGACGCCGACCGTCGACGCCGAGGCGACCGAGACCGAGAAGTCGCTCGCTGCCGCTGCCAAGGAGCCCGACGACGGCGCCACGCAACGCCGCGCCGGTGATCACCTCCGCCGCGTCGGCCGCCTCGACGAGGCGCACGCGTACTATCTGCGCGCCGCCGCGCTCGGAGACGGCCCCGCGGCGTGGCGCCTCGCCGCCGAGCGCGCTGCGGCCGCACCGCCTGCCGATCGCGAGCGCGTGCTCGTCGAGGAATCGTTGCGCATCGCGCTCGCGTCACCGAAAGGCGAGACGCAGCACGCGTTCAAGTGGGTGATGACCTCGCCCCAGGCGACGACCGCGCAAAAGACCGCGCTGCTCGAGCGCTGGATGACCGCCGCCGGCGACGACGTCGAGCGCCTGAACTCGCTCGCCTACGAGGCGCTCGGCGGCGGCGCGCTCGACATGGCCGAGCGCATCGTCACGCGCCTCGTCGCGCTGAACGACGACGCGCCCTACCTCGACACCGCCGCCGAGGTTGCCCACATGCGCGGCGATCGCGCCCGCGCCATCGCGCTCTCCGAGCGCGCCATCGCGAAGGTGCCGACCGACCAGGAGCTCCGCACCAACCTCCGCCGCTTCCACCGCGGCAACGCCGAACCGGCGCTCACGCTCGTCGAGCGCCTGCCGCCGCCGGCGTGGACCGAGGCGCCCGCCCGGATCCCGCTACCGCCGCCGTAGCCGAAACCGAAACCGAAACCGAAACCGAAACCGAAACCGAAACCGAAACCGGACCGAAGCCCGGCAGCGGTCCGGGGCCTGGCGGCTAGGCCGCCTTGCGGATGATGCCGAACAAGACGCCGCCGAGCCGATTGGCGATGGCCGCCGGCTCCGCGATCAGCGCGTCGCCGACCCAGCCCCACGCGACCGCGACGCCGAGGCAGCGGCGCACCTCGCGGCACTCGCCGAGCGCGATGCCGAGCACGCGCCGGCTGTCGCGCCCGCGGCGGCCGTGAGCCTCCGCGATGTTGAGCGCCGTGCCGCTCGCGGCGCGCTCCAGCTCGTCAGCGTGATTTGCGTGCTTGCCGGCGCGCAAGGCGGCGACGACGGGCCGCAGCGCGTGGATGAGGTCGATCGAGAGCTTCTCCGAGAGAGTCATGTGGTTCTCCGTTGCTGGGGGTTCGTCCCGTAGCGGCCCCGAGCGCAGGCACCGTGACGAGCTATTCCGCG
>DATLEB010000204.1:0-42205 GCA_035525615.1 Kofleriaceae bacterium | reverse complement strand
CGGGTCATGTTGTGACCCTTGTAGCGGTTGCAGCCGTCCTGATAGACGCCCTCGGGCGGAATGATCGGCTGCGCCGTCTGCGGGTTGCCGGCGAAGTCGAGCGCGTCGAAGAAGCGGACGCGCAGCGAGCACGGGCCGGAGGTCGTCGGCGCCGCGGGGTCACACATCATCTCGGGGGTGGCCGCCGCCTCGGCGATCGGCGTGTCCGACTCGGTGTCCCAGATGCGGCCGCACACCGTGATGCGGTTGGCGTCGGGGGCCGAGCACGGCACCTCGGAGCCGCAGCCGCCGGCGACGCCGATGCAGGTCGTCACGCCGGTCTGGTCGTCGGTCTCCGGGCGCGTCGTCTCCTCGTCGCAGATCGTGGGGACCTCGGACTCGCACTTGCCGTCGAGCCCGAGCACGGTCGCGAACGGTCCGGTGCCGCCGCACATGCCGGAGTTGGTACCTTCGTCGGCGGCGAAGCAGGCACCGTCGCGCTCGACGGTGCCCTGCCCGCATTCGACGTTCGAACAGCTCGCGTTCACCAGGCCGGCCGCGGCCGCGGCGAGCATGAATCCAAAGTAGGAGGTGCGCATGATCAGGCTCCTGGTCTCCTAGAAGTGAACCGAGTCGTCGCTGAGCTCGGGGAACACGGCGAGCTCGCCGCGAACACCGACCTCGGTCGCGTGACGGAACGTGGCGTTGGTGACGCCGCGCGAGAAGTGCTCGGAGTGGCCCTCGAGGTACGGCTTGCCGATCTCGTCGAAGGTCTGCCCGGCCGGGACGTCAGGCATCCCGTCACCGTCGTAGTCCTTCCACTGGTAGCGAATCAGGTAGGCATCGTGACCGACGAGGTTCTCGTCGACATAGAAGCCCGAGCCGCCGACGAAGCCGTCGTTGATCGGGTTCATGCCCTCGACGAGGCCGTAGAACCTGCCGTTCATGGGAAGCGTGAAGACCTTGTCGGAGCCCTCGTACCAGCTGGGTCCGGCCTCGGCCCACGCCTCCTGGCAGAGGCGCAGACGGAGCGCATTACTTTCGTCGTCCGTGCATGTCGGATGGGGAATCGCGCTTACGCTCCCGCCGCACTCGCCCGGCGCGGTCGTCGGCGGGTACTCGAAGTCCGGGACGCCGGCCTCGACGGTGGCGTCGCTCGACGTCACGGCCTTGAGCTCGTTCTCGAGACGGGGCAGGAGCTCGACGCGACGGTCGGCCGTGAGCACGCGCACCGCGTCGTCGTACGGCACCGCCGGGTCGAGCGGGTTGGTGACGCCGAGGACCTCGCGCACCTTGGCGGCGTGCTGCGTGATGTGGATGCCGGGGAAGAGGGTGCGTCCCTCGTCGCCGGCGCCGCCCGGCAGATCGATGAAGCACGGCGAGCTGCGATTGATGAGCTTGCGGATCTCGAAGCGCTGCACCTCGAAGAGGTACGCCTCGGTGATCACCGGCTCGCCGTTCATGTCCACGTCCGAGCGTCCATCGCCGTCGACGTCGGCGTACTTGTAGTCCGCCGCGTAGAGCGTGAAGAACGTATCGGCTGGCGCCTGGCCGGTGAGCGCAGCGACGCCGCGATCCGCGGCAGCCGGCACGCCTTCGCCGAAATCGATCTGCACGTTGGACCCGCGCATCGGCTCGACGCAGCCGGGGAGTAACAACACACCGAGAACGAGGCCGGGCCAGAGACGGTGAGCGCCTCCGCTCACAGCGTGGTCATGACGCATGCGCTTGGTTCCCCTCGCGGATCACCCGAGTCGGGCGATCGACGTAAAAAATGATACGCGCGCGTCACTTCCCGAGTCAACGCGGCGCGATCACAGTCGGGTATCGGCGGGGCTGCGGGGGCTACGAGTCGCTTCTATAAGCGTCGCACCGCGGCCGCCTCGAGCGTCAGAACCGTTCCGCTGTACTCGCCGGGGGCGATGTTTTGCACACCGCCGAAGGCGCCGACGTCTGCGCTGTTGTCGGGCACGGTGCGAGCTGGCCCACCCGTTCCGTCGATGCCGAGGTCGAAGCGCCACGCCCCGAGGCCGAGGCTCGCGCCCGCCGAGAGTCCGAACTTCGGACTGTCGAGGTACTGGCGCTCGATGGTGCGGTCGGGCACCGCGTTCGAGTCGTAGTAAAAGCCGCCTCGAAGCGCAAAGGATGCGCTGGTCCGGTACTCGAGGCCGGTGCGCGCCGCGTAGTTGTCGTCCCAGTCGAGGGGGAAGAGCTGGTTCACGGCCTCGTTGCCTGGGAAGAGCACCGAGAGGTCTTCCATGCGCGACCACTGGGTCCAGTCGAGCTGCACGGACCAGCGCGCCTTCGCGCCGAGCGCGACCGCGGCGCCGACCGACGCGGCCTGCGGCCAGGTCTGCGTGTGCTCGACGTTCACGGCCAGCGGACCGTCGGGGAGGAGCAGCTCGCCCGAGCCCGTGGTCTTCACGTCCATGCCGCTGCGCCACGCGACCGCGAGCGTGAGCTTGTCGGAGGCGAGCCACGTCGCGCCGAACGCGGCGCCGATGCCGAGGCCGGTCGTCGACAGGTTGGTGTCGACCGGCTTGTCGGTCGCCTCGACCTTGAAGAGGCCGACGCCGAGCCGGATGGTGCCACCGAGCGCGACCCGCTCGTTGACGCGGTAGCCGACGCCGAGCACGGCCTCGATGACGGCGTCCTGGCTGTGGTCGATCACGCCCATCAGGCCCTGATCGGGATACGTGATCTGGCCGCCGAACGTGTTCCACACGCCGCCGCCGACGACGACGCGCTCGCCGACCCTGGCGACCACGCCCAGCGCGGGCAGCGGGACGATCGGCGTGTCCGGCGTCTGCTCGGGCTGCGCGCTGTCGAGCGGCTTGTACGTGCGCGGCGCGATCACGAGCTCGGCGCCGAGGTGCACGCTCGGCCCGGCGAGCACGGTGCCCGACGGATTGAAGTGCCACGCCGTCGCGTCGTCCGCGACCGCGGTGAATGCGCCGCCGAGCGAGAGCCCGCGCGCCGAAAGCATGTTGGGACGCGCGAGTCCGCCCGCGTGCGCGACCGGGACGAGGACCGTCTGTGCGAGCACGAGCCCGCCGAGCGCAGCCATGAGCTTTCTCATTGCGAGACCTCCGGCGCGAACGACGGATCGTCGACGAGCACCGGCGCGACGCCGGCGTCCGCCTGCACGCATCCGAGCACGGGCTCCATGCAGACGCACTGCCGGGTGTCGACGTTGCAGCGCTCGCCTTGCGCGCGGAAGCAATCGTTGTCGCCGCGGCACGAGCGATCGGGCGGATCGCCGTCGAAGGCCGCGCAGGCTGCGACACACAACGAGAGCACGAACCCAGCCAGCACCGCCTTCATGGCAGCACCCCCGTGATCGCCATGCCCCAGGCACCGTCGCCGTCGCCGGGCACGAGCGGCGCGATCGTCGTCTTCGGGCGCTTCTCCTCGGGCGCGCGCGACAGCATGTACACGCCGACGCCGAGCGACACCGCCGCGAGCCCGTAGCTCACGTAGCTCACCTTGGCCCAGCGATCGCTGCGCGCGACCAGCGCGTCGATCTCCTCACGCTTGCGCAGCGGCCGCACGCCGACCGTCTCGGACAGCGGCACCGACGTCGGGCGCGTCGTCTCGATCACCCACGCGTCACGCGCGTCGTCGAGCGCGTCGCTCGACAGCATCGCCGTCATCGCACCGACGGCGCCGAAGCCCACGGCCGCCGCCAGCCCGACCCGCCCCGTGCGCTGCCGTTTCGCCCGTACCGCCCGCGACTCGAGGTCGACCGCGATCGTCGCCTCCTGGCCCTTGGACACCCGCACCGTGCGCCACTCGGTCACGCGACCCGGCGCGGTGATCTCGATCTCGTGCGTGCCGGGCATCAGCGCGAACCGCCCGCGCTCGTCGATCGCCCACGGCTTCCCGTTCACGCGCACGGTCGCGCCGGGCACGGTGTCGACCTTGAGCCAGCCGATCTCCGGCGTCGGCTTGTCGCCGTCGCCGGGACCGACCACGGTCTTGTCTTCCTCGAGCGTCAGCTCGAGGTCGGTGACCACACCGGGCAAGACCTTCGTCTTCCCGCTCGCCGACTTCCAGCCACTCTTCGTGGCCTCCACCGTCACCTCGCCCAGCGCGAACGCGCGCGGCGTGAGCGGCGTGGCGCCGTACTTCAGTCCGTCGACGCTCACCGTCGCGCCGGCCACGTTCGCCGTCACCGACAGGGCGCCGCCGGTGCCGTACTCGCCGCTGAACATCGGCCGCCCGTCGGACTCGCGACACGCGTCGTGCAGCTTGCGCGTCGCGGCGATCTCGCTCGAGTTGGGATTGAGCTCGATGGCCTTGCGGGACGCCGTGATGCAGTCGTTCCAGCGGCTCTGCGCCTGCGCCACCGCGGCGAGGAAGCGATGCGGCCCCGGCAGCGACGGCTCCAGCTTGGCCGCGGCGTCGAGGTGCTTGATCGCCTCGTCGTACTGGCCCAGGCGGAACGCGTCGACGCCCGCCTGGAACTCCTTGGTGAACGCGGGCGACGGTTTCGGCTGCGCCCATGCTGGCGTCGCCGCGACGGCGACGCTCGCAGAGACGAAGGCAGCGAGCAGGAGCTGCTTCATGCGGTTCAAGACCAGGACGGTGATGGACTACTGGGTCGGATCTTCGCGACCGCCCGCTCCCCCACCGCCATAACGATCCCACACGTTGACGTTCCCCGTCCCGGTGCGACCGCTGGAATTGCTGCCGCTACGCCCACTACTACCCGTGCCGGTCCCACCGGTGTCGACCGGCTTGTCGCTCTTGATCTGGCTGGCGAACGAACGCGGGTCGCCATCACCGGCCTGCACCTCGACCGAGAGCGTGCCGCCCTGGGCCTTGAGCCGCGTCATCTCCTCGCTCGCGATCTGCGCGAACGCCGACGCGTCGGACACGTCGCGGCCGCCGACCTCGAGCACGACGTACGACGGGGCCAGCCCCAGGTCGCGCAGCTCGCCCTTGTCGACGGACACGAGGACCGCGCCGCGCGACACTTCGGGGTATCGCCACGCGAGCTGCGGGAACACCGTCATGGCCTTGGCGCCGAGCGCGTCGGCGGGCGTCTTGTACGTGTCGACGAGGCGCTTCACCTCCGCCGGCTGGAGCGAGTAGGTCGCGAACCCGATGAATTGCTTCGAGCCGCCGCCGTTGTCGTACTCCTCCCAGTAGCGCTCCGACGGCGCCGCCGGGACCGCGCCGCCGCTGGTCGCGCGCAGCACCTTGGCCACCGCGCGCCGCGCATCGCGAACGTCGCGTCGCGCCGAGGCGCTGTTGGGATCCTTGTCGGCGGCGGCAAGCTTGGCTTGCCGCGCCTGCGCGTAGAGGTTGCCGACGCGCGTGCGCCAGTTGGGGTCCTCGATGCGGCTGGCGATCGCGCTGGCCACGGCGTCGAGCGCGGCGTCACCGGCCTCGTCGATGCCGTCGTCCGACGTCGGGGCGAGGCCGGACACGCCGACGCACTGCAGACCGCCGCCTTGCGCGTCGGTGCAGTACCCGGCCAGCGCCGCGTCGCTCGTGATCCACGCCGGGCGCACCTCGACGCTGGCGCCGCTGAGCTTGCCGCGGCCCGGCCCCTTGTGGGGCTGCTTCGCGATGAACGACTGGTAGATGAAGAACGCGCCGCCCGCGAGGACGACCGTCGCGGCGGCCGCCGTGAAGGCCATCCACACGCCGCCGCCCTTCTGCTGGGCCGCGGCCTCGGCGACCGTGGTCGCCACCTTCTTGACGGCGACCTTGCGCGTGCGCAGCTCGGCGACGAGCTTCTTGAAGTCCGCCGTGAGCGGCGTCCCGTTGAGCGACGGCCGCGGCAGGGTCGGCAGGTGCGTGAGCAGGCCTTCGGGGGCCGCGCACACGAGCGCCGTCTTGCAGTCCGGACACTTCAGATCCGGCGGCGTCGCGAACTTGAGGAGATCGAAGTGCTCCTCGACGTCGATGAGCTGCCCCGCGGTCGTGCTGCACGTCGCGCACGTGTACGGCAGCGTGAACGACAGCACCTGCGCCTTGGGACCCAGGTCCTCGGGACGCGTGAGCTTGTCGAGGAACGTGGGCGGCACGGCGGTGAGGTACAGGGCCTCGACCCCGGGTGTGACCATCTGCAGGAAGCCGCGCCACTCGGCGGCGCCCGCGGGCTCGATCTTGCCGATGCCCGCGACGTCGACGATGACGACGCCTTCCATGCCTTCCGCCAGCTTCTCGCGCGGGAACGACTTCTCGAGATCACCGCCCAGGCGCACGAACGTGGTGCGGCCCTCGATGATCTTGTCGATGCGCAGCTTGCGGAGGTTGTCCGAGACCGCGTACGAGAGCTTCGAGGCGAGGAACGCGGCGACGTCGGCGTCGAGCTCGAACTTCTCCGCACCGGCGAGGTACGAGAAGAACGTGACGGGATCTTCGTTGAAGTACTGCATCTCGCCGCACTGCGTGCACGGACGCTGCGGCGGCTTCATCGACTTGATGACTTCGAAGTCGCGGTCGATCTGGTAGAGGACGCGATCGTCCTTGTCGCAGTAGTCGCAGTGGTACGGCGCGTAGAAGCTGTACACGCGGCCGTTGCCGGCGAAGTTCGCGACCATGTTGAGCTGGTCGACGATCTTGGGGGCACACTCGACGAGCACGATGCGCTCGCAGTGCTTGCCCACGCCGTTGATGAAGTCGACCCACTCGCGAATACCGAACGACGAGACCTTGCGGATGTCCCCCAGATCCAGGACCAGCGTCTGGGTCTTCAGCGTCTCGGCGAGCTTCTTGCCCTCGAACGACTCGTCGATGGTGCCGGAGAGGCGCAGGCAGACGATGCCGCCGTCGGCGAACTTGTCGATCTGCAGCTTGGGGGCGGCAGGGACGCCCTGGATGCCGATGACGGTGGGCAGTTGATGGGGTGCTGGGTCCATGGGTCGGGTCCTACTACTGCGGCCCTGCGACCGCGTCGAAGAGGTGAAGCGAACGGGCCAGGGTTCGCACCTCGCGCAAGTTGAGATCGAGCTCGATCATCGCGGTCACCTCGGTGTGCCTCCCGCGAGCGACGTCGAAGAACATGGCCAGAGCATTATGGTGACACACCGCCATCCCGAGGCCCGCCCCGCCGTGTGACTGGTCCATCTCGCCGCCGGCCAGGCCGCGGGCCAGACCATCGACGACATGTTTGCGCTGGAGGCCGCCGAAGCGGTCCCGCACCTGGAGGACCACACGGGTTCCGTCGGTGGCGAGGCGCAGGCGCGCGTGCTCGTCCTCGGGCAGCGTGATCTCCGCCTTCCGATCGATGGCGTACTTGTGCTGCCCGTTCACGTCGACGGGCGCGTCGTACATGGCGTTCATGAGGAGCTCGTGCGCCAGCTCCGACATCATCTCGCCGAGGCGCTTGGGCACGCCGAGCGCCAGGATGAAATCCTGGACGCGCTGCACCACGACGTCGCGATGCTGCGTCGAGCCGACCATCTCCTCGAAGCCCGTGTAACCCCAGTCGAGGTACGCGGAGATCGCGGGCGGACCGGCGGCCGGATCGAGCGCGCGGCGCAGCACCATCATCATCTCCCACGGACGCGGCGCGCTCTCGAAGTCCTTGCGGCCGAGCACGTGGTTGATGGCGTTGCACTCGGCGAGGTGGCGCAGCGAGCGACGCAGCGGCTCGGCGGTCCACAGGATTCCGCGGATGCCGGGACGCGCGCGGCACGCACCACGCACCGCGTCGCCGTCGAAGCCGTCGGCGCAGACCACGCTCACCGCGGGGTCGGCGATCGCCGCGGGGACCTGCGCAGGATCCTCCACCACGACCGCCTCGACTCCAGCGCTCAGGAAGTAGCGGACCAGTCGCCGCCCCACCAGCTTGTTACGTTCGAGGACGATGGCTCGCATGGACCCCAGTGGAGCGTAATTATCGTAACCGACTTGAATATCGGCCACAACGAAACCGTCGTGATACGGTGGCTTCGATGAGCAGGGTGCGTAGGCTACACACCGCGATGTGCGTGGCGGTCGCCGCGTGTGCGGTGACACTCGTGACAGCGGTCGTCGGGCCCGCCGATGCGAGGGCAGACCTCGTCGACACGGTGAAGACGAGCAAGTCACGAGCAGAGCTGTCGGCATTCCTGGTTTCGAAAGCGGATGGAGCGGTCAAGAAGCGCGATCACGAGCGCGCGATCGTGCTCTATCAAGCGCTCGTCACCGCACGTGGACCCGCGAGCGCCGAGGCGCGCGAGCTGGCCAAAGCATGGACCCTCGCCGGTCAGAGCGAGGATGCGGCACGGGTATGGGAGGAGTACGCCTCGGCTACCAGCGACGCCAAGGCCAAGGGTGAGGCCCTCGCCGAGGCCACGCGCCTCCGAAATGCACCGGATCCCTTCCGCAAGCCGCTCTCCCTGCCCGTCCTCGCCGCGGAGGCGAAGGAGACCTTCAAGAAGGGCCGCGCGGCATTCGGGAAGAAGCAGTACGGCGACGCGCTGGTCTACTTCCACATGGGCTACGCGCTCGCGCCCGACCTGCCCGGCTTCTTGCGCGAGCTCGGCGCGACGTACGACAAGCTGCAGGCGCGTGACAAGAAGATCGAGTTCTACCGCGCGTACCTCCTGCGCCGTCCGTTCGGCAAGAACGCGGAAGACGTGCGCAAGGAGCTCGCCGCGAGTCGCGGCACGCTCGCGACGTTGACGATCGAGTCGAGCCTTCCGTGCGAGCAGGTCTGGGTGAACGGTCAGATGGTCCCGGGCAAGCTCCCGCAGAAGAAGCTGGTCGTCGCGCCCGGCCGCTACAAGGCGCTGTGCATCTCGTTCCAGTACGAGTTCAGCCGCATCGAGCGCACCACGATCGGCGCCGGCGGGGAGGCGACCATCAAGTTCAACTGGGCCATCGTCGAGAACAAGCTGGAGAACCCGCTCGGGCGCATCGCGATCGAGGATCCCATGGCCGAGAACGAGATGATGGACCTCGGCGTCTCGTCGCCGAAGATCGGCGTCCTGGTGGCGCCCGATGGCAAGGCCTTGAAGATGATCGTCAAGGACGACGCCGGTTCGCGGGTCGAAGAGCGAAGCGTACGAATCCGGCCCGGCGAGACCTTCGTAGTAAAGTGGTGAAGTGGTAGAGTGGGGCCGGTGACCGAGCGGCCCTCGACGGACGGCAAGCTGCTGGGCGGCGCGCCGAATGATCCGGTGCCGTTCGGCAAGTACTTCCTCCTCGGGCTGATCGCCCGCGGCGGAATGGCCGAGGTCTACCGGGCGCGCCTGCGGGAGGATACGTCGCGACAGCCGCGCCTGCTCGCCATCAAGGTCATGCGGCCGCAGCTGGCCCGCGAGGCTCGCTTCGTGGACATGTTCCACCGCGAAGGTCAGCTCGCGCTCTTGCTGCGCAATCGCTGCATCGTGGAGACGGTCGAGATCGGCAAGATCGAGGGCCGCCACTACATCGCGATGGAGTACATCGGCGGGCGCGACCTGACGCAGGTGCTGCGGCGCTGCCAGGAGTCCAACCAGCGCATCCCGGTGCCGCACGCGGTCTACATCGCTGCGCGGATCGCTGAAGGCTTGCACTTCGCGCACAACCTGAGCGACGGCGACGGCCGCATCCTCAACATCGTCAACCGCGACGTGTCGCCGTCGAACGTGCGCATGTCCTACGACGGCGACGTCAAGCTGCTCGACTTCGGCATCGCGCAGGCGCTCATGAAGTTCACGAGCGAGATCGGCGTGCTCAAGGGCAAGTTCAGCTACATGTCCCCGGAGCAGATCCGCGGCATGCCGCTCGACGCGCGCACGGACGTGTTCTCGACGGGGATTATACTGCACGAGATGCTCACCACCGAGAAGCTGTTCCGGGGTGACACCGAGTTCGCGCTGATGGAGAAGGTGCGCAAGGCCGAGGTGCCGCCGCCGTCGAACTTCAACCGCCGCGTCACGCCCGAGCTCGACACGATCGTGTTCAAGGCGCTGGCGCGCGACGTCGCCGATCGCTACCAGAACGCGGCGACCCTCGCGTCGGATCTCGACTCGCTCATCGCGGGCTATCGCTTCGATCCCAAGGAGCTGCGCCAGTTCATGCGCCAGCTCTTCCGCAAGGAGTATGCGAAGGAGCTCGAGGACACGACGGCGGCGCAGGTGTCGCCCGTCGGCGGCGACGCGCCGCGCGGACGCCACGACACGCCGACCGAGGTCACGGGGCAGACGCGCCAGGGCGCCAATACGAACGGGCCGTCGGTCCCGACGGCGAGCTCGAGCGTTCCGACCGGCAAGGGGCCGGCGCTGCCCGGGCCGTCTTCGTCGTCCACGGGGCGCCCGATGACGACGCCACCGCCGACGGCGAGCGAGCCGCCCCGCGCCAAGAAGCCGTCGACGGCGCCCCCACCGTCGTCTCATTCCGGGCAGGTGGGGACTCCAGGTGGCGCGACGTCCACGACGGGCGGCGCGACCGCGGGCACCGAGGCCGAGGCCGACAAGCCCAAGGGCTTCTGGGGCTCGCTGTTCAAGAAGAAGCAGAAGTAGTTCACAGTCCTTTCGCTCGCCGTCCCACTCCTCGCGGCCGGCCTTCACGCGTGCTACGAATCCGGTCGTGCCCGCAGCGCCCATCAAGCTGACCACGCAGACCCTGGTGGCCGTGGCTGGCAGCGCGGCGATGGGCCTGGCCCTCGTCGTCGTCGGCGTCCGCGCCCTCGCCAACGGCAGCTATCCCACGCTGCTCGGCATCACGCTCACGCTGATCGGCGTGCTCGGCATCGCGCTCGGCGCGGCGACCTGGTACGGCCGGCGCGCGGCGTGGGCGATCCTCGCCGCGACCTGGGGCGTGGTCGGGTTCTGCGCGTTCTTCGCGGCGCCCAAGCTCGTCAGCTTGCCCAAGCTCGAGCAGGTCACGATCGAGATGGAGCTGAAGATGGGTCGCAAGGCCGCCGAGGAGAAGGTCGACGACCGGAACCTCGTGGTCCGCGCGCAGAACCTCGGCGTGTGCACCGTCTTCGCCCTGCCCTTCGTGCTCCTGTGTGCCGGCCTGCTCACGGGCGGGCGCGAGCTCGAGCAGCATTGACGCGTCGCTGGGTGGCGACGCTCGCGAGCTTCGCGCTCGGTGCGGCGGCGTGCTCGCGCGGCGGGGCCAGCTCGGATCCGCCGCCGCCGCCACCGCCACCGCCGTCACCGCCCCGGACGCCGACGATCGGCGCGCTGTCGTCGTGCGAGCGCCAGCCGTTCGCGCCGACGATTCCCATCGCGGAGGCGTCGGGCGCGCAGTGGATGCCCGACGGGACGATCCTCGTCGTGTCGGACAGCGGCAACGGCGGCGCGTTCGTGACCATCGACGGCGGCGACGGGCACGTCGTCGCGTCGGGCAAGCTGCCGCTGGGCGGGCCCGGCGATGATCTCGAAGGGCTGGCCGGCGCCGACGGGATGATCTGGGCCATCACCTCGAGCGGCTGGATGCGCGCGTGGACGCCGCGGGCGTCGGGCAAACACGCGTACGAGCTCGCGGTGCACGCGTATCCCATCGATCCCGACGACGAGTGCACGGTCGACGCCGTGAACTGCGGCAACAACTACGAGGGGCTATGCCTGATGCCGGCGGCGTCGGCGGCGCTGGGCGGATGCGCGGGCTACGCCGCGTCGAAGGCGAGCGGCGACCTCGTGTGCCTGGTGCGCGACGACGACGGCCGCTACGTCGCCGCGCCGGAGCGCCGCATCCACGTCTCCGGGCGCGAGGCGCTGGCGGCGTGCGACCTCGCGGCCGACGGGACGATCTGGACCGGCGACAACCTCTTCGGCCGTAGCGTCGTGCGGCGCGTGAGCGGTGGCGAGGTCGTCGATTCGGCCGCGCTCGGGGCTGGCTTCCCCGAGGCGATGACGGTCGCGCCCGACGGCACCATCTACCGGTTTTCCGACACGGGCGGCGCACCTAGCGTCGTGGCCAAGTACCGATGCACGGGCGCAGCTTCGCAGCCCTGACGCCGACCGGCCGCGACAACAAAAGATGCTTCCCCCGCCGACGGTGGGTAGGATCGCGGGGTGCAGTGTCCGTTCTGCGCCTCCAGCTCGCACGTCACGGAGACGCGCGAGTCCCCCGACGGGACGCGGCGCCGGCGCGTGTGCAGCTCGTGCAAGCGCCGCTTCACGACCTACGAGCGCGTGGGATCGCCCGGGCTGCGCGTCGAGAAGCGTGACGGCGAGCTCGAGCCGTTCGACTCCGAGAAGCTGATGGGCGCGCTCGAGCGGATCACGGCACATCGCAGCGCGGTGCAGCCCGAGGATCTCAAGCGCATCGTGCGCGACGTCGAGGCGACGCTGGTCGACTCGGGCGCGCGCACCGCCTCGTGGTCGGCGATCGCGCGCCTCGTGCTCGACCGGCTCACGGCGATCGATCGCGTGTCGGCCGAGCGCCTGCGCGTGAACTACGTCGACGACGACGGCCGCCTGCGGCTCGAGAACGCGGAGACAGTCGAGGAAAGCCGCCCGCAGCTCGGCCTGCCCAGCGTCGAGTAGGCGGCATGTTAGCGTGCCGCCATGCGCGACGCGCCCAGCCCCGAAAGCCAGCGGATCTTCCAGCCCGGTCTGTTCGACGGACAGGTCGCCCTCGTCACCGGCGGTGGCTCGGGCATCGGCCTCACCACGGCCATCGAGCTGGCGCGCCTCGGCGCCAGGGTCGCCATCTGCGGCCGCACGCCCGACAAGCTCGAGACGGCGCGCGCCGAGATCGCCGCGGTCGCAGCGGCGGGCGTCGAGGCCGTGCACACCGCGGCGTGCGACATCCGCGAGGACGAGCAGGTGAAGCAGACGGTCGCGGGTGTGGTCGCGCGCTGGGGCGGCGTCGACATCCTGATCAACAACGCGGGCGGTCAGTTCCCGTCGCCGGCGCAGCACATCAGCGCCAACGGCTTCACGGCGGTCGTGAAGAACAACCTGATCGGCACGTGGAACATGACGCGCGAGTGCGCGAACCAGTCGATGATCGCGCGCAAGCGCGGCCGCGTGATCAACGTGATCGCGAACATCTATCGCGGCTTCCCGGGCATGTCGCACACGGGCGCGGCGCGCGCCGGCGTCGAGAACCTGACCATGTCGCTCGCCGTCGAGTGGTCGCAGTTCGGGATCCTCGTGAACGCGGTCGCGCCCGGGGTCATCATCTCGTCGGGGACGAAGCGGTACCCGCCCGAGATCCTCGCGCGCGGGATCCGCGGGACGCCGCTCAAGCGCGCCGGCAGCGTCGACGAGGTCGCGGCGTCGATCCTGTTCCTCGCGTCGCCGGCGGCGCAGTACATCACCGGCGCCACGCTGCGCATCGACGGCGCGCAGTCGCTGTGGGGCGACACGTGGGAGCTGCCGGAGTAGCACCCGAGTCGCAGGCGCGCGCGCCGTGATCAGCTCGTGATCTTGGCGAAGCGGTGCGCCGCCGGCAGGCCGCGCTCGGCGAGGAACGTCGTGTAGTCGCGCCGGTCCCACGCCTCGAGGCAGATGAGCACCATGCGCGGCAGCGCGCCGCTGTAGTGGCGATCGATGCGGCGCAGCCCGGCGCGCATCACGAACTGCTCCTCGATCTGCGGCGCCATCTGCTCGTGCGCCATGCTGCGCAGCACCTGGATGTTGCCGCTCCGGCCCGCGCACTCGGCGGCCGGCGACGACACGTGGTGCGTCCCGCAGACGCTGGGGCGGTCCTCGTAGATCGTGCAGCGCTCGTCGGCGCCGAGGAAGACGCAGGGCCGCTCGTGCTCGGTCTTGGCCGCGGTCTCCATGTAGTGCGCGGCCTCCTTGAGCTGCTTGCGCAGCTCGGGCGTGTCGCGGCCCTCGCGACGGAGGCGCGCCACGATCGGCACCGCCTCGTGCAGGAACGCCTTGGTCTTGAGGTAGCAGCACGCCTTCTGCGCGGTGCAGGCGTGGCACGACACGACCTGCAGGCGCACGCGCGCGTGCTCGGCGACGGCCGCCGACGCGCCGGCGATCAGCTCGCGTGTGGCGCCGGACGCATCGTCGAGGAGCCCGCTCTCGGTGACCATCTCGCCGAACGTCGGACCGCTCGCGATGCGATCGCTAGAAGGCACGCGACTGGCCTCCGTCGACGACGACGCACGTCCCGGTGACCCAGCGCGCGCGCGGCGAGCACAGGAACGTCACGACGTCGGCGACCTCCTCGGGCGTGCCGAACCGACCCGACGGGATGTCGCGCGCGACGAACGCGGCGATCGCCGCGGGGTCGGCCTTCTGCCGGCGATCCCAGCCACCGCCCTCGAACAGGATCGATCCCGGCGCGACGCTGTTCACGCGAATGCCCTCGGCCGCGACCTCGCGCGCCAGCGCCTTCGCGAGCGCGACGACGCCGGCCTTGGCGACGTTGTAGCCGGGCGCGCCGCCCGACTCGCGGCCCCAGATCGACGAGATCAGCACCATCGCGCCGCCGCCCGCCGCCCGCAGGTGCGCGAGCGATCGCTGCGCGACGCGCGCGCTCGACCACAGGTTCATGTCGAGCGACTTCGCGAGATCGGCGTCGTCCAGGTCGGCGATGGTGCGGCCGAACGACTTGCCGACGTTGGCGACCACGACGTCGAGCCCGCCCAGCTGCGCGGCCGCGCCGTCGACGGCGGCGCTCGCACCGTCAGCGGTCGTCACGTCCGCGAGGATCCCGACGTGTGCGCCTGCGCTCACCGCCGGCAGCTCGCCGCGCAGCCGCTCGAGGTCCTCCGCGCCGCGCGCGACCGCCGCGACACGAACGCCTTCGCCGGCGAGCGCGAGCGCGATCGCCCGCCCGATGCCGCGACTCGCGCCGCTCACCAGCGCCCGTTTCCCGGCGAGCCCGAGGTCCATACGCCTACTTCGCGGCCGCCGCCGGCGCGACGCCGCCCGGGGCGCCAGGGTCGTAGGTGGCCTTGCTCACCGCAAGCCCGCGCAGGGTCAGCGTGAGGACGGTCCCGGCCTCGGTCACGTAGGTCTTGGGGAGGAACAGGAAGTAGTTCTTCATGCCCTCCTCGGGCGGCGGGTCGCCGTGGGCCTTGGTGCCGGGGTTGCCGGTCAACATGCGCACGCGCTCACCGGGGGCGAGCACGAAGCCGGGGTCGATGATGCCCAGCGCCGAGCGCTTGCTCGTGCCCTTCTTTCCGACGGTCATGCCGCAGCCGCGGGTGTTGAACGGCAGCTTCCCGTCGTTCTCGAGCACCACCCATTCGGTGTTGAGCTGCTCGCCGTCGGACGCTGTGTGGATTTCGACGAAACGGATCGCCATGGCGGGGGCACCGTACCGATCCGGGCGAGCCGTTGCAATCGGGCCGGTCCCGACGATAATCGCCCGGATGCCCAAGGAGGTGATCCGCGTGGTCGCGGCGGTGATCGAGCATGAGGGTCGCTACCTCATCACGCAGCGCAACGCGACGGCGGTCCTGCCCCTCCTGTGGGAGTTCCCGGGTGGCCGCGTCGAGCCCAACGAGACCGACGAGGCCGCGCTCGAGCGCGAGGTGAAGGGGCGCATCGGCGTCGAGGTGACGGTGGGCGACAAGGTCGGCGAGCACGTGCACGAGTACGCCCGGTACGAGGTGCACATGGTGATGTTCTCGTGCCGTCTCCCCGACGGTGCGGTGCCCTATCCGGCGACGGTCGCGGACCTGCGCTGGGTGACGTCGCGCGAGTTCCTCGACTACGAGTTCCCGCCCGCCGACGAGACCACGCTGGCCAAGCTCCTCGGCCTGATGCGTAACTAGGCGCCCGGGACTCAGCCGATCGCGCGCGCGAGCGCGATGGTCAGGCCGGTCGCGAAGATGATCGCGAGCATGAACGCCACGGGCAGGGCCCACGGCGGCAGCTTCTTGCGATAGGGGACGCCGGCGGTCCAGTCGCCCTGGCCCCAGCCCTGCTGCTGCGGGGGGTAATAGCCGGGCGGAGGCGGGGGCATCCCGATGAGGTGCGCGGGCAGGCTCATGTCCTGGGCCGGCGGCATCGTGCCCGGGGGCGTGCCGTGCGGAGGCACGAGCAGCTCGCCCGACGGGAACGGCTGGTGCGGCGCCCTGCTGGTCGGCTGGTCGGCGTGCACGGGCGCGGCGGCGAACGGGCTCATGAGGCCGTCGGCCGGCAGCGTCGCCGAGCGGGCGATCTCGTCGGTGGACGCGGGGGACGCGGGGATGGGCACGCGGGGCTGCTCGAGGGAGGTCGGTCCGTCGGCGTCGCCTGCGGGAGGCGGTGGCGAGCTCGCGCGTGCGGCGCGCTCCTCGGCGGCGCGGATCTCGGCGATGGCGCCCTCGACGAAGCCGCCGTCGATCATCGCCATCGTCTTGGCCTCGGGCGCCGACGCGAAGCCGCGCCGCACCGACGACGGCGTGGTCTCCGGCTCGTTGATCACCGTCGGGATCACGGCGGCGACCGCCGATGCGGGACCGAACGATCGCGCCGGCCCCTCGGCGCCGGGGATGGGCGCGGGCTCGGTTGGATTCTTCGCGCGGTTGGGCTTCGCGAGCGCCGGGTTCGGCCCGGTCGGAGGGCGCGGCGGCGGCATCAGCGGCGGCAGCGTCGCCGGCTTGCCGGCGGCTCCCGTGGGCGGCGGCGTGGTCCCTGCCGGCTTGGGCGCGAGCTTGCTCGGCCCGCCGAACAGCGACGGAATCTCCTTCTTGGCCGGCTCCGGCGCCTGCGGCAGCGGCGCCGCCTTCAGTCCGCCCGGCGGACCACCGAACATGCTGCCGCCCGGCGTCGCGGCTCCGAACAGCGGTGCGGCCGGCGGCCTCGGCGGCGTCGGAGCCGCGGGCGGCGTCGGAGCCGCGGGCGGCGTCGGCGCGGGGGCGGGAACGGCCGCGAAGGGCGGCGGCGTCGTGTTCGGTGGCGGCGCGACCGCGGGGCGACGCTCGCTCTCGCGAACGCGCTCGTTGAGCTCCTCGAGCTTCGCCATCGGGTTCATCTCGATGCGCGTCGACTCGCCGCGATCCTCCTCGTCGCTGCTCGCGCCGGCACCTTCCTGGACCTCGGACGTCTCCTCGACCCCGGACGTCTCGCCGATGATCTCGAACTGCGAGACCTCGTCGACCTTCGACACCGACGCCGCGCCCGAACGATCGTCCTCGTCACCCCAGCCGGCGGCCTCGGTCGTGCGCCCCGCGAGCAGCTCGCGCATGCGCGAGCCGTGATCGTTGATCTCGGGGCCGTAGTACTGGTCGATGAAGAGCGCGATGTCGCCGGGCCCCGCCGCCTTGCCGCGCGTGTGCAGGTAGTTGGTCAGCGCCTCGCCGAACGCCTCCGCCGACGGGTAGCGCTGCGACGGGTTCTTGGCGAGCGCCTTGAGCAGGATGGGATCGATCGCGGGATCGAGCTCGTGGTTCTGCGCCGAGGGGGCCGGCACCTTGCACTCGAGGATCGCCTGGTACGTGTCGTACGCCGAGCCGCGCTTGAACAGGCGGCGCCCGGTGAGCAGCTCGTGCAGGACGACGCCGAGCGCGAACACGTCGGTGCGGCGATCGATGTCCTTCGCCTGGCACTGCTCCGGCGACATATAGGCGAACTTGCCCTTGATGGTGCCGCTGCGCGTCGCGGTCTCGCGCTCCTCGGCCTTCGCGATGCCGAAGTCGACGACCTTCACCACGCCCTCGAACGTGATGACCAGGTTCTGCGGCGAGATGTCCCGGTGGATGAGGTTGAGCGGCTTGCCGCCCGACTGGCTCTCGTGCGCGTAGTGCAGGCCTTCGCACGCCTGCACCGCGATGCCGAGGACGAGCGGCACCGGGATGTATCCGCGCGGCACGCGCTCGACGGCGCGGCGAGCCATGAGCGCCAGCGACATGCCGGCGACGAACTCCATGACCAGGTAGTAGCGGCCGTCCTGCTCGCCCAGGCCGAGCGTCTGGACGATGTTCGAGTGGCCGAGCTGCGCGCCCAACCGCGCCTCGTCCAGGAACATCTGCACGAACTCGTGGTCGTACGCGAGGTGGTCGTGCAGGCACTTCACGACCACGTACTTCTCGAACCCCGCCGTTCCCCCCACGCGTGCGAGATAGATCTCCGCGGTCCCGCCCAGCGCCAGGAGCGCAAGGAGCTCGTAATCGCCGAGGCGCTTGCCGACGAGCGCTCCAGCGCCGCTCGGGAGTCCACCCATTCCCGGGGATCATACGCCAGCCCGGCGACGAACGTAGGTTTCGGGCGCGCTTCGCCCGGTCGGACCAGCCCAGCCCTCTAGATTTCCATGATCTCTTTTTCTTTGGTCGCCGAGAGCTCGTCGAGCGTGGCGACGAACTTGTCGGTGAGATCCTGGACGCGCTTCTCGCCGTTCTTGCGCTCGTCCTCCGTGATCTCCTTGTCCTTCTCGGCTTCCTTGAGGAGGTCCATCGCGTCACGGCGCGAGCCGCGCACGGCGACCTTCGCCTCCTCGGTCATCTTCTTGACGCTCTTCACCAGATCCTTGCGGCGCTCCTGGGTGAGCGGCGGGATCGGGAGGCGGACGAGATCGCTGTCCGCGACCGGGTTGATGCCGAGGTCGCTGGCGCGGATCGTCTTGTCGATCACCGCGACCATGTTCTTCTCCCACGGCTTGATCGTGATGAGACGCGCGTCGACCACGGTCACCGTCGCCACCTGGTTCACGGGCGTCGGTGTGCCGTAGTAGTCGACCTTGATGCCGTCGAGCATCGCGGTCGTGGCGCGGCCGGTGCGGACCTTGGCCAGATCGCGCTTGAAGGCCTCGATCGCCTTCTTCATCCCGTCCTCGGCGTCCTTGCTGATGTCGTCCACCATCGTCATTCTCCGTTCAGCGCTACGAGAAGCGTGAGTCCTGGTTGTCCTTCACGATGCGCGTGCCCACGGACTCGCCGCACACGACGCGCTGGATGTTGCCACGGCGGGTCATGTCGAACACGGTGATCGGTAGCTCGTTGTCGCGGCACAGCGCGAACGCGGTGGCGTCCATCACCCCGAGGTCCTGCTTGAGGGCGTCGGTGAACGTCACCTGCTCGTAGCGGCGCGCGTCCGGGTTCTTGCGCGGATCGCTGTCGTACACGCCGTCGACCTTGGTGGCCTTGAGCAGCACCTCGGCGCCGATCTCCATCGCGCGCAGCGCGGCGGCGGTGTCGGTCGTGAAGAACGGGTTGCCGGTGCCGGCGCCGAAGATGACGACGCGATCCTTCTCCAGGTGGCGCATCGCGCGGCGGCGGATGTACGGCTCGGCGAGCTGCGACATCGGGATCGCCGACTGCACGCGCGTGACGACGCCCTGCCGCTCGATCGCGTCCTGCAGCGAGACCGCGTTCATCACGGTCGCGAGCATGCCGACGTAGTCGGCGGAGGCGCGGTCCATGCCCTTCGAGGACTCGGAGAGGCCGCGGAAGATGTTGCCCCCGCCGACGACGATCGCGATCTGCACGCCGAGGCGCGCCGTGTCGGCGACCTCGCTGGCGACGAGGTTGATGATCTCGGGTGAGATGCCATAGCCCTGGCTGCCCATGAGGGCCTCGCCGGACAGCTTGAGCAGCACCCGCTTGTATGCCGGGCGCGTTGACGCGTCGGTTGCCATGCGGGGAGCGACCTTACTCGATCCCGTCGCAGATGTGCGCGGTGAGCCAGCGTTCCAGCTCGGGGTCGCGCGCCGCGGCGAGATACGAGGCGAGCGCGTCGACGAAGATGACCCCGCGCGGCGGCGCACCATCGGCCGGGATGCGCTCGACCTCCGCGATCGCCTCCTTCACCTTGCCGGTCACCGCGAGGCTCTGGCCGCGGGCGAGGGCGAGCATCCAGGGCGCCGCCGAGCGCGCCTCCAGATCGCCGAGCAGCGCGGCTGCCTCGTCGGCGGCCCCGGCGCGCGTGGCGAGCACGTGCAGGTTGTAGAGCGTCATGCGGGCGCGATCCGCATCGGGCTCGGCCGCGATCGCCGTGCGCAGGCGCACACGCCGCGCGGCCGAACCGGGCGCGTCGCCGACCGCGAGCTGGATCCTTGCCAGATCGATCTCGGCGCTCGGCACGGTCTCGTCCGCGTCCATGAGGCGCGCCGCGTCGTCGACGAGCGCGCGGGCCTGCGGATGCCTGGCGTCGACGGCGGCGGTCGCGAGCAGCAGCGAACCCAGCACGCGCTGATCGACGGGAGCGGCCGCGGCCCGGGCGCGCGCCTCGTCGAAGCGTCCGCGCGCGAGCAGCGTGATCGCGATCTCGGCGGCGCCGAACGGATCCAGGCGATCGAACGTGGCGATGCGCGCCAGCGTCTGGTCGGCGAGCTCCGCGTGCCCCGCCTCGGCGAGGCCGCGGGCGAGATACGGGGCGAGCGTCGGGTCGCCGCCGAAGCGGGCCATCGCGTCGGGGTCGGCGAGGCGTCCCCCCGCGCGGGCGACGCTCATCGACGCGAGCTGGCGCTGCATGTCGTTGGTCGCGGGGCGGTCGAGGAGCGCCAGCGCGCGCCGGAGCGGCGTGCGTGCGCCCTCGACGTCGCCGCGCTGGGCAAGGCGCAGCCCGACCCCGCCGAGGAGCATGGCCTGCTGCTCGGCGTTGGGCAGCCGCGCGGCCGCCGCGGCGAGCGCGCGCAGGAGGACGACCGCGCCGGCGTCGGGGACGCTCGCGAGATCGTCGAGCACGTCCTCGGGCATGTTGCCGTCGCGCGCCGCATCGTCGACGAACGCCCGGGCCGCGCAGCGCGCCAGGATCTCCTCGGGCATCTCGACCGCAACGGGCCCGGCGGCGCCGGACCCCGGCGGTGGCTGCCAGTCGGCGGCGGGTGGCAGTCCCTCGCGCTTCTTGTCGCCGCAGCCGCAGCCGAGCGCGAACGATAACGACAACGACAGTGCCGAAACGACGACGAGCCCGGACGCTGCGATGCGCACGGGCTCGTTTGTATCAGGTCATCTGAACGGCGATCGACCGATCAGGACGGCGCGAGGCCGGCCTGCTCCGCGACCTCGGCGGCGAAGTCGCTCTTCTTCTTCTCGAGACCCTCGCCCAGCTCGAAGCGAGCGAAGCGGCGAACGCGGATGTTCTCGCCGATCTTGGCGATGAGCTCCTGCTGGAGCTGCTCGATCGTCTTGTCCGGGTTCTTCACGAAGGACTGATCGAGGAGACAGATCTCCTTCAGCCACTTCGAGACCTGGCCGTCGACCATCTTGGCGACGACCTGCTCCGGCTTGCCGCTCTCCTTGGCCTTGGCCAGAAGGATCTCGCGCTCGCGCGCGACGACGTCTTCCGACACCTCTTCCTTGCGGACGAAGGTCGGGTTCATCGCGGCGATCTGCATCGCGACGTCCTTGGTGAACGCCTGGAAGTCATCGTTGCGCGCGACGAAGTCGGTCTCGCAGTTGATCTCGACCATCACGCCGATCTTTCCACCGCCGTGGATGTACGACACGATGGCGCCCTCGGTGGCCTCACGGCCGGCCTTCTTGGCCGCCTTGGCGAGACCCTTCTTGCGCAGGTAGTCGATGGCCTTCTCGACGTCGGCATCCGACTCGACGAGGGCCTTCTTGCAATCGGCCATGCCGGCGCCGGTGCGCTCGCGCAGGTCCTTGATGAGGTTCGCGGTGATCTCGGCCATGACTCACTCCGAAGGGGTGGGCGACGCCGAAGCCTCGGAGTCACCGTAAGTGCGACCGCCCGAGGCGATCTCGACGCGCGGACCATCGCCGCCCGACGAGACGTGGATGACGCGCTCGTCCTGCTCGTCCTTGGCGCCACGGGTGTGCGCGCGCTCCTTGTAGACCTTCGTGCCGATCACGCACGCATCGGCGATGCGCGACGTGAAGAGCTTGATGGCGCGGATCGCGTCGTCGTTGCCCGGGATGATGTAGTCCATCATGTCGGGATCGCAGTTGGTGTCGGTCACGCCGACCACCGGGATCTCGAGCTTGCGCGCCTCGTCGACGGCGATGTGCTCCTTGGCCGGATCGACCACGAACACCATGCCGGGGAGCTTGTTCATGCCCTTGATGCCGCCGAGCGACTTCATGAGCTTGGCGCGATCGCGGCGGACCTCGATCTGCTCGCGCTTGGTGAGGGCGAGCATCGTGCCGTCCTCTTCCATCTTCTCGAGCGACTTCAAGCGCTCGAGCGAGCCCTTGACCGTCTTGAAGTTGGTGAGGGTGCCGCCGAGCCAGCGCTGCGTCACGTAGAGCTGACCCGAGCGGTTCGCCTCTTCCGTGATGACGTCCTGCGCCTGCTTCTTGGTGCCGACGAAGAGCACGAGCTCTCCACGCGACGTCGCATCGACCACGGCGTTGAACGCCTGCTTGAACAGCTTGACCGTGTGGGTCAGGTCGATGATGTGGATGCCGTTGCGAGCGCCGAAGATGAACTGCTTCATCTTCGGGTTCCAGCGACCCGTGTTGTGACCGAAGTGAACGCCCGCCTCTAGCAGCTGGCGCATCGCGATCGGGTTCTGACCCGTCGCCTCTTGCATCGTATCCATTCGATTTCTCTCCGTTGGGCCTCCGACTCCGTCATCGTCCAGCGAGAACCCACACCACGTGGGCCACGGTCGCCAGCCTCAGGAGCCGTGAGAAGTTTGGGAGCGGCTTACTACCACTGCCCCGCATCTTCCGGAAGGGGACACTCTCGCCCCTCCGACGGGGGGCACCTTCCACCATCCCAACACGCCGTAATAACACGGTAATTCACGGGCACTGCAACTGGACCCAGGAGCGCGGCGCTGGGCCTGCAGAACCATCGTCGAATCAGGATGCCGACGCAGAGGCGGTGCCCGAGGTGTCGCCGGTCGCGCGGGCCAGCGCCGCGACCGTCACCGAGAAGCCGGCGCGTGCACCGCCGCCCGGCCGCTCCTCGATCCAGGCGCGCCCGCCGTGCGCCGCGGCGATGCGCGCGACCAGTGCGAGACCCAGGCCGAGACCGCCCGTGCGGGCGTCGATCGTCCCGTTGTTCGGGGTCGGCTCGGGACCATGACCGTGCCCGTTGCCGTTCCCGTGCCCGTTGCCGTTCCCGTTCGTGCCACGCGCGCCGCGCTCGAATAGCGTGAACATGCGCGCGCGATCCGCAGCCGGGACACCCGGCCCGGCATCGTCGACCTCGACCGCGACCGTGTCGTCGCGCCGCTCGACGCGCACCGCGACCGCGCCGCCACCGTGCGTCTCGGCGTTCTCGAGCAGGTTGGCGATCGCGCGCCGCACGAGCGTCGGCTCGACCGCGGCCGTGCACGCACCCTCGACGGCGAGCCGCTCCGGCGGCACCCCCGCCTTCTCGACGGCGCCGACCGCGAGCGCGCCGAGGTCGGCGTCGCGCCGCTCGATCGTTGCGAAGTCGAGCCGCGAGCTCGCCAGCAGCCGATCGACCAGCCGGTCGAGCTCCAGCACCTCGCGCTCGAGCTCGTCCAGCACCGCGGGCGTCGCACCACCCGGCGCATCGCGCGCCGTCTCGATCAGCACCCGCACGTGCCCGAGCGGCGTGCGCAGCTCGTGCGACACCGCCGCCAGCAGCGCACGCTGATCGGCGAGCTGCTTCTCGATGCGCCCCGCCATGTCGTTGATCGCGTGCGCGAGCAGCTGCAGCTCGCCGCGCTGTCGCCGCACCGGGATGCGCGTCTTGAGATCGCCGTCGCCGATCCGCTGCGCGGCGTCGACCACCAGCATCAACGGCCGCGTCAGCCGGAACGCGATCGCGCCCGACGCCATCCACAACACCGCGAGCGTCGCCACGAACGCCCACCACTTCCCACCGCTCATCCGATGCGCGATGTGGCCCGCGCCGACGCCGAGCACGATCGCGACGCCGAACCACAGGAACAGGCGCCGCCGCATCGCCCACTGCATCCGCCACTCGGCGAAGCTGCGCGGGTGCCAGTGCGGCCGCCCGTGCCGGTGCGCGTGCTCCTTCATGTGGCGATCGACGTGGCGCTCCATGCGGCGCCGCCACATCTCCTCGTGCGAGCACGGCTCGGCGCCGTCCTCGTCGAGGACATCGCCATCATGCCCGCGTCCGCGTCCGCGCCGCCCTCTCACTCCGGCTCCTTCGCCAGCACGTAGCCCACGCCGCGCACCGTCTTGATGCGATGACCGTCCTCGTCGCCGAGCTTCTTGCGCAGCCGCGAGATGTGCACGTCGACCGCGCGCTCGCTCACCACCGTGTCGTCGCGCCCGGCCAGCTCGAGCAGCGCCGTGCGCGGCACCACGCGCCCCGCTCGCCGCACCAGCGCGGCGAGCACGTCGAGCTCGAGCCCGGTGAGCTCGACCGGTCGCCCGTCGACCCACGCCTGCCGCGCGCCGATGTCCACCTCGATCCCCGCCGCCGCGACGCGCTCGCTCGCCGTCGACGGTTGCGCCCGACGCAGCACCGCGCGCACCCGCGCCAGCAGCTCGCGCGGCGAGAACGGCTTGGCGACGTAGTCGTCCGCCCCGAGCTCGAGCCCGACCACGCGATCGGCCTCGTCGCCGCGCGCCGTCAGCATGATCACCGGCAGCGCGTGCTTGGCGCGCAACCGCCGCAGCGTCTCGAGCCCGTCGATGCCGGGCATCATCACGTCGAGGAGCACGGCGTCGAACCCGCTCGCCGCCACCGCGAGACCGGCCTCACCGCTCGCCGCCTGCTCGAGGGCGACCCCTTGCGGCGTGAGATAGCCGCGCAGGAGCTCGCCCAGGCGCAGGTCGTCGTCGATCAAGAGGAGCCGGATCGCGGCCACGGGAGCAACTGTAGCAGCGTGTACGCGCACGCCGGGTCACACCCGGTACGGACCGCCGCCGCCGCCGCCGCCGGCCCAGCGCCCGCCGATCCCGCCGCGCACCAGCTCGGCGAGCCGCTCGCGCTGCCGATCGTCGAGCGCCGCGTGCAGCCGCTCGAGCGACGCCGTCAGCGAGGCGCGCAGCTCCACGAGCCGCTTGTCGTGGCGCGTGAACATCTCCATCAGCGCGGCCCGCTCCAGCTGCTGCCCGGCGATGGCGCGAGCGAGGTCCTCGCGCGACTGCTGCCGCTCGTCGCGCATCCCGCGCACGAGCTCGATCATCCCGCGCATCTCCTCGCGAACGAGCTTCTCCTGCGCCGGCGAGCAGTCGAGCTCGGCCAGCAGCCGGTACTCGAGCCCGCGCCTCCCCCAGCCTCCGCGCCACGAGCCACCCGGCCCATGCCCGCCGTGACCGGGCCCATGCCAGTGACCCGGCCCATGCCATCCCCTGCCCGCCCCTGCTGCACCGTGCCATCCGCCGTGCCACGAGTCGCCACAACCTGCCATGGCGTACCGGTGAAACCGGCGGTGTCGCTTGAACGCGATGAGCCCGGCGATTGCCGCAGCTCCGACGAGAAATCCGATCATCTGTGCCTCCTTGCCTTCACATCCAGCCTGAGGCGGCACTGTTTCGGGGGAGGCGGTCGCCCGGTGAAGAAGTGTTTCGCTCGGGAGCGGATCCCGGATCGCGCTCGTGCTTCTCGCTGCTTGGACCCACATCAGTGCCGGCCGCGTCGGCGGCCCGGCCGCGGCCCGACGTTCACGATGGACGTCCAGCTCGGGCGCCCCGTCGGACAGCAACGCTCGACGAGCACCGGCCCCGTGAGCGCCGTGACCGTCACCTTCTCGGCCTTCCCGAACGTCCTCCGGCCCGACGAGGGCTGGCGCTAATGCGTTTCGTGGTCGGCGGGGGTCCACTCTTGCAACAGTCCGAGCTTGAACGTCGCCCGAAAGCGGCGAGCGCCGAAGGTCAGCCTGAGCTCGAGGTCGTCATTCCAGGCATCCATCACCTGAACATGATCGGAAGCCTCGCGAAGCCTCGCATCGCTCCAGGACCAAGGCCGCACATCATCGGGATCGAACGGCGTCTCCGCCCCACCCTCGAACTGCACTCCCCAGGGTAGGCCACTCGAATCGGCGTTCACGACGAAGACAACGTCCGGCCACACAGGCAGCCGATATTCGAACCGGATCGAGTCGACGAATCCGCCCACGGTTCCGAGGCGCCGACTCACGACCGGCGGACCGAGAACTCGCTCGTAGTCCACAGCGGCGAGGGTCAGCCGTTCGAAGTGATCGCGCACACGTGCCGCGGTTGCTTGCCGCCTCGCTTCGTCGGGACACAGCTCGCGTGCTGCAACGTTCGCCCTCTCGCTACCCATTCGCTCGAGCAGGTAGATCTCGAAATCCACGACATCCCACGCCAGCGGAGTGGCGCGCTCGAGGAGCAACGATCGCGCCGCGTCACCGGTCAGGGTCGCATCGCCGACGATGATGCTGACGAACTCTGCCGTCTCGAGCCCGGAGCAGCCATCGAAGCGCGTGAAGAGATCGATCACCGTACGCTCGAAGCGCGCACCCGCGAGGTTAGCTTGTCGCAAGTCTGCGCCCGTAAGCGCGGCGGTGCAGAAGCTCGCGTGGGACAGGTCCGCAGACACGAACGAGGTCTTGGCGCATCTCGCGCCATCGAAGACGGCGGATTCCAGATGTGCTCCGGCGAGATACGCGTTCGTCAGGTCAGCTTTGCGGAACGACGCTGCCCGGCAGGTTGCATCGCTGAATCGCGCACCGGCCAGCACGGCCTTGGACAGGTTCGCGCCATCGAGGTTGGCCTCCGTGAAGTCGGCGCCGCCTGCCTGCGCTCGCGAGAGGTCGGCGCTGGAGAGGTTCGAGCGCGCGAATCTGGCATCGATCAGGGTCCCGGAGCCCAGTGCCGCGCCGGTGAGGTCGATGCCCGACAGATCTTCGGCATACCAGGAGACCGGTGCTCCCTCCTTGCCCTGCGACGCGTCCCATCGACGGCTTTCGTCGAGGTCGGCGTTTCTTTGCCTCTCATCCAGCAGCTCATTCATATATCACCACGTCGCGATCCAGAACCAAGCCTTTGGTACGGAGCGCCTCCTTGAGCGCAGTCAGATCTTCAGGTGTGAGCCCCTGAGCGTCGATGATCACTCGTTCTCCTGCCTTGAGCTCACCCGCGATGTCTTCGAGCATCGTCTCGACGGTGAACTCGCCGTTCATCGGTCGGTCGGGATCGAGTTTCGGAGGTGGTCTCCCTTTGACCTCGGCCGACGCGCGAATCTTCGCGTGAAGCGTTGCGCGACTCATGGGCCCCTTGACGTCCCAGTCGCCGCCGGCGCCGTCGACAAAATCGCCCGAGTGCCCATCGCCGCGGAGCGGTCGACGCACGGGCGGTGTGATCCGTCCTTGGTCCTCTAGCGCCAATGCGACAGCGGCTTCGCGCCTCGACGCTTCCGAGACCGCGCCGCCATGGTCGGGATCCCTGGACAGCTCTTCGAGACGAGCTTCTCTCTCGGCTGTGGAACGAGACGGAACGCCGGACGACTTCTCTTGAGATCCGACCGTTTCCCTTGGCGCCTCGCCGCGTGACTCGGCGGGCAGCGGATCACCGCCAGGCCCCCTCACGTTACGGACAGCGAGAGGCTGCTGCGGCCCACGAGTTAGGTCGACGTAGATCTCTGCCGTGCCGAACTCCGCTACTCCGTCGGGTCGAACCAGGTTGACGGGTTGGTTCGGCCCAACGCGCCGCGAAAGGATCACCACAGTTCCATCGGCGATCGGAATCGTGCCGCCGACGTCGCGACCACTCGCGAGATACATCTCGGTGAGCGCCTCGACCATCTGGCCCTGGTTCAACCCCGTGTCATTGAGCTCCTGAAGTGCCTTGCGGACGCTGCCACCATTTCTTTTGAGCGCCTCGATTGACCGACCCACGTGCGACACCGGCTGCGGTCTTGTCGCGCCTGCGCCGCCGGACGGCTCGATTCGGAAGGAGTCACCGCCACGAGCTTGGGGTCGTTCAGCTCCACTGAAGACTTCACCATGTGGCTCCCCTCGAGAACGCGCTGGACGCGACGGGGGCTGGGCCTCGGGTACGGCCGTAGGTTTCGTGGCGCCTGGGGTGGCGGCGCGCTCGATTGCGCCAGCCATGAGCGCGGACAGCAGGCCCTCGGTGGATTTGGCGACGGTTTCCTCGGCGTTGAGATGGCGATGAGTGATGGCCTCCCGGTGGACCATGCCCTCGACGATCGGAGTGACGCCGAACTGATCGGCGGCGACGACGAACGTGGTCTCGAAGACGCCTTCGATCTTGCCGAAGGTGCTGCGCGACTCCCAGGTGGACTCGAGCGCCTCGATGCGACGATCCAGATTTTCGAAGGCGCCGTACATCATGTACGCGGCCGCGCCGACGGGACCGCCGGCCATGTTCACGGCCACGAAGGTGCCGACACCGATCGCGAAGCTCTTGGTGGTACGGACAACGGTTCCGCCGCTGCGGCGAAGGCTCTCGACCGCACGGCGCTTCGGGTTGCGTGCGTCCAGGATCGTGTCCTGGACGAGGGCCTTGACCGACTGATGCAGGTTCCTGGCTTCGGCCGCGTGGCCGTCGGCGATCGCCGCCGCGGACTTGTGGATGTTGCGGACGAACGAGTCACCGTTCGCCCTCCAGCTCGCGACCACCTCACCGAGAGGCGCGAGCGCAGCGGCGACGAGCTTGTTCTCCACCGCTGCGTAGTCCTGGATGACGGTCGTGCGCTGAACGTCGAGCTCCGCGTTGAACCCAGCATTCGCGCGTCGAAGCGCGGCTGAGAGCGCGGCAAGCGACGCGTCGAGCGCCGACATCCCCTGCTGGCGACGCTCCGCGATCTCCGCTGCGAACGCCGAGGGCGCGCCGTGGGTCGCCGCCAGCATCGACCGCGCCAGATCGTCGAGGAGCGAGCGCTGTTCGTCGGTCGCGGCGGTGAGGACGCCCTGCCCGACGCGCCCTGCGCGGTCGAGCGACTGATTCACCGTGACATGGCGTTGCGTCAGCGTGTCGAGGTGAGCGCGGGCGCGCTCCTTCACCCGCTGGGTCGCGCGAGGCGCCGCGTGCAGCACATCGGCCGCGTGCGTTCGCTGCTCCGCGAACCGGGACATCACGTTGGTTTCGGCTGCGGCCAGAGCCTCGACGCTCACCGTGGCCGCGTGCGCGAAGAACGCGGCGAGCCTGGCGCCTACCGCGCTCACTTCGTCGGCAGCCTCGGCCATCGGCCCAATGACGTGCTGGACGACGTTGCGTGATTCCTTGCGAATCTCGCGCGCTCTGTTGATGCCCGCCGCACGCAGCTCGTATCTTTCGCTGGCGATCTGCGCCCGGTGCTGGACTCTCACCGCCTCCAGCCGGTCGTGCACCTCTTCGCCTTCGCCGGGTCGCAGGCCGAGATTGGCGTCGTGAAGAGCGTTGCCGCTGATGCCGCCCAGCGTCGCGAGGAGCGTCGCGCCGCTCGCCTCGACGATGGTCGCGGCCATGAGGCCGGCGTTCTCGATGCGGTCGGCCTCGGAAGTGGCCGCCGCGCCGTATGCGCTCTCGACCGCCTTCGCGTCCCTGACCCGACGCGCCGTGAGCTCCGCATCCGCGGTGGCCAGCGCGACCTGGTTCCGTTCCGTGGCGCGAATCGCCGCACGCGCGTCCGCGAAGATCCGACGCGCGCTGGTTTCACGCGTGGCAATCGCCGAGAGCGTGGCGGAATGCTCGGCTGCGGCAGCCTGCTCGAGCGATGGGCCCTGTTGCGAGGCCGCGGCCACGAGAGCCGTGCGGTGCGCCGCAAACGCTTGGTCCAGCGCTGAACGAGCGGCCGCGACATCGGCCGGCTGCTTGCTCGATGGATCGACGCTCGGCGCTGGCGGAAGAGCGCCACCAAAGACGTCCGGTAATGCACCGGTGGTGGTCGACGATGGCGAGGTCCACGACGCGCCGGCGTGAGCACCGGGCCGAACGCCGCGAGCCTGCGACGGCGGGCCGCCCGCGGGAAGCGTCAGGGTACGCGTCACCTTGCCGGGCGCAGGGCGGGACCTTAGACGCGACGGCCTCGGGTTGTCGTCGGGCAGCGCGAGGTCCGGACGAGGCTCCAGGCGGTGCCATTCGCCGTCCTCGTCGCGCTTCATGCCCAGCCTTATCGGGGGCGCCACGAAGAGTTGCGCCGAATCCGCCGGCACTCACAACTCGTGAAGATGCTTGTGCTTGTGGCTATCGTAGGCGGGGCGCTACGACACGGATTCGGGCGAGCTCTTGCTCGTCAACCTGCAGGAGGTCGACACGCTGCCGGAGTGAGTCAGCGCGCGGACGCCGTGCCGCTGCCGCTGCCGCTCGCCGAGCTGCTGCCTGACCCCGGCTTCGTGGCTTCGCGGTAGCCGGCCTTCACGCCGCGCTCGAGCTTCTCGGCGGCGGGACCGGCCTTCTCCTGGATGCCTTGCTTCATGTCCTGCGCCTCGTCGGTCTTCCAGATCGCCGAGACGTGGCCGAAGAAGGTGCGCTTGCCGAGCTTCACCGTCGCGCCGATGACGACGAGCACCACGACGATGGTGAGGGTGAAGAAGAACCGGATCACGGCGTGAACATAGCGCGGGGCTCCGCCGGGTGCCCGTTTTGTGCAGGCCGCCGCCTGCGGTGATGGCGCGGGCCTGCACCCCAGGCCATCGGGATCGCGGGGTTGCGCCCTGAAGCCGCCGGCACGGCCGCTGCAGTGCAAGGCCGCGTGCTGGCAGCAGGAGCCCACGGGCCGGTCCCTCAGACGCGCAGTGCACCACAGCCGCGGTTGAAGCTCGAATGCTTCGTCGTCCGCGTCGTGCGCGGCACCGAGCCCGATCAGCACCGCGAGGTCGCCTCGTGCACGGAGCCGCTCGCGATCGGCACGTCGCAGGGCAACCGGCTCGTGCTGAGCGACGCGCTCGTCTCGCGTCATCACTGCGAGATCACGACGACGCCGCTCGGCCTGCACGTGCGCGACCTCGGGTCGACCAACGGCACGTTCGTCGACGGCGTGCGCGTCGAGGGCGCGTACCTGCGGTCGGGCGCGCGGCTGCAGATCGGTGGCACCACGATCGCCGTCGAGGTCGCGGCCGAACAGCTCGTCGAGTCGCTGCCCGCCGCCGAGCAGTTCGGGCGCCTCCTGGGCACGAGCCCGCTCATGCGGCGCGTGTTCGCCGTGCTCGAGCGCGTCGCGCGCTCGGAGTCGACGGTGCTGCTCGAGGGCGAGACCGGCACCGGCAAGACGCTCATGGCCCAGATGCTCCACGAGCGCAGCGACCGCGCGACCGGGCCGTTCGTCGTCGTCGACTGCAGCGCCATCCCGCCCACGCTCATCGAGAGCGAGCTCTTCGGCCACGAGAAGGGCTCGTTCACGGGTGCGCACGCGTCGCGCGCGGGAGCGTTCGAGTCGGCGCGCGGCGGCACCGTGTTCCTCGACGAGATCGGCGAGCTGCCGCTCGACATGCAGCCCAAGCTCCTGCGCGCGCTCGAGGAGCGCGTCATCAAGCGCGTCGGCTCGACGGAGGCGACGCGGCTCGACGTCCGCCTCCTGGCTGCGACCAACCGCGACCTGCGACAGGAAGTGAATCGCGGCGCGTTCCGCCCCGACCTCTACTACCGGCTCAACACGGTGCGCGTGAAGGTGCCGGCGCTGCGCGAGCGTCCCGAGGACATCCCGCTGCTGGTCGCGACGTTCTTCCGCCACTTCGAGGGCGAGGACGCGGCGCCGCCGGCCGCGCTCCTCACCGAGCTGATTCGCCGGCCGTGGCCCGGCAATGTCCGCGAGCTACGGAGCGCCGTCGAGCGCGCCGTGCTCCTCGGCGAGACCGCGGAGGGCGAGGAGCTGACGGCGATCGAGCCGACGTGCGACTTCTCGTGCTCGTTCCGCGACGCGAAAGAAGAAGCGATCGCGCGCTTCGAGCGGCGGTACCTGCGCGAGCTCCTCGCGGCGCACCACGGCAACCTGTCGCGCGCGGCGCGCAGCGTGCGGATGGATCGCAATCACCTGCGCGACCTCGCTCGCCGGCACGACATCCCGATCAAGTAGCGCGGGCCGCGCGCGCCTGGTCGGTGTCGGGGATGCTCTCGTTGCGGCGCATGAGCACGGGCATCAGGTAACGCGCGAGCTCGTTGAAGACGTTGACATCGGGCTCGAGCTGCTTGCCGATGCCCTGGGCCGTGATCATGCCGACGAAGATGAGCGTCATGTCGGTCACCGGTCGCACGTTGTACCGGCGGCCGAGCGCGAACATGTCGTTGATGAGCACGCCGTAGTCGAGCTGGCCGATGTCCTGCGCGCGGAAACGCGTCGCGAACTCGTCGACGTCCTTGCGCAGCGAATCCCAGTCCACGCCGTCGAGATAGACGTGGAAGCGTCGCAGGTGATTGACGAGATCGTCGGGCTTGCCCATCGACAGGCACTTGGTCATGTCGATGAACTGGATGAGCACGTCCTCGTGCAGGAGCTTGCACAGACCGACGTCGATGATGACGACGCGGTCGTCGTCGGTGACGAACATGTTGCCCGGGTGCAGATCGGCGTGCAGGAAGCCGTCATCGAAGCACATCTTGAACATGGTCAGGCGCACCGACTCGGCGACGCGCGAGTGGCGTCCCGGTGGCAGCGCGTCGACCTTGGTGCCGCGCACGAACTCCATGGTGAGCACGCGCTCGCCGCAGTGCGAATCGACGACGTCCGGAAAGCGGACACGGTCCTTCCAGCTCGCGCCGGAGAAGTTCGCGTGGAAGCGGCGGTAGTTCTCGTGCTCGATGCGCAGGTCGGTCTGGTCGTGAATGGCCTCGACGAAGTGCTTGAGGTGGCCGACCGGGTCGGAGCGGCGCGCGCGCGGATGCCACGCGAGCACCTTGGCGCCGGCGAGCAGGATGCCGGCGTCGCGCTCGACCTGGCGGCGCACGTCGGGGCGGAGGACCTTCACGGCGACCTCGCGTCCGTCGCGGAGGCGGGCGCGGTGGACCTGCGCGACCGAGGCGGCGGCCACCGGCTTCTCGTCGAGCTCCTCGAACAGCTCGCCGACCGGCTTGCCGAGATCCTCCTCGAGGACGCGCTTCACCTTGGCGAACGAGAACGGCGGCAAGCGGTCCTGCAGGTGGCGGAGCTTGGCGATCACCTCGGGTGAGAAGAGGTCGGGGCGCGTGCTCATCACCTGCCCCATCTTGATGAACGTCGCGCCGAGCGAGGTCATGCCCTGGACCAGCAGCCAGCCGCGGAGCCGGCCGACGGCGCGCGCGCGGCGCTCCTTCGGGAAGATGAAGAGCGTGCCGAGGCGGCCGAACAGATAGAGGAGGCCGCCCAGGACGAGCACCAGGAAGAGGTGCAGGAAGTGGAGGACGTTCCCGGGCCAGCGGAGCAGACGACGCACTGCGCGGCGATTGTAACCGGTTACGGCGGCGGGGCGGTGCGACCAAGGATCGCGGCTGCGGCGATTGCGGCGGCGGTCGCGGCGGCGGTGGTCGCGGCGTCGCCGGTGCGGCGGGCGGCGCGGGCGCGCGCCCAGTGCACGATGACGGCGTCCTCCTCGGCGCCGGGGCGGGCGGCGCGCGCGACGAGCGGCTCCCAGGCCGGGCCGACGTCGCCCTCGCACGTGAGGCGCGTGGCGTCGCGGATGAGGGCGAGCCACGGGTTGTGCGAGACCTCGTCGCCGCGGACCTCGTCGACGAGGTGGGAGGCGGCGCCGACGTCACCGGCGCACGCGAGGAGGAGCGCGTACCACAGCGTGCCGATGACGGGCGGGCGCGCGCGGAAGCGCTCGACACCGATGCGGTGCGAGTGCTCGGCGGCCGCGAGCGCGCCCTCGACGTCACCGGTCCACCAGCGCAGCTCCGACAGGTTGTACCAGCCCCATAGCTCGAGCTGATCGATGCCCATCTGGTTGGCGATGGCGATGGCGCGCTCGGCGTCGGCCTCGGCGCGCGCCGGCTCGTGGAGGCGGCGCCACACGTTGATGCGGTTGAAGTGCGCGGCGGCGAGGTGGAAGTGATCGCCCGTGGCCTCGCACAGCGTGATGACCCGATCGAGCACGGCGCGTCCGTCCTCGACGAGATCGAGGCGGCGCAGCACGCCACCGAGCATCAGCATCGAGCCGATCGCGGTGTCGTGATCCCCGGTCTTGTCGGCGAGCTCGATGGCGCGCTCGAGATCGGCCCGTGCCTCGGCGAGGCGCTCCTGGCGCGCGCGCACCACGCCGCGCCAGTTGTGAAGGCGCGCGAAGATCTCGTCGGAGAGGTCGGCGGTGGCGAGCGACGCGGCGAGCTCGATGGCGCGGACGGCCTCGCCGAGCTGCTCGGTGAAGTCGGCGATCGCCGTCTCGATGACGAGGATGTCGATGAGCTCGGGGCTGGCGGTGGGCGCGAGCGCGCGCGCCTCGCGGAGGTCGATGGCGGCCTCGTCGTACTGCGTGAGCATGCGGCGCACGCGGCCGCGCTCGGTGAGGAGCCGGCGGCGGCGCTGCGACGGCGCGGCGCCGGCGAGGTCGAGCGCGACGGTGAGCCAGCGCGCAGCCTCGAGGTGCGCGAGCCGGCGTGACGCGGCGGCGGCGAGCTCCTCGAGCTGGTCGAGCGCGAGCTCGTGCTCGCCGGCGCGGGCCGCGTGGTAGGCGAGCTCGGCGGCGGACGCGCCGCGGACTTGCAGCGAGGTGAGGACGGCGCGGTGGATCGCGGTGCGCGTCGGCTCGGGAAGTGATTGCGCGATGGCTTCTTGCTCGGACTCCGAGCGGAACGAATAGGCGTCGGTCAGGAGGCCGGTGGCGATCAGCTGGTCGAGGCCGAGCCGCGGATCGATCGCGACGCCGGCTGCGGGCGTGTCGCACGCGGCGGCGACGTCGGCGAAGGTGAAGCGAGGTCCGAGGAGCGCGCAGGCGCGGGCGAGCTCGGCGAGGCCCGGCGCGAGCGACGCGAGGCGACGCGTCGCGAACCAGTGCACGCCGGGGGCAGGCGGCAGGAAGTCGAGCTCGTCGGCGGCCAGGAACCAGACCTCGCTGCCGGGATGCTGGCGCACGAGACCGGCGCGGATCAGCTCGCGGGCGAGCGCGGCGATGACCCCGGGAACACCGCCGGTGCGAGCGGCGAGGCGCGCGACCAGAGGGTCGGGGATGCGGCGCGCGGGCGCGAGCAGGCGGCGGAGGAGCGTGGCGGTGTCGGCAGGCTCGAGCGGGGCGAGCGTCGCCTGCGTGACGCGCGCGCCGTCGAGCCAGGCGGGGCGCGAGGCGGTGACGGTATCGGCGGCGCTCATCGCGATCCAGAGCGGGCCGGTGCCGGTGCGCACCGCGGTGGCGAGCGCGTCGAGGAGCGCGTCGTCGATCCACTGCGCGTCGTCGATGACGAGCGCGATGGGCGACACGGCGAGCGCCGCGTCGAGCGCGTGGCGAACGCGGATGGTGAGTGGCTCGGCGGTCGCGCCCGGTGAGGGCGAAGGCGCGGCGGCGTCCGCGATCTGCGCGAGGCGATCGAGCAAGGCGGCGGCCGCGGAGGTGGCGCCCGCGCCGAAGCTGCGCTGCCCGTCGAGGCGGATGAGCGTCGCGTCGGAGACGTTCGCCGCGAGGCGCTCGGCGATCGCGCTGGCGAGCCGCGTCTTGCCGAGGCCCGGGCCGCCGAGCGCGACCCAGATCGCGGGCGGTCCCTGGTCGAGCGTCGCACGCGCCGCGGCCAGCGCATCGGCGAGCATGGCGTCGCGGCCGAGCAGTGCGGCGGGCGCGAGCGTGGTCGCAGGTCTGGCGGGGCCGGGCGGGGGCGCGAGCGTGAAGAGGCCGGCGCGGCCGGAGACCGCGACGATCTCGGCGTCGTCGAGCTCGCGCGCGGCGTCGGCCGTCAGCGTGACCGACGGAAGTGACGAGGCCGCGGCCGGCGCGGCCGACGGCGTCGATGAGCCGTCCATCGCAGGCACCGACGCCCAGTCGGCGGCGCGCTCGATCGCGGGGCCGTAGAGCGTGGTGCGGCCACGCGCACGGCGGACCAGCACGTCGGCGACATGGAGCACGGCGCGCGCTCCGGCGTCGGCGACGGCGCGCGCGAGGGCGAGGGCCGCCGGCAGCGGCGCGGCGTGCTCGTCGGGGAGGAACGCGAGCACGGCGCGGCCACCTTGCTGGCGCGCGACGATGCCGCCGCGACGCCGCGCCTCGGCATCGAGCGCGACCGAGGCCGGGAGATTCTCGACGGACACCAGCGCGAGGCGCGAGCGGGCCGACTGCGCCTCGGCGCGCGGAGTCGACACGACGTCGGCGGCGACGTCGAGCGCGGCGAGCACCTCGCGGATCGCAGCGGCGCTCGCGGGACGATCGCCGGGCGCCTTGGCGAGACACGCGGCGACGAGATCGTCGAGCGCGCGCGGCACCGGACGCAGCGTCGAGACGCGCGGCGGGCGGAACGAGAGGTGCCCGAGCTCGATCGCGGCGCGGTCGCCGGCGAACGGAGGACGTGTGGTCAACGCCTCGAAGAGCACGGCGCCGAGCGCGTAGACGTCGGTGCGCTCGTCGACGTCGCCGCCGCGCAGCTGCTCCGGCGCCATGTAGAGCGGCGTGCCGGCGATGGTGGCGCCTCCGGCGATGGTGGCGCCGCCCGCGGCGGCGTCGCGCCGGACCGCGAGCCCGAGGTCGAGCAGGCGCACACGCCCGTTCCGATCGCGCGCGGCGTTGTCGGGCTTGAGATCGCGATGAATCCAGCCGGCGTCGTGCAGCGATGTGAGCGCTTCCGCCAGGCCGCGCGCCCAGTCGAGCGCGTCGGTGATGACGAGCGGCCCGGGTGCGAGCTCGAGCGTGGTGCCGAGCGTGCCGCCGGCGACGAGCTCCATGACGAGATACGGCCGGCGATCGTCGAGGACGCCATGCTCCACGTGCGCGGCCACGGCCCGCGCGCCGATGGCCTGCTGCGCGGTCGCCTCGTCGGTGAGCTGCGCGACGACCTCCGGGCTCGCGGCGTGCGTGACCTTGAGGGCGTACTTCGTGGAGTCGCCGGCGCGCGTCGCACGCCAGACCGACGCCTGCCCACCCGCGGCGATCAGCGCGCCGATCGTCCAGCCCGGCACGACGGGCGCCACCGGCGCATCGACGGCGATCGCCGCGGCCGCGCCGGCGGCCTCGACCACGGCCGCGCCGCCGTCCGCCGGGCAGGTCGCGCCCGCGGCGAGCTTGCGAAAGCAGCGCGGACACCGCACGTCACGAGCGTATCAGTCATGCGTCAGGCGCGCCGAAACCGAAACCGAACCCGAAACCGAAACCGAACCGACTACGCCGGTTCGCCGGTCGCGTCGTCGAGCATGATTCCGCTGTCGGGCGTCGCGCCGGCGTCGGGCATGGCGTCGGCGTCGGGCATGGCGTCCGCGTCGGGCATGGCGTCCGCGTCGGCGTCGGCGCCCGCGTCGAGCGGCTGCATCGAGTCGAACACGAACGCATCGGCGCCCGCGTCGGGCGCGAGCGGCGCATCGGGCAACGCTGCATCCACACCCGCGTCCGTCCCTGCGTCGGGCATCGACGCATCCACGCCGGCGTCGGGGCCGCCGCCCGCGAGCGGGACGAGACCGCCGCTACCGCCCATGTCGTCCTTGCCGGGCACGAGCGGCGACTGCGCGCACACCACGAAATCCGCCTGCGAGTTGCTCGGCAACGCGAAGCGGCGCACCTCGTCCTGCGACGTCACCTTGCCGTCGATGGGCGTGACCCAGCGCGCCTGGCTGATGTTCGCCTCGCGCTGCGCGTACAGCTCGTACCGCCAGTCGTTGGGCGAGCTCTGCAGGAAGCGGCCGACGCGATACGTCGACAGGCCGCTCGCGAGATGCGTCGGCGCCACGGCCCAGCGGTCGCTCGCGTTCATCCGTGCGGCGTCGACCGCGCCGTGACACGCATCGACCTGCCACGACACCTCGGGATCGAGCTCCGCCGGCGTCAGCTCGAGCGCCGGGATGACGCCGCCGCTCCACGACGCCGGATACCGGATCGCCGCGTGCTGCGCGCCGTTACCGCGCGCCACGGCGAACATCGCGAGCTCGGTGCCGTCGCGCGTGAAGTACGTCTGGAACAGGTGACGCTGCGCCGCCGGCAGCGCGGCCTCCGACGGCGGATACGTCCAGCTCATGTTGCCGAGCGACGACGCGCCGTCGCGCAGGAAGAGCTCGTTGGGGATGGTCGCGCCCGTGGACGTCGTGAACGCCAGCGCCGCCTCGCCGCGCAGCGCGATCGGCAGCGACGCGTAGAACGCGAACTTGAACCACAGCGCGCCCGTCTGTCGCTTCACCGTCGCGGGCACGTCGGGATCGTCGGCGTACTCCGGCCGCGCCACCGTCGTGATCGGCATGACCGTGTCCGTCGAGAACGCGAACGCTTCGCCGGGCAGCTCGGGCAAGGTCATCATCGGCGCCCAGCTCACGTAGCCGAGATGCACGTAGCCGCGATTCGGCCGCGCGTTCTCGCAGAGCTGGAGCGCGAAGACCGGCCACTGGTACCAGGGCGCCGCCGCGCGCACGAGCGTGTCGACGCGGGTGATCGAGAACGTGGCCTCGATCGATCGTCCGTAGCCGTCGAACGCGCGTCCCGCGAACACGACCTCCTCGTCCATCGCCAGCGTCGCCACCGCCGAGCCGCGCATGAGCTCGACGTCGGGACCGACGGCGCCCCCGATGTTGCCCGTCGTCGACCGGAAGCTCACGGCCGTGACGCCCGCGGTCGCCGGCTCGCAGGTCGGTAGCGTCGTTGCCTGCGGACGGATCCCGTAGAGCGTCGCGTTGGTCAGCGTGCCCTTGCCGGTACCGCCCGGCGCCCACGCCGGATCGGCGCCGATGCCACCGACGAGCTGCCACAGGCCGAGGTTGCCGTTGAAGTTGCCCGAGTTCGCGTCCCAGCCGCCGCGACGCGGCTCGTCGTCCCAGCTCGGCGCCGCGTCGGGCGAGCCCCAGCGCTCACCTCCCGAACAGGCGGCGACGAACGCGAGCGTGGCGACGAATCGAAGCTTCACGAGTCGGTGGATTCAGTGCACGGGCCGTACCCGGAAACGCCCGACGACAACAAACGACAACGACATCTTCCGCCCGGGTGATGCCGCGCGCCTGCAGGCTGGCGCCAGCAGTGCTGGCTGGCCCACGCAGCGCACGTGACTGTTATAGTACGTGCGGATGCCCGAACCGTTCACCCCGTCGGGGGACGGTACGGTTCTTCTGGACCGGACAGGTCGGGAGATGTCGTACCGCCGTATCTCCGTCCACGTCGTCGCCGGCGCGGATGCCGGCGCGAGCGCCGTCGCCGACGGTGGCGAGATCTCCGTCGGTACCAACCCCGGCAACGATCTCACGCTCACGGATCCTTCGGTGTCGCGTCACCACTGCGTGATCGCGGTGCGTGCGCGCGGCTATCAGCTCAGTGACCTCGGCAGCACCAACGGTACGCACGTCGCCGGGATCGGGATCGATCGCGCGTACCTCAAGCCCGGAATCATCATCGACGTCGGTCAGACGAAACTACGGTTCGACGTGCTCGACGATCGCGTGAGCGAGCCGCTCGCATCCGAAGAACGCTGGGGTCGCGCGCTGGGACGCAGCTCCGGCATGCGGCGCATCTTCGCGCTCCTGCCGCGCCTTGCCGCGGCCGACTCGACGGTGCTGCTCGAGGGCGAGACCGGCACCGGCAAGTCGCTCCTCGCCGACGTCATCCACGACGCGAGCCCGCGCCGGGGGGCACCGTTCATGGTCGTCGACTGCGGCGCGATTCCGCCCACCCTCATCGAGAGCGAGCTCTTCGGTCACGAGAAGGGCGCGTTCACGGGGGCGGCCGCGGCGCGACGCGGCGTGTTCGAGGCGGCGGCGGGCGGGACCGTCTTCCTCGACGAGATCGGCGAGCTCCCGCTCGAGATGCAGCCACGGCTCCTGCGTGCGCTCGACGATCGCGTGGTGCGCCGCGTCGGCGGCAACGATCAGATCAAGCTCGACGTGCGCGTCATCGCGGCGACCAACCGCGACCTGCGCGCCGAGGTGAATCGCGGACGCTTCCGCAGCGATCTGTTCTTCCGGCTCGCCACGGTGCGGCTGCGCGTGCCGCCGCTGCGCGAGCGGCGTGACGACATCGCCGTCCTGGCCGCGCACTTCTGGACGCAGTTCGGCGACCCGGCGGACGCGCCGCCGGCCGAGCTCCTCACCGATTGGCTCAAGCGCGACTGGCCGGGCAACGTGCGCGAGCTACGCAGCGCCGTCGAGCGCGCGGTCCTCTTCGGTGATCCGGCGGTGTGGGCCGAGATCTCGACGACGATCGCGCTGCCCGATCCGACATCGAAGAAGCCGGTGGCCGCGGCGGCCGAGGTCGAGTTCGACGACGCCGCGTCGTTCCGGCTCGCCAAGGAGCGCGCGGTCGCCGAGTGGGAGCGCGCCTACGTGCGCGAGCTGGTGCGGCGCCACGACGGCAACCTGTCGCGCGCGGCGCGCGCGGCACGTATGGACCGCAACCACCTGCGAGAGTTGCTGCGTCGCCACGGAGTGACGGCGCAAGACGACACGCAGGGCTAGAATCAGAGCGATGAGCCGCGAAGCCGCGATCGCCGCGGGCACACGCGCCGGTGACTTCGAGCTGCTGGCGCCCATCGCCGAGGGCGGCTTCGGGCAGGTGTATCGCGCGCGGCACGCCGGCAGCGGGCGCGTCGCCGCGGTGAAGGTGCTGCACGGCGATCTGTGCAACGCGCCGGGCGCGGTCGCGCGCTTCCTGCGCGAGGCCGAGGTGATGGTGCGCATCCGCCATCCCGCGGTGGTCGAGCTGCTCGCGTGTGGCACCGTCGAGGACGGGCGGCCGTACCTCGCGATGGAGCTGCTCGAGGGCGTGGACCTGGCGCGCGTGCTGGCGCGCGAGAGCCGGCTGTCGCCCGCGCGCGTGATCGCGGTGCTCGAGCCGGTCGCCGCTGCGCTCGCCGCCGCGCACGCGCAGTCGGTGATCCATCGCGACGTGAAGGCCTCGAACGTGTTCATCGCGGAGGACGCGGGCGGCGAGCGCGTGATCCTCCTCGACTTCGGCATCGCCAAGCTCGCGCTCCCCGACGCGACCGACCTCACGACGTCCCGCCAGGCGGTGGGAACGCCGGTGACGATGGCGCCCGAGCAGATCGCCGGTGGCACCGTCGACGCGCGCACCGACGTCTACGGTCTCGGCGTGCTCGCGTTCCATCTGCTCACCGGGCGGCTGCCGTTCGAGGACGAGTCGCACACCGTCGTGCAGTACCTGCACGCGCACGCGCGCCGCCCGCGCGCGTCGGCGTTCGCGCCGCTGCCGACCGAGGCCGACGACGCCATCACGCGCGCCATGGCGATCGATCCGGCGCAGCGCTTCGCCGATCCGCTCGCGTTCGTCGCCGCGCTCCGCAGCGCGCTGGCCGAGCCCACCGCCAACGCGGCGCTGGAGCCGCGCGCCGCCGCTGGAATCCTCGTCGAGGTGCGCGCCGACCCCGACGTCCTCGCCGAGCCCGACGACGCGCTCCTCACCGATCTCGACAATCTCCTCCCGCTCGCCGAGTCGCTCCTCGACGCCGCCGGCTACACGCCCGCGGTGCAGGGCGGCAACCTGACGCTCTGGGCCCGCCCTCTCCCCGAATCCCAGGCCGACGACAACGCCGAGCCCGCCGCACGCGAAGCCGCCGTCCAGCTCGCCCGACAGATCGCCACCGCGCTCGACGCGCGACCCGATCGCGACCCGCGCGTCGGCTTCGTCGTCGTCGCGCACGCCGCCGTCGCGCTCTGCGACGGCAACGCCATCCGCGCCGGCGACCTCTGCGACGTCGCGCACTGGTCGCCCGACCCCGACCTCCGCGGCCCGCTCGCCACCGAAGCCGCCCTCGACGGCCTGCCGATCACCACCGCGGATACCGCCGACTCACGCGTCCGCACCGTCCGCTGAGTCCAGTTGCAGTCGGTCGTCCCCATGCAGAAGACCTCGCGACGTCCCTCCGGCATTGCCTGTTGCCTGTTGCCTGTTGCCTGTCGCCTGTTGTCTTGACTCTCCGAAAGAGAAAGGCCCCGGGATTTCTCCCGAGGCCTCGTCAGGTCATGCGCGCCGCGCCGCGCTCAGTCGTTCGAGCGCTTCAGAATCAGGAACTCGACGCGGCGGTTCTTGGCCCACGCCGACTCGCTCGACTTGCGCTCGATGGGCTGCGTCTCACCGTAGCCCTGGCCCTCGAGGCGGCTGGCGTCGATGCCCTTGTCGACGAGGTAGGCGACGACGGCCTTGGCGCGCTTGTCGGAGAGCGACAGGTTGTACGCGTCGTTGCCGCGCTCGTCGGTGTGGCCCTGCACCTCGACCAGCTGGATGTCGGGGTTGCCCTCGAGCGTGGCGGCCACGGCGTCGAGGATCGGGTACGACTCGGACTTGATGATCGCCTTGTTGTACTCGAAGTAGACCTTGTCGAGGATCTCGATCTTGGTGTCGGTCACCACGACACGTCCGCGATCCGGACATCCGTCCTCGTCCTCGAAGCCGTTCTTGGTCTCCGGCTCGTTGGGGCAGCGGTCGTCGTTGTCGAGGATGCGATCCTTGTCGTTGTCGGGATCGGGGCAGCCGTCCTCGTCTTCGAAGTCGTCGTGGTCCTCGGGATCGTCGGGGCAGCGATCGACATCGTCCTTGATGCCGTCGGCGTCGCGGTCGCCGATCGACGGCTCGAAGATGAACCCGAGGAACACGCGCACGTCGGGCG
>DATLEB010000202.1:0-10411 GCA_035525615.1 Kofleriaceae bacterium | reverse complement strand
CTCGCCCGGCGCTGCGAGGGTGGACGTCAAGCTTGCTCAGGCCGCCCGCGCTCGGTCATTCGAAGGGCGCGCTCGATGGTGGCGCTTCGACAGACGCTGGGTCTCGTGATGCGCTCGATCGGGTGGTGGGCGCAGAAAGGCGTGGCGAGGCGCCCGGACCGATGGGGTGCCCCATGGCCCGAGCGCTCGTTTGAGCCGACCCACGCTGAAGGGATCCGGGTCGATCGATCCCCTGTCCCCGCACCCAGCACAGCGCGGCGCGCTCACCGCGTCGGCGACCGAGCGCGAGCGGCCATGGGGTGCCCCGGAGGTCCAGCCTCGCCGCGCCGGGCATGTGGTCTCCTCTGCCGGTGGAGCGAATCACCGGACCGGGCATGTGGTCTCCGCTGCCGGTGGATCGGATCACCGGATCCCCGCCTCTGGCTCAGGGCTCAGGGCTCAGGGCTCAGAGCGGGGCGCCCGCGTCTCGCAATCACATCGCGAGGCCGCCGTCGACGTCGATGGTCCTGCCGTTGAAGTACTCGCACTCGAGCACAAACTTCACGGCGACCCAGATGTCCTCCGGCAGGCCGATGCGCCCGACGGGGATGTTCGCGACGAGCGCGTCGCGCGCCTTCTGGTTCATGCCCTGCGTCATCGGCGTCTCGATCATGCCGGGCGCCACCGCGCCCACGCGGATGCCGTACTGACCGAACTCGCGCATCCACGTCGTGGTGTTCGCCGCGAGCGCCGCCTTGGCGGCCGAGTAGTTCGACTGGCCGCGGTTGCCGTGACGCGCCACCGACGACATGTTCACGATCACGCCGGGGCGCTGCTCGGTCGCGACCATCTTGGCCACGACGTCGCGCACCATGAACGTGGCGCCGGTGAGGTTCACGCCGATGACGGCGTCCCACTGGTCCTTCGTCATCTTGGTGATCGCGCCGGTGGTGCGGTCCTTCTTGACGAGCAGCCCGTCGCGCAGGATGCCGGCGTTGTTGACGAGGCCGTTGAGGCCGCCCATCGCGCCGTGCGCCCACTCGACGAAGTCGCCGACGTCGCTCTCGCTCGCGACGTCGAGGCGGCGCGTGTGCACCTTGCCCGGGAGGCCCTTGGTGGCCTCGGCGAGGGCGGCCAGGCCGTCCTCCTTGACGTCGCCGGCGGCGACCTGCGCGCCCGCCTCGGCGAGGCGCGTGGCGAAGTGCGCGCCCATGCCCTGGGCCGCGCCGGTGATGATGATCTTGAAGTCAGAAAGCTTCATGGGTTCCCTCGTTGAGAAGCTGGGCGGACCTTAGTGGCGTGTCGCGCCCGGTGCAAGCCGCGTCGTGAACCACGAGGCCACCGCCGGGTACAGCTCGCGCGCCGCGCGACCTCCGACGACGGCGCCGACGTGGCCGCCGGGCACGCGCAGGGTGGTGGTGTCGTTGGTGGAGACGTGGTCGAGCAACGCCGTCGCCGCCGCCGGTGGGCAGATCTGATCGCGGTCTGCGACGATGGCGAGGGCCGGACACGTGATCGCTCCGAGCGAGACCGCACGGCCCAGCGCGCGGTGGGTACCGGCGACCAGGCGATTCCCTTGGTAGAGATCCTTGATGTACGTGCGATAGGCGTCGGCGGGGAACGCGATGTTGTCCGAGGCCCACGCCTCGAGGGCGCGGAAGCTGGTCTGCGCCGCCGGATCGGCGACGACGTCAGGCATCGAGACGAGCTTGGCGATCTCGAGCGTGGGGCGCAGCGCGACGAAGCCCGCCTGCATCTGCGTCGGCGCGACGTTGCCGGCGTCGGCGATCGCGTCGGCGTCGAACCAGCGGCGATCGACCATGTGCGCGAGCGCGCCGCCCTTGGCGAAGTCGATCGGGCCCGCCAGGTTGGCGAGCGCGGCGACCTGTCCGGGATGGAGCGCGGCGTAGATCGTCGAGAGCGTGCCGCCCATGCAGTAGCCGAGGATGCCGACCTTGTCGGCGCCGGCGGCTGTCATGGTGCGGCGCACCATCCGGCCCAGGCGGGCGAGCACGTCATCCCAGCTCAGGTAGCGGTCCTCGTCCTCGGGCGCGCCCCAGTCGAGGCAGAACACGTCGAGCCCGGCGCCGACCAGGGCGGCGACCAGGCTCGAGCCGGGACGGAGATCGAGGACGTACCAGCGATTGATCATCGACGGCACGAGGAGCAGTGGAGCTCCGCGCCGCGGTCCGTCGCCCACGAAGCGATAAAGGCGAGCCGTGCCTTCGCGCGCGATCGTGTCGCGCGGCGTCGGGGCGAGCTGAGGAGGCGGATGCGGCGAGAAGAGGTTCCACAGGTTCATCGGCGTCCTCAGTTCTTGGGACCGAACGCGTCGGTGGCGCGGCGGCCGGCGTCGAGCGCGACCTTGCGCCACTCGGCCGACAGCTGCGCCATGTAGCCGATCGAGTCCGACGCCAGCTTGGCCAGGTCGTGCACGGCGGTGCGCGCACGCTGCATCGCAACACTCTCGTACACGGCCAGCTCGTCCATCATGCCCTGGGTGCGGGCGATCTGGTCCTTCATCATCTGCGTGAAGGCTTCGGGCGTGGGGAGCGGGAAGGGCAGGGGCAGGTCCCACGGGGCGCGCGGGGCGGCCTTGGGCTCGGCGGTGCCGGCGGTGCCGGCGCCGGCGGTGCCGGAGGTGCCAGCGGTGGATGCGTTCGGGGTCTCGGTCTTGGGGGTCTCGGGCTTGTTCATGGTCGGTGTCCTTTCGTGAGAGCCACCCTAGGCATCGCGATCGGACCGGTCAAGGAGAAAATTGTGCATCGCACAAAAATCTGTTGCATCGCACCATGGTGATCCGATAGAAGCAGCCCCATGAACGTCCTCCACCTCATCGCCGAGCGGCCGCTGGTCTGGGGCCTCTTCTTCGTCTACGTGGCCTTCCTGGCCTTCCTCGCCGTGCTCGGACAGCGCAAGGCCCGGCGCGACCCCGCCAGCTTCGCCGTGGGCCGCAAGATGAGCCCGGTCATCGCCGGCATGACCATCGCGGCGTCGCTGGCGTCGACGGCGACGTTCGTGATCAACCCCGGCTTCATCTTCGTCCACGGCGTGTCCGCGTTCCTGCACCTCGGCGTGTCGGCGTTCATCGGCATGGCGACCGGCCTGCTCGTGGTGTGCGGACCGTTCCGGCGGCGCGGCGCGGCCGAGGGTGCGCTCACCGTCCCGCAGTGGATCGGCCAGCGCTACGGCTCCTCGGCGCTGCGCGCCTACTTCGCCGCGATCAACCTGCTGTCGCTCGCGTTCGTCGTGCTCATCATCGGCGGGCTCGCGACCATCATGTACGCGACGCTCGGCCTGTCCTACAAGACGAGCATCGTCGTCGTCACGGCCATCGTCGTCTCGTACGTCCTCGCCGGTGGCGCCTACGCCAACGCGTACGCCAGCACGTTCCAGACCGCGCTCAAGGCGCTGGTGGCCGTGATGATCGTGGCGAGCGGCGCCGCGCACCTCGCCGATCCGTCGGGCTCCCTCGCGCGCCTCGCCGCGATCGATCCCAACCTCACGCGCGCGATCAATCCGGTGAGCGCGCTCTTCGGCACGTGGTTCTCGGTCTACGCCGCCGGCTTCGTGATCGGCTTCGCGCTCATGTGCCAGCCGCACATCATGACGACGGCGCTCTACGTCGAGGATGACCGCGGTGTGCGGCGCGCGCTGACGGTCGCGGTGGGGCTCGGCGCGGTGTTCGCGTGTGTGCTGCTCGCCGGCCTCTACGCGCACCTCGACGGCATCGATCGCGCGGCGGTCACCGATCCCGCGACGGGCGCGTTCCGCCAGGACCGCGTGATGGCGGTGTACCTCGCAAAGACGTTCTCCCCCGAGGCGCTCGCCCTGGTCACCATCGCGATCATCGGCTCGGGCATGAGCGCGATGGCGTCGATCCTCGTCGCGCTCTCGGGCATCGCCGGCAACGACCTCTACGGGCTGATTCGCCGCGCCCGAGGCCTCGCGCCCGACACCGTCGCCAGCCGCCGCGTCGGCCGCATCGCCGTCGTCGCGTTCGCCGCGCTCGCCGCGTTCATCGCGCTCGACCCGCCGGCGCTCCTCGGCATCTTCGGTCAGCTCGGCACGTACGGCGTCGTGTCGGGCGCAGCGGCGCCGCTGGTCCTCGGCGCGATCATGCCGTCGCTCGGCCGGCGCGCCGCGACGGCGGCGGCGCTCCTCGGCCCGGCGCTGCACTTCACGCTCTACTTCGGCTTCGGCATGCCGAATCCGGGTGTCACCGCCAGCATCGCGATCCTGGCCAGCGCCGCGACGGCGCTGATCATTCACACCGCGGCGCGCGTGGTCAGGACTTCGTCTTCCGACGAGCCCCAGGCTTACCCAGTCCGTCGCCTCGCATAGCCTTCTTGAGCTCGTCGAGCTCGCGCCGCATGGTGGCCAGGTCGTCGGCGCGCTCCTCGGCAGCTGGTTCAGGCTCGGGGCTGTATGCCGTCTGAGGCGCCACGTAGCTCGGGCCCCCGAAGCCCATCATCTGACCCATCGGCGTGTGCATCCACATGCGGGCGAGCGCGTCGGTGGCGCCGAGCGGCACGCGCGCGAGCGGCGACACCGACGCGAGGTTCTGCACGCCGCGCTTGGCGGCCAGGTACATCTCGAGCGCCGCCGTGACGTAGCGGCTGAAGAACTCGCCCAGCGAGTCGTCGCCGAGCCGGATCATCTGCGTGAGCAGTGGGATCGGCAGTGTGCGGTGTGCGCTCCCACTCTCGAGGATGATCTGGGTGAGCGTGCTCTGCGTCAGGTCCTCGCCGGTCTTGGCGTCGACCACGCGCACGTCGGTACCACCGCGGATCTTCTGGGCCAGCTCGTCGAGCGTGACGTAGCGGCTGTCGCCGGTGTCGTAGAGGCGGCGGTTGCCGTACTTCTTGATGAGGGTGGCGGCCACGGGCGAACCCTACCGGTCAGACCGCTGCATCGCAAGAGGGTTTCATGTTGCACTGCAAAAAGACGGTTGACACGCCGAGGGTGCATTGCGTAGAACCGGCTCGGGACATGGCCACGTTTCGTCTTCATGTTGCACTGCGAAACGGATTGCTCGCCACCGCGGTGTCGATCGTCGTTCCGGCGGCCGGGTGCTCGAGCTCGGACATGGCTCGCTGTGACGATCACGGCGACTGCCCCTCCGGCTTCTGCCGCGCCGATCACACCTGCGCGCCGGACGATGACGTCGACGCCGCGCCCGGCACCGACGGCGGCGACCTCGGCATCGACGCGGCGTCGGGCTGCGTCCCCGATCACGACGGCACGCTGACGCGCGACGAGCTCGTCATGGCGCCTGGCCAGACCGCGCGCTTCCGCGTCGCCACCGACGTCCCCGTCGACACGGCGGGCGCGCAAGGCGCCGGCGGCTCGCGCCAGTGGTCGTTCACCACCGCGGCCAGCGGCGACCGCGACCTCGAGCTCACGCTGCTCGCGCCCGGCGGCCAGTGGTGGGCCTCCACGTTCCCGACCGCGAGCTACGCGACGCGCCTCTCCGCCGACGCGACGCTCCTCGGCGTCATGCGCCTCGACGCGAACGGCGTCGTGCTCGTCGGCGTCGTCAGCCCCGAGGCCGGCGTGGGCCGCACCGAGCTCACCTACGACCCGCCCGTGCCCATCATCCCCACGCCGCTCGCGCCAAGCGCCAGCTGGAACGTGACCTCGACCGTGACCGGCCTCGGCGCCGGCGTCGCGGTCTTCTACACCGAGCGCTACGTCAGTCGCGTCGACGCGATCGGCGACGCCGCGACGCCGTTCGGCACGTTCCCGGTGCGCCGCATCGCGGTCGATCTCACGCGCACCGTCGGCGCCGCGGTCACGACGCGCCGCTCGTTCGCCTTCGTCTCGGAGTGCTACGGCACGGTCGCGACCATCGCCTCGCAGGACTACGAGCAGGGCAGCGAGTTCACCGACGCCGCCGAGCTATGGAGACTCGAGCCATGACCACGGCGTGCGCCTGGGCGCGCCTGTGGTTCGTCGGCGTGCTGGGGACGATGGCGATGATGACGGGCTGCCCGTCGTTCCACGCGGGCGCGCTTCCCGGCTCCCCCGACGGCGCGACGTTCGTCGACATCGACGGCGTGCACGTCCACTACCGGGACGTGGGCAAGGGCCCGACGGTCGTGCTGATCCACGGCTACAGCGCGTCGATCGACCTGTGGCGTCCCGTGCAGGACGCGCTCGCGGAGCACCACCGCGTGATCGCCATCGACCTCAAGGGCTTCGGCTGGACCAGCCGCCCCGCCGGTGACTACTCGCCGCGCGCGCAGTCCGCGCTGGTGTGGAGCGTGCTCGACAAGCTCGGCGTCGGCGAGGTCGCCGTCGTCGGCCATTCGTGGGGCTCGTCGGTCGCGCTCGCCATGACGCTCGACCAGCCGGCGCGCGTGCAGCGCATCGCGCTCTACTCGGCGTACGTGTTCGAGGCGCAGGTGCCCAGCTTCTTGCGCTGGGCGCGCCTGGACGGCTTCGGCGAGGCGCTGTTCGCGCTCTACTACCGCCAGCGCGTCGAGGATCGGGTCGGGCTCGCGTATCACGATCAGAGCTACGTCACGCAGGCGCGCGTGGAGCGCGTCGAGGCCGAGCTGCAGCGCCCCGGTACGGTGGCGGCGGCCCTCGCGGCGGCGCGTGGTCAGCGCTTTCGCGGGCAGGAGGCTCGCTACGGCGAGATCACCCAGCCGACGCTCCTCCTCTGGGGCGACGACGATCTCGTCACCCCCCTGCGCTTCGGCCAGCAGCTCGCGCGCACGCTGCCCGACGCGGAGCTGATCGTCTTCCCGGCCTGCGGCCACATCCCGATGGTCGAGTCCTTCCGCCCGACCACGCGCGCCCTCACCACCTTCCTCGCGGACGCTTCTCCTTCTGAACCCGTGCCGGTGCCCGTGCCCGTGACCGTGCCCGTGCCCGTGCCGGCTGCGGATCCCGAGAGTCCGCAATGATTCGCGCGACTCTTGTTCTCATCTGCGCCCTCTCCGGCATCGCCGACGCCGATCCCGACGACAGCGCCAACCCGGCCCTCGCGAACCTCGGCACGGATCTCGCCGCGCGCGCGTTCGTCGCGCCGCGCAGCGAGACCGACGTCGATGTCCACGGCACCTTCCGCATCCGCCAGGAAGCGCTCGTCAACCTCGACCTCGATCGCGGCCTCGATCCCTCGGGCCAGCCGGTCTTCACCGTCCCGCTCGGCGGCGGCCAGACGCTCGACGGCGGTGACCTCCGCCTCCGCACCGACATCGCGCTGCGCGCGCCCGGCGCCGGCGTCGCGGTGTACACGCGCCTCGACGTGCTCGACGACGTCATGTGGGGCGGTTCGCCCGAGGCTGGCACCGGCCGCGCGCCTACACCCGCGGCGTCGCCCGGCCAGGAGCCCGGCACGATCGTCGTGAAGCGCGTCTGGGGCGAAGTGCTCACGCCCGTCGGTGTGCTCGCCGCCGGACGGATGGGCGCGCACTGGGGCCTCGGCATGGCCGCGCACGGGGGCGATTGCGACGACTGCGACGGTGGCGATGCCGCCGACCGCATCGCGTTCGCGTCGCCGATCGGCGGCCACGTCGTCGCGGTCGCGTGGGATATGTCCGCCTCCGGTCCGTTCACGCCGCGCAAGGACGAACGCCGCGCGCTCGACCTCGACCCCACCGACGACGCCGCGACGTGGACCGCGGCGATCATGCGCGCGCGCTCGCCGTCCGCCCGCGCGCGTCGCGCCGCTGCCGGCGTCGCCACCGTCGAGTACGGCCTCTTCGCGAGCCATCGTCGCCAGGAGAACGACGTCCCCGCGCACTACCTCCCCGTGGCGTCGCCGCGCATGCCGGGCGAGCCCGACGCGTCGGACCTCATGGCGCGCGGCTTCAGCGCGACGACGGGCGGCCTCTGGTTCCGCTTCACCACGCAGCGCGCGCGCGTCGAGCTCGAGGCCGTCTACGCGCGCGCCCGCGTCGATCAGCCGTCGCTCGTGCCCGGCGTGCTGCTCGATCAGGCGGCCACGTCGGATCAGTTCGGCCTCGCGGTCGAGACCGAGCTCGCGCTGGGCGCGCACGGCGCCGGCATCGACGCGGGCGTGGCCTCCGGCGACGACGCCCCCGGCTTCGGCGCGTTCCCGGTGCCCGGCGCCGCCGCGGCGCGACCTGGTGACATGGACGGCCCGCAGGCCGATCCGCCCGGCGACACCACCGTCGACAACTTCCGCTTCCACCCCGACTACAAGATCGATCGCATCCTCTTCGCCGAGATCATCGGCACCGTCACCGACGCGATCTATCTGCGCCCGCACGTCCGCGTGAACGTCAGCGACGCCGGCCCCGGCCGCTTCTCGTTCACGACCGCCGCGATCCTCTCGTGGGCCGTGCAGGCGTCCTCGACGCCCTCGGGCGCACGCCACCTCGGCGTCGAGCTGGATCCCTCGCTCGAGTACGCCGCCGACGGCTTTCGCGCCGCGCTCGACTACGCCGTGCTCGTGCCCGGCGCCGCCTTCGACAACCCCATGGCCGGCCTCGACGCGACCGCCGCCCAGCTGGTGCGCCTGCGCCTGGGGTACGTGTTCTGATGCGGACGCGCACGCTCATGTTCGTCGTGCTCGTCGCGTGCGGCGAGAACCAGACGCCCGAGCCCACCGCGCTGCCGCCGACGCCGGTGTCGTGCCTCCCCGACCTCGACGGTGCGCTCACCGCCGACGAAGTCCCCACCGTCCTCGACGTCGCCGCGCCGTATCTCGTCACGCCATCGGCGCCCGTCGACGTCGCCGGCACCGGCACCGGCGACACCCGCCGCTGGGACTGGAGCGCGGAGCGCCTCGAGGACGACGCCATCGACATCGTCGCGACCGCGCTCGACGACCAGTGGTACGCGCCGATGTTCCCCGGCGGTCAATTCGTCGCCGCCGGCCCCGGCGGCCTCGACGGCGTCTACCTGCGCGACGACACCGCCGTCTACCTGCTCGGCCTCGCCTCGCCCGAGGAGAATCCGTCCGGCGGCCGGACACTCCTCGTCTACGATCGCCCGGCCGGCGTGATGCGCTTCCCGCTCGCCGAGGGCGACGCGTGGGTCGAGACCGTCACCATCACCGGCGGCACGCTGGCCGGCCTGCCGTACAACGGCACCGATCGCTACGACTTCGCCGCCGACGCCAGCGGCGAGCTCCATCTGCCGTACGTGCGCTTCACGCGCGCGCTCCGCCTGCGCACGCTCGTCACGTCGACGCCCGCCATCGGCGGCGGCGCCACCACGCGGCGCCAGGTGTCGTTCTGGTTCGAATGCTTCGGCGAGATCGGGCGCGCGACCAGCCGCGCCAACGAAGCCGCCACCGACTTCACGACCGCCGAGGAGCTTCGGCGTTTCGCGCTCTAAAGGAGACCGTCATGAACCTCTGGGACCAGTGGAAGAAGGGCTTCAACGCCTGGGAGACCGCCACCTCGACGTACCTCGAGCAGGTGCTCGCCAACCCGACCGTGCTCGGCCCGGCCGGCTCGATGCTCACCGCCGCCATGAAGACCAAGGCGGCGACCGACAAGGCCGTGCACTCGTGGTGGGCGGCGATCGGTCTGCCCACGCGTCGCGACCAGGAGCGCGGCCTCCACAAGCTCAACCAGCTCGAGAGCCGCATCGCGGATCTCGAGGAACAGCTGGCGGCCGCGCGCCGCCAGCAATAGGAGCTTCCGATGGACATCACGCCTTTCCTCGGGGTGAAGCCGGCGCCGTGCGCCGTGCTCGACTCGCTCCCCGCGCGCGCCGATCAGGTCCGCTTCCGTGTCCGGAAAGCGGACGGTTCATGGTGCGCGGTCACGTGGGGCGACTTCGCCGCGCAGATCCGCGCCGCCGCCGCCGTGCTCGTCGACGCCGGCGTGCTGGCCGGTGACCGCGTCGCCGTGTACGGCGCCAACTCGGTGGCGTGGGCCGCGGCCGCGCTCGGCGCACAGGCCGCCGGCGCCGTGATGGTGCCCATCTACCCCGCGTCGACCGCGCCGCAGGCCGCGTACGTCCTCGGTCACGCGCAGTGCAAGGCGGTGTTCGTCGCCGACGCGCTGCGCGATCGCGCCGGCGCCGCCATCGCCGAGCTTCCGCGCGCCGTGCAGGTCTTCAGCCTCGACGACACGACGGTGTTCGAGCGCGGCCAGGCCCTCGACCGCGCGCACCCGGCGCGGGTGCAGATGCGCCTCGACGCCATCGACGTCGACCAGCCCGGCCTCATGCTCTACACGAGCGGCACGTCGGGCAACCCCAAGGGCGTCCCGCTCACGCATCGCAATGTCGGCGTGAACGGCGGCGACTGGCTGAAGAACAACGCCGACCTCCTCGAGGGCGACTACCGCGATCTCCTGTGGCTGCCGATGAGCCACATCTTCGGCTTCGGCCAGATGTGCACCGGCAACATCCTCGGCTGGGAGACGTGGATGACGACGCCGCAGGACGCGCTCGCCCTCATGCCCGAGGTCGCGCCGCACGTGTTCTTCAGCGTGCCCGC
>DATLEB010000183.1:0-31940 GCA_035525615.1 Kofleriaceae bacterium | reverse complement strand
TGCTCGCGCTGCACCTCTTCCGCAAGCCGCACGCGCAAAACGCGTAAGATAGGCCTCGGTGTTCGGAATCTTCGGCATCTGCGGCCTGCTGGTGTTCATCCTGGCGCGCCCGCAGGAGTACATCGACGTGCTCCAGAAGCTGCCGATGCTCTACCTGTGCTGCGCCGGCGCGGTGGGTGGCTTCGTCCTCGACGTGAAGCTGCGCCGCAACGACCCGCGGCCGGTGCCGATGCTGACCTGGGTCATCGCGTTCCTGGTGTGGGCGACGATCTGCAGCGCGGTCAAGGCCGGCAACGCGCTCCAGGCCAACATCATCGCGTGCGGGATCCTCTTCATCCTGTTCTCGACGATCGCGCATGGCGTGCAGACCATCCGCGCGTTCCGCATGGTCGCCGCCACCGTGATGACGGTGTGCCTGTTCCTGACCATCGTCTGCATCCACCAGGGTCTGCAGGATCGCTCGTGCATCGTCACCGATCCCGAGCATCCCGGCGAAGGCACGCCCGACGGTCGGCCCTGCGAGATGGCCGATGCCTGTTACGAGAACGACGCCGAGCCCGGCTCCGAGTACCGCTGCGAGAAGGCGGGCATGTTCGGGACGTACTCGATCGAGGATCGCGTGCGCTATCGCGGCGAGCTCCACGATCCCAACGAGCTCGGCCTGACCGTGTGCATCGGCGCCTTCGCCATGCTCATCGGCTTCGCCAACCAGCGGCGGCGTCCGCTGACCATCGTCTCCACCGCCATCGGCGGCCTGCTGGTGCTGTACTGTGTCTCGCTCACGCAGTCGCGCGGCGCGATCCTCGTGTTCGCGCTGGTCGCGTCGGTGTACGCGGTTCGCCGCTTCGGCATCGCCGGCATCATCGCGGCCGGCGTCGCCGCGCTGCCGCTCATCGCGCTCGGCGGTCGCAGCGGCGACAAGGCCGACCAGTCGACGCAGCTGCGCTACGAGGCGTGGGCCGCCGGCCTGCAGATGTTCAAGGAGAGCCCGGTGTTCGGCGTCGGCCAGCGCCAGTTCGCCGAGCACCACTTCATGACCGCGCACAACTCGTACGTGCTCTCGCTGGCGGAGCTCGGCTTCATCGGCTTCGTGCTCTTCATCTGCATGCTGTTCCTGACCGTGAAGACCCTCATCCGCGGCGTGATCGATCTCGAGCACGTGCCGGGCGCGCGGCCCGCGCAGGTCTGGGCCATGGTGCTGCTGTCGGCGTTCGCGGGCGCGCTCTTCTCCATCAACACGCTCTCGTTCTGCTACCACACCGTGCTCTGGGTCTTCCTGGGGCTCGGCGGCGCGTGGGTCTCGGTGGTGCGCCACCACAAGCCGGACTTCGACGTGCGCATCACCGCCCGCGACCTGTTCTTCATCATCGTGGGCTGCGCCGCCTACGCGCTCGTCATCCTCCCGATCTTCGTGCGCCTCAAGGGCGAGTAGCCGCGCGGCGCCGGTAGGTCCGTGTGTGCCGGGCGCAACCCTGGTTTCCCGCACGTGTCTCTCTCGGCGAGCCGATGCAATCCGGGTACGCTGAGGTCATGGCGCCGTTCCGCGACGCCCTCTCGGGCGAGGTGATGACGTCCCCGACCAGCGCCGGCACGCTGTCGCTCGAGGTCGCGCCGCGTCACGTCGTGGTCGCGCTCGCCAACGTCCAGCTCGCGGTGTCGGAAGGCATCCTGACCATCACGCGCGCGGCGCGCCGCCGCGTCCGTCGCGTCGTGCGTCCGATCGGATCGCGCCTCATCGTCGCGCGCGGCCTGCCCAGCGAGGGCGTCGGGATCTGGCTCGAGTCGGCGCCCGGCGTCGTCGAGCGTGTGTTCGGCGCCGAGCCTCGCGATCTCATCCGTACCGACGACGGCCTGGCCGCGCTGCGCCAGCTCGACCGTCTGGTCCGCCGCCTCGCGCAGGCGCTGACCGGCGTCGGTCGCGGCGTCCGCGAGGCCCTCGAGATCGGGCCGTCCGCCGACCGCGGGCTCGACAAGGTGCTGCTGGCCGACTTCGGCGATCACATGACCATCTACCGCCGCTCGCTCTTCCACGCGCGCGCGCGCCGCCTCATCGACGTGTTCGAGGACGGCCGCGTCGTCGTCCACTCGCCCTCGGGTGAGGTGCGCGTGACGTGCCATACCCGCTTCGGCTGCAGCGTGATTGGCGACTACGTCCGGTTCACGACACCGTCAGGTGACGATCTCGTCCGCGTGTCGCTGCCATGGGTCACTCGCGGCGATCGAGACGAGATCGCCCGCCGGATCGGGGAGGTCGTGGAGCGGGGCGCCCATGTCGACGGGCACTTGGACGCGCTCGCGCGCGTCCTGTGACGAAACGTTACGGCCATTGCGCGTGGGTGCCACCGTACCCACCTTGAAACACATGTTCGACAAGCGCTGGCGGATCGGAGCCCTCCTCGGGTTTCCCGTCGAGATCAACCTGACCTTCCTGATCCTCCTCGGGGTCGTCTTCATGTGGATGGGCGGCGTCGCGGGTCTCGTGGTCGTCGCGATCGCGTTCGGCTCCGTGCTCCTGCACGAGCTCGGTCACGCTGTCGTGGCGCGCCGTCTCGGCGTCCGCGTCTCCGGCATCGAGCTCCACTTCTTCGGCGGCGCCGCCAAGATGATCGAGCTGCCGCGTGCGGCCAACCACGAGATCGCGATCGCGGCGGCCGGTCCGGCCGTGTCGCTCGTGCTCGCCGGCCTCGGCCTGGGCATCGGCGCCCTCGCGGGCAGCTGGTTCATCGCGGCCGTGGGCTGGATCAACCTGACCATCGCGCTCTTCAACCTCATCCCGGCGCTCCCGATGGACGGCGGCCGCATCCTGCGCGCGGCCCTGACCCGGCGTATGTCCTTCGTCCGCGCCACCGACGCGGCGGTGACGGTCGCGCGCGTGGTCGCCATCAGCTTCGCGGCCTACGGCCTCTTTGCCGGCATGTACCAGCTGGTCCTCCTCGCGCCGTTCCTCTGGCTCATGGGTACCAACGAGCGGGAGCTCGCGCGCGCCATGGCGCATCGGTACTCGTACGACGGTGGTGGATACCGGCAGCGCAGCGAGCGCCGCTGGATCCAGATCATGTAGCCTCGACGGGTGCCGCCGGAGATCCTCGCGATCGGTCATCGCATCGCCGATCGCTACGTCGTTCGTGATGTGCTGGGACACGGCGCGATGGGCGCCGTGTACGAGGTCGAGGGCGCGGATGGGGTTCGCCATGCGATGAAGTCGGCGCTGCCCGACCTCGACGACGGCGGCGAAGCGGTGCGGCGGCTGGCGCGCGAGGGCAACGCGCTCCAGCTGCTCGCGCACGACAACATCGTCGGCGCCGTCGATCAGGTCGCGGAGGGTGGCCGCCTGTTCGTGATCATGGAGCTGGCGCGCGGGAAGTCGCTCTCCGAGCTGGTGATGCGCGGAGCGCTCGAGCCGCGCCGCGCGCTCGTGCTGGCCCGCCAGATCCTCGACGGTGTCGAGCACGCGCACGCGCGCGGCGTCGTGCACCGCGATCTCAAGCCCGACAACGTGGTCGTGACGATGGCGGGGACGCCCGAGGATCCGTTCGAGCGCGTGAAGATCCTCGACTTCGGCCTGGTCAAGCTGCTCGACGACGCGGCGGCGATGCTCGGCGGCTCCAAGCTGACGCGGACCGGCATCGCGTTCGGGACGCCGGCGTACATCGCGCCCGAGAGCGCGCAGGGCCGGCCCATCGACGGGCGCGCCGACCTCTACGCGATCGGCATCATGCTGTTCGAGATGCTCACCGGGCGCTTGCCGTTCGTCGAGACCGACGCGGGCAAGCTCTTGCGCGCGCACGTGTCGTCGCCGGCGCCGCAGCTCGGCGACGTCGCGCCGGGCGCGCCGTTCGTGACGCCGGCGATGGAGGTGCTCGTCGGCGGCGCGCTGGCGAAGAAGCCCGAGCAGCGCTTCGCGAACGCGGCGGCCATGCGCGCGTGCCTCGACGAGGCGTTCCTCAGCCTGCAGTGAGGCGCGGCGTCAGTCGTCGTCGTGGAAGCGCGTCGCGGGCTGGCTCTCGAGCCAGCCGCGCAGCGCGGCGCTCTCGGACGAGGCGCCGTGGCGATCCTCGAACTGGTAGAGCTTGTGGAGCGCCTCGGCGTAGTCGCCCTCGTGCACCTTCTCGGCGACCTTGCGCCAGTCCTTGGCGCCGCGGCCGTCGAGGTTGCGGGGCGGCGAGAACGAGCGCGGGCCTTGCGGCGATCCGCGTGCAGGGCCCACCGACGGCAGGAACCCGGGCCCCGGCGCTGATGAACCGGAGCCGCCGAGGCGATCGGCAAGCGCGAGCAGCCCGATGAGGATGACGATCGCGGCGACGACGAAGACCCAGCGCGGGAGACGCGCCGGCAGCGTGGACAGGAGGGCCGCGACGGCAGGTGCGGGCGCGATGGTCTCCGCGGCCGTGGCGACCGCGGCGGCGGCGGTGCGCGTCTCGGTCGAGCCGGAGCCCGCGAGCAGCTCGGCCATCTGCGTCGCGCTGGGGCGCGCGTCGGGCGAGACGGCGAGCCCGGCGGCGAGGATCGGCCCGAGCACGCCGAGCGACGGCGGGATGGAATGCGGATCGATCACCGGCTTGTGCGCGGTCTTGATGAGGTCGGCCATGGTGGCATCGCCGTGCGGCTTGGCGCCGGTCGCCGCCTCGTACAGCGTGGCCGCGAGCCCGTAGACGTCCGACGCCGGCGAGAACTGACCGAGCGTGAGCGCCTCGGGCGCCGCGTATGCCGGCGTGCCCAGGAACTGCCCCGAGATCGTGACCTCGGAGTCGGGCATGTGTGCGACGCCGAAATCGGCGAGCTTCCACAGCCCGCCCGCACCGCGCAGCACGTTGCCGGGCTTGATGTCGCGATGGAGGATGCCGCGCGCGTGCGCCGCCTCGAGCGCGCGCGCGAGCTGGATCCCGAGGGCGCAGACCTCCTGGTGCGTGAGCGCGCCGCGCTCCGTGACGACCGCCTTGAGCGTCGGCCCCTCGACCAGCTCCATCACGAGGTACGGCTCGTCGCCTTCCAGGCCGAGGTCGTACACCTGCACCACGCCGGGGTGGGCGAGGGCGGCGAGCGCGCGCGCCTCCGCTTCGAAGCGGTCCTTGAAGGTGTGGGCCACGATGCCGAGCACGTTCTTCACGCGCTTGATGGCGACGTCGCGGCCGAGCTTCTCGTCGCGCGCGCGCAGCACCTCGCCCATGGCGCCGGTGCCGAGCTTGCCCGTGACGCGATAGCGCCCGATCTCCACCGAACGAGCATATCCTCTCTCCGAGGAGAAACGGCGCGATGGACCTCTGCCTCGGCTGCCGGCTCGCACAGGCACCGACGCGCGAATGCGTCGAGTGCGGCGCGGCGATGGTCGGTCCGATGGAAGGTCTGCGTGAGTTGATGTCCTACCGCGACATGAAGATCGTCGCCGAGCGCGACATGTGGCTCATCTCCGCATTGCTCGCAGGCGGGAGCATCGTGATGCCGTTCCTCCTGCCGATCTCGATCGTCACGCTCGGCGCCGCCGGCCTGCAGGCGCGCCGCCAGCGCCGCGCGCGCGACGCACAACCCATCGCGGCCATCGCGGAGGTGCGGCCGCACATCCCGACCGGCGCCGCGACCGTGCGCGGGGTCGTGCACTCGCTGCACGCGCCGGCGCGCCGGCCGTGGGACGGCGGCTCGACGGTGGCGGCGGAGCTCGCGGTGCGCTGGGTGGGCGGCCTGTTCCTGCGCGCGACCGCCGTGGCGCCGTTCGTCGTCGGCGCGAGCGGCGGCGACGTCGTCGTGACCGGCGTGGTGCGCTTCGCGCCGCCGATGATCCGCTATCGCGTCGTCGGTCCGCCCGAGGTGACCGGCGCCGAGCCGCGCCTCGCCGCGCTCGGCGTGCCCGCCGCATGGCGCCTCGGCGGCGTGCTGCATGTGACCGACGTGGCCGCCGGCGCGACGGTGCGCGTCACCGGCTCGCTGACCAACGAGCCGGTACCGGCGCTCGCGACTTACCGCGACGGCGGCGTCGCGCGGGTCATGCGCGGCACCGCCGAGACGCCGGTGCTGATCGAGCCGGGCGCCTGATCAGTCGGGTACGAACGACGTCGCGGCGCACTCCATCGCGTACTCGGCGTAGCGGAAGTCGCGGATGAGCGTGATGCGATCGCCGTCCCACGCGAGGAGGACGAAGGAGCCGGGGGACGGCGCCTCCGGCGGCGAGTACACGGCGAGCGCGGGGCGACCGTCGAGGAGGCCGGGCACGGCGCGCAGGTCGGGGAGCGCGGCGTAGCGCGCGAAGTATTCGCCCACGGCCTTGCCGCGGCGCTCGGCGCGAGCGACCAGCTCGAGGCGTGTCTCGTCGGCGAGCAGCGTGCGCAGGCCGTCCCAGTCGCGCGCGTTGAAGCGCGCCGCGTAGGCGTGCAGACGCGCGCGTTCGGCGGGGTCGGGCGGCGCGGCGACGGAGGCGGCGCTGCGGTCGTCGGCATGGGCGCGCAGCGTGGCGCGGCCGCGGACCAGCGCGGCCTTCACGGCGAGGAGCGTGAGCCCGGTGCTCTCCACGATCTCCTCGAGCGTGCAGCCGAGCACGTCCTTCAGGATCACGGCGCTGCGTTGCGCGACCGGCAGGCGCTGGAACACCGCGAGCGCGACGTGCACGATCGCCGGGTCGACCGCCTCGTCGTCCGCGGCGACGGCGTCGAGCGCGTCGTCACCGTCGGCGAAGCGGCGCTCGTGGCGGCGGAGCGCGTCGATCGCGGCGTTGTGCGCGATCTTGAAGAGCAGCGGTCGCGACATGTCGCCGCCTCCTGCCGGGATTGCGAGCGCGCGGGTGAGCGCCTCCTGCACGATGTCCTCGCCGTCGACGATGGAGCCCATGAGCCGCGCGCAGTAGCGGTGCAGCTCGGGGCGGAGGGCCTGGATCTCGTCGGGGGTCACGGCGCGATCACAACACCTCGAGGCCCTTGCCGGTCAAGCCGAGCAGCGTCGCGTCGCCGCCGGCCTCCCCGGCCGCGATGTCGACGATGGCGCGCGCCGCGCCGGCCGCGTCGAGCGGCACCGGGAAGCGCTCCATGTACTTCTCGACGGTGATGCCGCTCTCCGCCGCGTACGTGGCGGCCGCGTGCTCGCCGATCGCCGTGCCGGCCATCAGCTGCCTGGGCACGACCGCCACGAACCGGATGCCGAGCCCGCGTGCCTTCGACTCCCGCTGGAGATAGCTCGCCATGAACATCTGCTGGCGCTTGGCGCCGGCGTATCCGCCCGAGAGCGGCGAGCCGCCGAGGCCCGCGCCGCTCGACACGACGATCACCGTGCTGCCGGGTTGCAGGGGCCGCGCCAGCGCCGCGCGGCCGACCTCGTACGCGAGCCGGACGTCGTTGTTCCACGCCGCCGAGAACTCCTCCCACGACAGCTGATCGACCGGCCCCATCGGTGGGCGGATGCCGGCGGCGACGACGACGAGGTCGGGCGCGTCGGCGAGGAGCGCGCGTACGGTCGCCGGATCGGTGGCGTCGGCCGCGCGCGTGGCGGCGTCGCCCAGCCCGGTGAGCGTCGCGGCCGTGCGCGCGACGGCCGTGACGTGCGTGCCGCGCGCGAGGAGCGCGAGCGTGGTGGCGCGGCCGACGCCGCTGCCGGCGCCGATGACGATGGCGTGTTTCGACATGAGTCCCTCGATTCAGTGGTGGGTGAACGTGACGAGGAGCGCGGGCGCGGCGATGCGGATCGAATCGTCGACACCGTACAGGCGGTACGCGGTGACGCGCGCCAGCCCTCCCACGCTCCACGTGTCCGAGATGAAGCGGTCGTAGCCGACGCCGGCCATGCCGCCGTAGCCGAACCCGACGTGCGCGTCGCGCGTGTCGCTGCCATCGAGATAGCCGGCCGCGAACAGGAGCCCGGCCTGCAGGTGCAGCCCGCCGCGTTCGCGGAGCCAGTACGCGATGAACGGGCCGGTGCCGGAGACGTGCTGCCCACCGGCGTCGGCACCGTCGTACGACGGCGCCGGCGACGCCATCGGGAACGTGCCGAGCCCGACCACGAGCCGCGGCCGGACCGTGGCGCCGGCGGCGAGCTCGGTGTTCACGCCCGGGCCGCTGCTGCTGCTGCTCTCCTCGCCCGGCGGCGGCGTCAGCGTGGCGACGGGGTAGCCGGGGCCGATACCGATGCGGAAGTACAGGCCGGCGAGGAGGACGAGCGTCTGCATGCCCCCACGACGGCTGACCCCGCCGAAAGGATGCGGTGCCCGCTACTTTTTCTCGAACACGTACGAGCGCTGCGAGTCGATGAGGACGAGCGTGGTCTTGCCGTCCTTCTCCGTCGGGACGAGCTCGAGGCCGGCGAAGGGGCCCGTGGTCGCGACCAGCTTCACGGTGCCGTCGCGATCCTTCTTGCGGCCGATGTTCACCTTCCAGTCGCCGCTGTCGAGGACGGGCTGGCCCTTGTCGACGCGCAGCTCGATGGTGCCGAGGCCGGGCGTGCTCCACGTCCCGAGGAACGTCGCGAACCAGGCCGGGTCCGGCTTCAGCTCGATCAGCTTGTTCTCCTCGTCGAGCTGCTGAAACGTCTGCTTCACGCGGCGCTCGAGGTCGCTCGCGGCGCGCGGCTCGCCGTCGAACAGGAGCTCGAGGAGCCGGCGCTCGACGGTGCCGGTGAAGATGTTGCCGCTGCCCACGTTCGTGAGGATGACGAGGCCGAGGCCGTGCTCGGGCAGGAGCAGGAGCTCGCTGTTGAAACCCATCGTGCCGCCGCTGTGGGTCACCACCTGCACGCCCGCCGCCTTGCCGACCGCGAGGCCGAGCCCGTAGCTCATCTCGTCGTCGATCTTCACCTGCGGCACGCGCCGCGCCATCAACGCGTCGGTGTCCACGACCTGCTTGCCGTCGAGCTTGCCGGCGCCGAGCTCGAGCAACGCGAAGCGCGCCATGTCCTCGACGTTCGACCACATGCCCCCGGCGGGACGGAGCGGCTGCACCCAGGTCTCGAGCGTGATCGGCATGGCCGACGGCTCGCCGTCGAGCCCGAACGGATGCGGCGCGGCGTGATCGGCGCGCGCGACCTTCTTGAAGTCGAAGGTGGACGCCTTCATGCCGAGCGGCTTGAAGACCAGCGCCGCCATCGCGTCGTCGTACGCTGCGCCCAGCTTCTTCCTGGGCGCGAACGCGTGCGCACCGGCGAAGCCGCCCGCCGACACCATCAGGTTCGAGTACTGAAAGGTCTCGCCGAAGCCGGTGGTCGGCTTCATCGTGCTCATGCTCGCGAGTCGCTCTTCCGGCCCGATCTGGCCCTCGAAGATGAACTCGAGATCCTGGCGCGGCATGCCGGTGCACGCGCACGCGGTGTGGCGCATCGTGACCGCGGCCGTGGTGGTCGCGTCGCCGAGCGCGAACGACGGCAGCACCTGCGTGACCGGCGTGTCCCACGAGAAGGTCTTCTTCTCGACGAGCCGCGCCAGCATGAGCGTGGTGAGCGACTTGTTGACGGAGCCGATCATGAAGAGCGTCCTGGGCGTCACCGCCGCCTTCTTGCCCTTCTCGCGCACGCCGAAGCCGCGCGCGTAGACCACCTTGCCGCCCTGGACGACGGCGATCGCGGCGCCGGGGATCTTGTTGCCGGCGAGCGCCTGCTCGGCGAACGCGGTGAGCTGATCCTGGAGCGGCTTGTCGAAGGCGTGCGGCGTCTTGCCGGCGAACGACTCGCGTGCGAGGCCGGGCACCTTGAAGCTCTCGATGATGAGGCCGAGCTGCGCGCCGCGGCGATCGGCGCCGGCGGCGGCCGCGTCGAGGAGCGCGACGTAGTAGACGTCGCCCTTCTTGCGCGCGAGCGCGAGCACCAGGCGCTGATCGGCGGTGGGCGTGACGTAGACGATCTGAGAGAGGCCGTCCCAGCCGTCGCGCGCGGGCAGGTCGACGGCCTGCGCGACGGCGAGCTTGAAGCCCGGCTTCCACTGCTGCCACGCGCCGTCGATGGCGGCGTCGCGGGTGGCGGCTTTCACCTCGTAGAGCGCGACCGTGACGTCCTTCTCCGGCGCGGTGAGCACGACGCGGTCGCTGCGCTCCTCGACGATCCATCCGCTCGGCGCGGTGAAGGTCGTGCCCGACGTCGTCTTGATCTCGGTGTCGGCGGCGAGCGTGCGCGTCTTCGCGCCCGCGTCGGGCGCGGCGACATCGGTCGGAGTCGCGCCGGTGCCGGCCGCGGCGCCGGTATCGTCGAGAACGTCGGGGCCTGCGGGTGGCGCGGCGGTGCGGGCGCCGCCGCCGCAGGAGAGCACGAGCGCGAGCAACGTGAGCGCGAGCGCTGGAGAGGAGGTACGTGACATCCGCGCATCCTACCGCCTGGCCCGCGCCCGCATCGTCGCCGGGCTGGATTACAGCGCCGTATCGTCTTGCCGGATTCTTCCGGCCGGCCGGATCGTGCGCGCAGTTCGCACGGACATAACCGAGGCGCTACCGGTAGCGATGCGGCGCGCCTCCGTGCGCGCATCGCGGATGCGCGCACTTGCGCGCGGCACATCGCTTGCTGAAGCGGGGCGGAGATCAGTTTCAGTTTCCCCCCGAGGTCTTTCATGTCTGCACGTTCGTTTCTCTATCTCGCGCTCTTCCCATCGCTCGCGACCACCGTCGTCACGACCGCGTGTCTCGACCTGCCCGACGACGAGGTCGCGCTCGACGACACCGAGCAGGCGGCGACCGCGTCGTACACCGCCAAGGTGAAGACGCGCACGCTCACCATCACCGGCACCAGCGCCCCGTCGAGCCTGACGCTGCGCAACGGCGCCACCGCCGGCCGGCTCGAGGTCGACGTCGGTAGCGACGGCTCGGCCGAGTTTTCGTTCGACCGTTCGACGTTCGAGAAGATCGTCGTCGACGCCGCCGGCGGCGATGACGTCGTCGTGATCAACGAGCAAGGCGGCGCCTATACCTCCGAGGAGAAGGTGACGATCCGCGGCGGCACAGGCAACGACACGCTCCAGGGCGGCGTCGGCCCCGAGACGTTCGACGGTGGCACCGGGCGCGACACGGTCATCGGCGGCCTGGGCCTCGACACGATCGATCTGGGCGACGGCGACGACACCGTCGCGTGGCGGCCAGGCGACGCCAGCGACGTCATCGAAGGCGGCGCCGGCCTCGACCGGCTCTCGTTCCTGATGGCCAGCATCGGCGAGAACATCGGGCTCGGCGTGCAGGGCGATCACCTCCGGCTGACCCGCGACATCGGCACGGTCACGCTCGACGGGCACGGCCTCGAGCTCGTGGAGCTGACCGCGCGCGGCGGCGCGGACCGCATCACCATCGACGATCTGACGCCGGCGGCGATCGCTCGGGTCGACGTCGACCTCGCGTACACCATCCCGACCCAGGGCGACGGCGTCGCCGACGCCATCGTGCTGAACGGCACCGCGGGCGCCGACGTCATCGACGTCTCGCTCGACGTCGCGACCGGCGACGTCGTGGCGAGCGGCCTCGGCAGCGAGATCCGCGTGCGCAACGGCGAGCTGGCCTTCGATCGCCTGGTCGTGAACGGTGACGCGAGCGATCGCGTCGACATCGACGGCACGGCCGCGGCCGACACCATGATCATCACCACCGATGGCGCCGGCCGCGTGTACGACGGCGGCGCGTTCAACGTGTACGTCGCGCCGGCCGCCGCGATCGCCGTCACCGTCAACGGCAACGCGGGCGACGACCACATCGCGACCACCATCTCGGACGCGAACCCCGTCGTCATCGACGGCGGCGCTGGCAACGACCAGATCGTCGGCGGTCCCGGCCCCGACCGCATCACCGGTGGCACCGGCAACGACCACGTCGACGGCCGCTACGCCGCCGACGCGGTCAGCCTCGGCGACGGCGAGGACACGTTCGTCTGGGATCCCGGCGACGCCAGCGACGTCGTCGAGGGCGGCGCGGGCCTCGACGCGCTCGTCCTGAGCGGCAGCAACATCGGCGAGCGCTTCGACGTGCGCGCGGTCGCCGGCCGCGTACGCGTGGTGCGCGACATCGCGACCGTCACGCTCGACCTGGGCGGGTTCGAGCGCGCCGACCTCTCCGTGCGCGGCGGCGCCGATATCGTGACGGTCGGTTCGCTGGCCGGCACGACCCTGGCGCAGGTGAACGTCGACCTGCCGCAGCTCGACGGCTCGAACGACGGGCTGCTCGATCAGATCGTGATCGACGGCGTCGCCGGGGTGGACACCATCGACGTCGCCGCCGATGGTGACGCCGTCCTGGCCACCGGCCTCGGCGCGCCCGTGCGCGTGCGACGCGGCGAGCCGGCCGTCGATCGCGTGGTGGTGCGCGGCGGCCGCCTGAACGTCAACGGCACCGTCGGGCCCGACGTCATCCAGGCGTTCGGCGAGTCGGGCGGCGCCGTCATCGACGGCGGCGGGTACAACGCGCTGGTGCAACCCGCCGGCATCGCCGACGTGCGCCTCCTCGGGTACGGCGGCGACGACACCCTCGCGGCGACCTCGGTCGCGATCCCGCTCACGTTCGACGGGGGCGCCGGCAACGACAGCCTGTTCGGTGGCGCGGCGGCGGACACCCTCCTCGGCGGCCTCGGCAACGACCAGCTCTCGGGCCGGCTCGGCGCCGACACGGTGCGCGGCGGCGATGGCGACGACACGTTGTCGTGGAACCCCGGCGACGCGAGCGACCGCCTCGACGGCGAGGCCGGCAACGACACGCTCGTCTTCAGCGGCGCGAACATCGGCGAGGTGATCGAGCTGCGCGCCAGCGGTGCGCGCACGCTCGTCCTCCGCAACATCGGCACGGTCACGACGGACCTCGGCACCATCGAGCACATCGCGCTCCTCCCGCGGGGCGGCACGGACACCATCCAGGTCGGCGACCTCGCCGGCACGGGTATCACGCGCGTCGACGTCGACCTCGGCAGTAGCGGCCTCACCGACGCGGTCCAGGATACGGTGACGGTGCTCGGCACGCCCGCCGCCGACATCATCTCGGTCACCAGCGACGGCACCGGCGTCGTGATCTTCGGCCTCGCCACGACGGTGCGCGTCGGCGTCGCCGACTTCTTCGATCGCCTCGACGTGCGCGGCGAGGCCGGCGTCGATCAGATCGACGTCGCGCCCGACGCCGCCGCGATGATGCTGGTGACCGCGGTCGACTAGAGCCGGGCCAGCGTCTCGTCGCGCACGGCGGCCGAGACGACGGAGCGCGGGGCGGCACGTTCGGCGCCGACGAGGTCGGTGGTGAGCGGCTTGCCCCGCGCGACGATCGCGGCGACCGCATCGTCGATGGCGCGATGCGCGCGCACGAGGCGGTCGTCGCCACGGCGTCGACCGAGCCACAGGAGCGCCTCGGCGGTCGCGAGCAGCATCGCGAGCGGATTGGCGAGATCCTTGCCGGCGAGCGGCGGCGCCGAGCCGTGGATGGGCTCGAACATGGCGTGGTCATCGCCGACGTTGCAGCCCACCGCCATGCCCATGCCGCCCTGAAGCACCGAGCCGAGGTCGGTGAGGATGTCGCCGAACATGTTGGTCGTCACGACCACGTCGTAGTGCTCGGGGCGCGTCAGCACGAACATGGCGAACGAATCGACGATGGCGACGTCCTTCTCGATGTCGGGGAAGTCGTTGCCGACCTCCTTGAACACCTCGAGGAACAGCTTGCACCCGAAGAGCACGTTGTTCTTCACCACGCAGGTGACGCGCTTCTTGCCGTCGACCGGTGCGCCGGTGCCGCGGGCGCGGCTGATCTCGAACGCCTTCTTGATCACGCGGCGCGACGCGGCGCGCGTGATGACGCGCGTGTCGATCGCGGCGTCACCGACGACGCCGCCGATGCCGCTGTACAGGCCTTCGGTGTTCTCGCGCAGCATGATCATGTCGACCATGCCCGGTTCCCACACCTGCGCGAAGCGACCCGAGAGGCCGTGCTTGATGCCCTTGAGCAGGCGGATGGGCCGCACGTTGGCGTAGAGGCCCAGCCGCACGCGGTTGCCGATCACCGGCGACCAGCCCGCCATCTTGCCGTCGCTCATCGTCACCGGCTGGCCGTCCGGCCCGTTCCATCCCACGGCGCCGAGCAGGATGACGTCGGCGTCCTTGCAGCGCTGCTCCGCGCCGTCGGGCCAGTCGCGCCGTCCGTGCTGCTGGTAGTAGCGCCCGCCGCACGGAATCTCGTCGAGCTCGAAGGTCACGCCGATCTTCGGCGCGATCGCCTCCAGCAACATGCGCGCGTCGGAGGCGACCTCGGCACCGATGCCGTCGCCCGGCAACAAGACCACGTGATACGACTGCTTCGCGGTCAACACGCCACGACCCTATCACGCACGCGCTGATCTCTGTTCCCCGTGCCGTGCCCGTTCCCGTGCTCGATCAGGGCCCCGTCAACGCCGCGAGCGCCGCTACCGCGATGCGTCGATCGGCGTGCGCGCGCGCCAGCGCCGCATCCGCAGCCGCTTTCTGATCCTGCCGCGTCAACACGTCGAAGTTGGTCCCCGCGCCGGCCTTCCAGCGGTCGATCTCGAGCTTCACGTTCTTCTCCGCCAGCTCGGCAGCGCGCACCGCGGCCGCGATCCGCTTGTCACTCAGCGCGACCGCGTCGACCGCGCGCTGCACCTCCGCGGTCAACCTGCCGCGGCTGGCCTCGCGCAGGTGCGCGAGCTGCTTCTGCTCGAGGCGCGCCATCTCGCGCTCGCCGCGCGCGGCGCGATCACCGACCGGCAGCGTGAGCGAGAGCGACGCGCCGGCCTGGTAGCCGTCGAACGTCGCCATCTGCTCGAACGCGGCGCCGGCCTCGGCGGCGTTGCCGGTGGGACCACCGCGCACGAGGAGATCGAGCTGCGGACCGGTGCCGCGCTTCGCCGCGCGCGTTCGCGCCTCCGCACCGCGCGCGCGCGAGTCGATGACCTTCAGCTCGGGTGCGAACGCGAGCGTCTTCGCGAGCGCCTCGGTCGACACCGGCGCGGGCGGCGTCGGTGCGTCGAGCGCATCGGACGCCCCGAGCGGCCGTGGATCGCCGTCCTCGAGCGCGAGCAAGACGCGCAGCTCGAGCGCGCGCTCGCCCAGCGCCTGCTGCGCGCCGACCAGCGCGGCCTCGCGCGCGGCGACGGCCTGCTCGACGGCGAGCACCTCGAGCTCGGCGCCCTTGCCGGCGCCGACGCGCGCCCTCGTGATGGTGAGCTGCTCGCCGGCCAGCGCCAGCGAGCTCTCGCGGATGGCGACCTCACGCGTCGCGTACGCGAGCTCCCAGTACGCGCGCGACACGTCGAGCACCAGCCGCGTGTCGGCGAGATCGAGCGACGCGGCCTCCGCGTCGGCGCCCGCGCGCGCCACGCGGCGGCCGGCGTCGTGCACGTCGCGTCCGCGTCCGCGAAGGAGCGGCTGCTGCCACACCAGCTCGGCGCGCGGGTTGTGCACGGTGTACGCGAGCATGCTGGTCGGTCCGCCCGCGGAGAGCAGCGCCTCGGTGCGGCTGATGCCGTCGGAGACGTGCACGCCGACGCGGCCGCCCCAGGTCAGCGGCTTCCACACGCCCACGCGCGCGGAGACCGCGGCGAAATCGGTCTCCTGGAAGAACGGGCCGGCGCTCGGCTCGGTGGAGCGCGTCAGCCCCTCGACGGTGGCGTCGATGACGAGATCGTCGACGCTCTCGGCGGCGTCGACCTGTACGCGGGCGCGCTCGGCGGCGACCGCCTGCGCGGCGCGGGTGTCGTTGCCGTCGCGCGCGATGGCGACGGCCTCGGTGAGGGTGATGGGTCTCGAATCAGCGGATGCGCTGGAGGCAAGCAGCAGAACGGCAACAGCGGCGAACGACTTCATCGGTTACTTGCCCGGTTCGAGGTGGACGTCCATGCGGAGGCCGAGCGGCAACACGGGCGCCTCGTCGAGCGTGACGACGACCTCGAGCACACGCGTGTCGATGCGCGCGCGCGGATCCTCGAGGCGCTGCGTCTTGCGGCCGAGCTCGCCGACCACACGCGTGACGCGGCCCGAGAACTTCTGGTCGCCGTACGCGAGCGCGGTCGCCCACGCGACCTGGCCCAGCTTCACGCGCGCGACGTCGACCTCGTCGACCTCCACGCGCAGCTCGAGCTTCGACGTGTCGGCGACGATGAGCACGGTGGTCGGCGGCATCGTGGTCACGTGCTCGCCGACCTCGTGCAGGCGACGGATGACGGTGCCGGCGCGCGGAGCCTTCAGCTCGTGCTGCGCCAGGAACGCGCGCGCTTCCTCGAGGTCGGCGAGCGCGACGTCGTGCGCCGCCTTCGCCTCCGCGATGATCTCGACGCGCGAGCCGGCGCGCGTCAGCGACGCTCGCGCCGCGGCGGCCCGCGCCTGTGCGGCGCTGGCGTCGGCGAGCCCGCGCGCCGTATCGACCTCGGCCATCGGGATGGCCTCGGGGTTCGCCGAGAGCAGCGCCTCGGCGCGATCGCGCGCGATGCCGCGCTCCTTCGCCGCCGCCGCGGCCGCGTCGGACTCGGCGATCGCCGCCTTGATCTCGTCGGCGCGTGCGCCGCGCATCGCGGCATCGCGCCGCGCCTTGGCGACCGCGACCGCGGCTTCGGCCTTCGCGACGCGCGCCTGTGCGACGCGGTCGTCGAGCCGGCCGAGGAGCTGGCCAGCGGTCACGACATCGCCCTCGTCGACGACGAGCTCCACGATCCGGCCGCTCGCCTCGAAGCCGAGCTCCACGCGATCGCCCTCGGCCTCGATGAGGCCGGGCGCGACGAGGACGGTGGCGACGGGCGCCGTGATCGCGGGCGCGGCCGGCGCGTTGGAGCGGGTCCACGCGACGCCGCCGGTGGCGACGGCCGTGAGCAGGAGAGCAGCACCGAGCTTGGACTTGGTCGACTTGAACATGACGTGACTCCTTCAGGCAGCCTTCGAGTGATCGATGGTGTCGACGGCAACGACGCGGCCGTCCTCGACGCGGGCGACGCGGTCCGCGAACCGCTCCAGGCGGGGATCGTGCGTCACGACGACGACCGCGCGTCCTTGCACCGTCGCGAGGTCGCGCAAGAGGCCCATGACGCCGAGCGCGGTCTTGGTGTCGAGCGCGGCGGTCGGCTCGTCGCCGACGATGATGGGCGGGTTGCCACCGAGCGCGCGCGCGATCGCGACACGCTGCTTCTGACCGCCCGACAGATCGCCGGGCTTGTGATGCATGCGGTTCTCGAGCCCGACCGACACGAGCAGCCGGCGCGCCTCGGCGTCGGGGTTCTTGGCGCGCGGATCCTTCATCTTGATCGCGATGCTCACGTTCTCCTCGGCGGTGAGCGCCGGGAACAGGTTGAAGCCCTGGAAGATGAAGCCGAACGTGCCGGCCCGGATCGGCGGCAGCTCGCGCTGCGGCATCGCCGTCACGCGCTCGCCGCGCACGAACACGTCGCCGCGCGTCGGCCGGAGCAGCAGGCCGAGGATCGAGATGAGCGTGGTCTTGCCCGAGCCCGACGGACCTTCGATGAGGAGGATCTCGCCCGGGTACACCGAAAGGTCGGCGTCCTCGAGGGCATTCACCTGGGTCTCGCCGGTGCCGTAGATCTTGGTGACGCCGGACAGGGTCGCGATGGGAGCGCGCTGGTTCATTGGAATCACCCCTTGAAGACGGAAGCCGGGTCGAGGCGGAGGACCTTGACCACCGAGAGGAGAGACGCGAGGCAGCACATCACCGCGGTCAACACGGCCGTGGTGATGACGAGGTTCTGCGTGAGCAGGACGTTGAGGTTGGCGCCGGCCATCGCGGCCTTGGCCGCCAGCGTGAGCGCGCCGCCGAGCACCATGCCGACCACCGCCGAGATGAGCGCCTGGTAGACGATGACGCGGAGGATGGCGCTGTTGCGCGCCCCCATCGCCTTGAGCGTGCCGTACTCCTTCAGGTGCTCGAGCGTGCCGTTGTAGAGGATCTGCCCGACGACGACGAGGCCCACGATCACGCCGAGCGCCGCCGTCGTGAAGAAGCCGGCGCCGACGCCGGTGCGCGACGACCAGTAGTCGCGCGCGCGCGCCGACATCGTCGGGCCGGTGTACGCGTCGAGGCCCGGCAGCTCCGAGAGGCGGCGCGCGAGGTCGCCCTTGTCGACGCCCGGCGCGGCCTGGACCATCACGTAGTTGAAGCGGTCGGCGGGATAGAGCGCGTAGGCGCGCGCGGTGTCGAGGTCGGTCCACACGAACGGCGACGTCGTGAAGCTGCGGATGCCTTTGGTCAGCGCGACGACCTCGGCGCGCGCGCCGAAGATCTCGCGGCGCTCGCCGACCTTGCTGACCTTGAGCTTCTCGGCTTCGCTGACGTCGACCACGATGCCGCCGGCCTCGTGGATGCGCTGCGGGTCGCCGCCCACCACGTTCCAGGGGCGGAGGAGCTTGCCGCCGGGCTCGATGCCGACGACCTGCACGCCCTGCGTGCCACCGTCGGCGAGGCGGAACTGACCGAACGCGAGCAACATGCGCTCGGCGTGCACGACGCCCGGCGTCGACGCGACCTTGTAGAACGAGCGGTCGTCGATCGGCGCCGAGAAGTCGAAGTTCTCGCTGCCTTCACCCGTGACCCACACGTCGGCGGTCGCGTGGTCGATCAGGTTCGACGCGTTCTGCATGAACCCGAGGAACAGGCCGATCTGGACCAGGACCAGCATCACGCTGATCGACACGCCGGCCGCGGCGACCGAGAACTTGATCCGGTCGTGGAGGAGAATCTTCCGAGCTAGCGTCCACACGGTGCGGACTAAGAGCACTGCTCGTGCCGGATCGCTTCGGGCCCGAAGGGCCCGTCTTCGTTGTGTTTTCCGCTCCGTGCCGCTGGTAACGATCCGTTACCCGCGTAACGGATCGTTACTCGGCCGGCCCTCGCAGGTCGTTACCTGCCGCGCGTTACGCGGCGACCTGCGCCGACTGCGCAGGGAGGACGATCGTGAAGGTCGAGCCCTCGGCGGGGCGCGACTGCACGACGATGTCGCCGCCGTGGCCGCGCACGACCTTCTGGCAGATCGCGAGGCCGAGGCCGGTGCCGTCGGGGCGCGTCGTGAAGAACGGCTCGAAGATGCGCAGGAGGTCGTTCGCCTCGATGCCGCTGCCGTGATCGACGATGTCGATCGCGACCTTCTCGCCGTCGCGGCGCGTGCGCAGCGCGATGGTGGCGCCATCGGGTGACGCCTTGGCGGCGTTGTCGAGCAGGTTCCACAGCACCTGGCGAAGGCGCGTGGGATCGACGGCGACGGGCGGCACGTCCGCCGAGTGCTCGCGTGCGAGGACCTGCCTGCGCTCGCCGAGGAGCGGCTCGATCGTGCGCGCGGCGTCGTCGGCGACGTCCTTGAGCTCGACGGTCTCGCGATGGAGCGCGAGCGGCTTGGCGTAGTCGAGGAGCTCCTTCACGTGATCGTCGAGCCGGCGCAGCTCCTCGAGCGCGATATCGAAGTGCTCCATGTCATCGGGCGGCAGCTGCACCTTGCGGCGCAGGATCTGGACGTTCATCTGCACGCTGGTGAGCGGCGTGCGGATGTCGTGTGCGATCGCCGCCGCGAACGAGCCGAGCGCGGCCAGGCGACTGGCCTCCTCGAGCTCGCCGGCGAGGCGGCGCAGCTCGCACGCCGACGCCAGGCGATCGGCGAGGAGCTCGGCGGCGAGCACCGTCTCGCGATCGCGCACCCCGCGATGGATCTCGAGCGCGCCGTGGAGGTGCGCGCCGGTGCGGACGGGCACCAGCAGCGCGGTCTCGTCGCGGCGCGTGCCACCGACGAGGGCGGCCCTGTCCTCGGCGGCGAGCGCGGCGAGCGGCAGGAACCGTGCGGTGCCGCCGTCGCTGATCGCGGTGAGCGTGCGCGTCGCCAGCTCGATCATCTGCGCCGGGTCGCCGGTGACGGCGGCGGTTGCCTCGTCGAGGAGCTCGCGACGGCGCGCGCGGCGCGGGTCGACGCCGGCCTCGACGCGCGGCCGCAGCCAGTTCGTGGCCGCGAACACGACCAGCGGGATGAGCGACGCGAGGAGGAGCAGCGCCAGACCGAGCACCGGGTATGTGATGCGCACTTCGAGCGCTCCGTAGAGCGCGAGTGCGGTGAGCCCGAGTCCGGCCAGGAAGAACGCGGATTCGATGGCGAGCTCGCCGAGCGCGCTGCGCATCGTGAAGAGGTTCGACCGGATGCTGCCCATGCCGATCATCACGAACGACAGCAGCACGGCGACCGACGACTCCAGCCAGAGGATGGTCGACCAGGTGCCGGGCGCGACGTGGCCGAACACGCTGTAGACGATGTTCGCCGTGATCCAGCGCATCATCAGCGCGGCCACGACCAGCTTCACGCCGAGGCGGTCGCCCTCGATGCGGCGGAGGTTCCTCACCTGGAAGCTGATCATGAAGATCGTCGCCGGGATGAAGAAGAGCGCGTTCGAGAGGTTCGACTCGGTGTGGCCGCGGCCCGTGACGAGGAGCGTCGAGGTCGCGAGCGTCGCCAGGATCAGCGGGACGCGGTAGCGCCAGGGCAGGGGGCGGTTGAACGGGAACGACCACGCGAACTCGAGGCTGGCCCAGCCCAGGAACGGCGCGATGGCGGCGCACGGCAGGAGCACCTCGATGTCGGCGATCTCGTAGCCGGTGAGCGCGGCGGTGCCGCGGAAGAGCGCCATCGTCGCGTCGAGGAGCCCGAGCACGAAGAAGGTGCGGTTGTCGTGACGGCGCGGATCGGCGCGCAGGATGAGCGCGGCGAACGCGACGCCGAGCGAACCGATCAGGATGAACAGGAGGCCATTCATGTGCGCACCACTCACGCGTCATCCTCGTCGGAAGATGATCTGCCCGCCGGGCGCGCCAGGCCGAAGTCGTCGATCTTGCGGTCGAGGGTGGGGCGGCTGATCTCGAGGACGGCGCACGCCTTGCGCTTGTTCCAGGCGACGCTCGTCAGCACGCGCTCGACGTGACGGCGCTCCATCTCGCGGAGCGGCAGCAGATCGCTCTCGTGGTTGCGCGTCGCCGGTGCGGCGCCCGCCGGCGCGGCGCTCGATGGCGCGGGCGGCTGCAGCGTGCCGAGCATCGGCAGGTGGCGCGCCTCGAGGACCTCACCTTGCGACAGCACGACGGCGCGGGTCAGCGCGTTCTCGAGCTCGCGTACGTTGCCCGGCCACGGATAGCGGGCGAGCGCCGCCATGGTGTCGGGCGCGACGGCGCGCACGTGTTTGTGCAGCTCGCGGTTGATCTTGGCGAGCAGGCCTTCGACGAGGAGCGGCACGTCCTCGCGACGCTCGCGCAGCGGCGGCAGCTGGATCTCGACGACGCGCAGGCGGTAGTAGAGGTCCTCGCGGAACTCGCCGCGCTCCACCATCGCCGTGAGATCGCGGTGCGTGGCCGCGATGATGCGGGCGCGCAGCGGCACCGGGCGTCCGTCGCCGACGCGCTCGAACGTGCGCTCCTGGATGACGCGCAGGAGCTTGGCCTGCAGGTCGAGCGGCAGCTCGCCGATCTCGTCGAGGAACAGCGTGCCGGTGCCGGCCAGCTCGAAGCGGCCGACCTTGTCGCCGATCGCGCCGGTGAACGAGCCCTTCACGTGGCCGAACAGCTCGCTCTCGAGGATGCCGGGCGCGAACGCGGTGCAGTTGATGGCGACGAACGGCTTGTCGCGATCCGCCGACGCATAGTGGATCGCCTTGGCGACCAGCTCCTTGCCGGTGCCGCTCTCGCCGAGGAGGAGCGCGCTCGCCTTGCCGGTCGAGACCGCGCCGATGTGCTTGTACACCTCGCGGATCGCGGCGCTCTTACCGATGATGTTGCCGACCTGGAAGGTCTCGCTCTCGCGGGCGACGAACTGCGTGAGCGCGCGCTCCGCGTCGCGCGACTCGGCGGCGCGGCGGACGACCAGGCGCAGGCGATCGATGTCGATCGGCTTCACGAGGTACTCGTAGGCGCCGAGCTGGATCGCCTTGACCGTCGACTGCATGTCGTCGCGCGCGGTCACCACGATCACCGGCGGTGGGTGCGGCGTGGCGCGCACCTGCTGCAGCACCTCGAAGCCGTCGGCGCCGGGCAGACCGAGGTCGAGCAGGATGACGTCGGCGCCGGGCGCGACGCGCATCGCCTCGGTCCCGTCGGCGGCGGTGATGACGTCGAGCCCCTCGCCGGTCAGGAACTTCTCGAGGCTCCGCCGGATGGAGCGATCATCATCGACGACGAGGACGCGGGTCACAGCGGTCCCCGGTACATCAAGCCGCGTGCCGACTCACAAGTCGGCGAGATCCGCTGGCCCCGAGACCCGTCGAAGGACTGCACGTAATGAAACGTTACTACGACCCCAGCTGGAAGTTGAGAAGTTCGCGGGTCAGGCCGGACGGGTCTCGTCGTACAGCCGGTCGAGGAGCGCGCGGCTCGAGCGCTCCTCGCCGCGGGCGATGGCGTGGACCAGCTCGACGATGCGCGCGTTCACCGGCGTCGGGACGCCGTGCAGCTTGCCGCGGTCGACGACCTCGCCGTTGAGGAAGTCGATGGCCGGCACGCGGCCGCGCTCGATCGCCGCGAGCATCGAGCTGCGCATGCGGCGGTAGCGGATGCCGATGGCGAGGAGGAGCGCGTGTTTCGCCGTCAGTCCGGGCGAGGCGATCTTCTTGCGCTCGGCGTCCGTCAGCGCGATCCAGTCGAGGTCGACGGTGCCCGCGACCTTCTCGAGGCGGACCTGCTCCTTGCGCGCGACCGCGACGACCTCGGTCACGATCTCGAGGAAGAGGCGACGCACGCGGCGGATGCGCGCGAGCGGGCCGAGGCGGTCGCCGCCGATGGTGCCCATCGACGAGATCGCGCAGTTCAGCGCGAGCTTGCTCCAGCGCGCGCCGAGGAGATTGCTCGTCGTGGCGACCGGGCCGATGGCCTCCAGCAGCGTGCCGAGCTGCTTGCACGCCTCGTCGGGCTCGCCCGCCATGCGGCCGATCGTGAAGCCGCCCATCGCGGTGCGGTCGTACAGCCCCGGCTCCGGCATCGACGCGCCCCACGACACGATCGCGCCGATCACGCGCTCGGCGCCGGCGATGCGCGCGATGCGCGCCTCGCACAGGCCGTTCTGCAGCACCACCATGTTGCCGTCGTCGGCGAGCGACGGCAGCGCGGTGCGCGCGGCGTCCTCGACCTGCGGCGGCTGCGTCGCGAGCACGACGACATCGAAGCGCTCGCCCGGAGGCGGGGCCGCGACGACGCGCCCCGGAATGGCGCGGTCCTCGCCCTCTTCGCGGAGGCGGAAGCCGTCACGGGCGACGGCGGCGCGGATCTCGGCGTTGGTCGACACGGCGGTCACGTCGGCGCCGACCTCGGCCAGCGTGCCGGCGACGATGCCGCCGATGCCACCGGCGCCCATCACGAGCACGCGCAGTCGTTCAGACGGTTCGGCGTCGGGATCCACGGCGCAGTTGTACACTGTTCCGCCATGGCTGCGCTGCGCGTCGCGCTCGTCGGCACCGGGGACGCCGGTCGCCATCACGCGCGGGCGCTGTGTGCGCTTCACGCCGAGGGCACGGTGGAATTCGCAGCGATCACGTCGCGCGATCTCTCGCGCGCGGACGCGACGCTCGCCGCGCTCGGTGCGCCGCCCACCACGCGCGCCTTCTCCGACCTCGCGGCGCTGCTCGCCGCCCGCGACGCCGCAGGCCGTGCCGCCGTCGACGCCGTCGTCCTGGCCACGCCCGACGGCCTCCATGCCGAGCAGACGCTCACCGCGCTCGCCGCCGGCGTGCATGTCCTCTGCGAGAAACCGCTCGCCCTCTCCGCCGCCGACGCGCGCCGCACCGTCGACGCCGCGCACGCCGCGCGCCGCCTGCTCACCGTCGGCTACCACCTGCGCCATCACGCCGGCCACGTCGCGCTGCGTACGCGTCTCGCCGAGCTCGTCGGCACCGTGCGCGCGATCGACGTCCGCTGGGCGTGGCCCGATCCCGCGCGCGACGGCTGGCGCGCGCACGGCAACTCCGCGCGCTGGTGGTCGCTGGCCGCGCTCGGCACCCACGCGATCGATCTGATCCTCTGGCTCGCCGCCGCCGAAACCGAAACCGAAACCGAAACCGAAACCGAAACCGAAACCGAAACCGAAACCGGAATCCGTGTCCGGGCCCTCGCCGCGCCCACCACCGGCGTCGACCACGCGGCGTCCGTCTCCCTCCGCCTCCCCTCCGGCGCTCTCGCCCACGTCGCCTGCGCCATCACGCACCGCGAGACGCCGCGTCTGCTCGTCGCCGGCGACACCGGCGAGATCGAGGCGCTCGGCACGCTCGGCGCACGCGGCGCCGGCACCATCACGTACCGACCCGCCCGTCAGCACGGGCGCGCCGGTGTCAGCGAAACCGGGGACCGCGGCCGCGACCCCTCGACCCCCATCCCGTTCACGCCCGTCGACCCGTATCTCGCGCAGCTCCGCGCCTTCGCCGCGCGCATCACCTCCAACGACCTCACCCCCGACGCGCACGCCGTCACGAATCTCGAAGTGCTCGAGGCCGCCACCGCATCGAACGCACCGTAGGAGGACCCGTTGGACGACTTCACCGAGCTGCCCGCCACGCTCCCCGCCGGCGTCCTGCGCGTCGATCGCCGCACCTATCGCGGCAAGCACTACCAGGTGCCCATCCTCGACCCCGCGGACCCCGTGATCATCCGCCCGCGCTCCGCGAACGCCGTCGCCCTGGACCCCGCCGACTCCCTCGTCCTCACCACCATCGACACCACCTGGGACCTCGCCGCCTTCCTGCGCCCGCGCCGCCCGGTCTCGCTCGGCGTGCTCTCCGCCGACGAGCTCGCCACGTTCACGCGCCCCGGCGTCGTGCGCGTGCTCGACATGCCCATCAAATTTCCGGACACCGACGAGTACCGCCTGCCGCGCGCGCTCGCGCAGTTCGCCACCGTGGTCCAGCGCATCGCCGACGTCGAGCACCGCGTGAACCCGCGCCCCGGCGAGTACTTCGCGTACCTCACGATCGATCAGGCCGAGGTCATCCCCGGCGCGCTCCACCGCGAGGCGCCGTGTCACGTCGACGGCTTCCAGGGCGCCCGCTGGCACCCGAAGTGCCGCACCAACCACAGCTACACCGTGTCCGACGTCCTGCCGACCGCGTATTACCCGCAGCCGTTCGACTTCAGCGCCCTCGACGAGCGCGTGCACGATTTCTTCTGGGAGATGAACGCGCAGGTCGCCGACACCGAGGAGGCGCACCGCTGGCAGCCGCGCCCCGCCGAGCTCACGCTCATGGACTGCTACTGCGTGCATCGCGGCGTCGAGGCGCACACCGATCGCCCGACGCCGCGCACGTGGATGCGCCTCTCGTTCGAGGAGCGCCGCCGCGTGTTCGATCGCCTCGGCAACGCGCACAACCCGTGCTTCGACTACGCGTGGGAGATGGTCGAGCGCGACATCGAGCAGCTCCACCTCGTCCCGTTCCGTACGAGCGGCGACCCGTCGCACAACGTCTTCCCGTGGCAGGCGCTCGACGGCACGCCGCTCCCCGCCGGCGCCCCCAAGACCAAGCCGCGCCTACGCCGGACCTGACGACTACGCCGGACCTGACGACTACGCCGGGCCTGATTCAATGTGCGGCGTGTAGCGGTCGATGCGCTCCGCCAGCCGCGCGCCCAGCGCCTCGTGCGCCGCCCCCAGCGCCGCATGGATGCGCCGAGCCTCCTCCTGGTAGCCGCGCCGCTTCGCCTGCGTCCAGTACGCCGGCGGCACGTCGAGGTTCGTGATGCGATCGGCGAGCTTCACGATCCACACCTCGCGCGGGCACTCGCGGATGCGTCGCAAGCTGTCGTCGAGCTGCTCGCCCTTGGGCAGCCCGGCGTCCTTGCTCAGCGCCGCCACGCCTTGCGCGACCGCGTCGCCGAACCGCGCCGCGACCTCGGCCGCCGTCGTGCCCGTGTCCTCGACGACGTCGTGCAGCACCGCGCACACCACCGCAAGATCGGGATCGGGCACGGACTCGATCGCGATGCCGCGCATCACCTCCTGCGCCACCGACGTGAGGTGCACGAGATACGGCCGCTCGGTCCCCGGCACCTTCTGCCCCGCGTGACGATCGGCCGCGAACTGCAACGCCGCGACGTACTTCTCCGCGCTCCACATGCGGGCATACTCGCACCGCATGCCCGCCGACGTCTTGCGCGCCGTCACGCTCAACATCTGGAACCGTCAGGGCCCGTGGCCCCAGCGCTTGCCGCTCATCCGCGACGGGCTTGCCGCGCTCGAGCCCGACATCGTCGGCCTGCAGGAGGTGCTCGGCTTCCCCGGGATGCCGAGCCAGGCGCACGAGATCGCCGACGGCCTCGGCTGGAACGTGCACCACGTGCCGGCGTGGAACATGGGCGGCGGCCTCACCTTCGGTAACGCCATCCTCTCGCGCCACCCGCTCCTCGACGCCGCCTCGCTGCCGCTGCCGTCACCGCCCGGCTACGACACGCGCACCGCCGCGTTCGCGCGCGTCGACGCGCCGCACGGCCCGTTCCCGGTGTTCGTCACGCACCTGACCTTCCAGCACCACATGGCCACCGCGCGCTGCGCGCAGGTCCGCGCGCTCACCGATCACGTGAAGGCGCTCGCCGCCACGGACGGCCCGCCGCCGATCCTCATGGGCGACTTCAACGCCGATCCCGACTCCGACGAGATGCGCTTCCTGCGCGGGCTCACGCCGCTGGGCGGCGAGAGCGTCTACTTCGCCGACGCGTGGCTCGCGACCGCCGGCCAGGCCCCCGACGCCGGCCCGGGCTGGACCTACGATCGCCGAAATCCCTACGCCATCCGGTCGCGCGAGCCCTCCCGGCGCATCGATTACATCTTCGTGCGCGGCCCCGACCGGCACCTCCGGGGTGAGCCCCTGTCTGCCCGGGTCTGCCTGGACCAGCCCTCCGACGGTGTCTGGCCCTCGGATCACTTCGGTTTGTTCGCCGAGATCCAGGCCGCGACCCGCCCCCACGACCCGTTCTAATTCTTATAGAAGTGCGCGGTCTCTTTCGGTTCTGGCCGAGGACAGGCTAGAATTTTCGGGCGATGGAAATCACCTTCTGGGGCGTCCGGGGGAGCTACCCGGTGCCCGGGCGCGCGACGATCCGCTACGGCGGTCAGACGTCGTGCGTGGAGGTGAGGAGCGCGAGCGGTAGCTCGCTCATCGTCGATGCAGGCACCGGCTTGCGTGCGCTCGGTCAGAAGCTCGCGCGCGAAGGCGTTCGGCGCCGACATCACATCCTGCTGTCGCACGTGCACTGGGATCACATCCAGGGCCTGCCGTTCTTCGAGCCGATGTACGCGTCGGGCAACAACGTCGAGGTGTACGCGCTGCTCACCGCCGCCGACGAGCTGCAGCAGGTGATCGGCGGCATCACGCGCCACGAGTTTTTCCCCGTGCCGCTCGAGGCGGTGCCCGCCGAGATCAACTTCCACGAGGTCGATCCGGGGCTCCCGATGCTGGTCGAGGACGTGACGGTGTTGCCGTTCGCGCTCAACCATCCGTTCGGCTCGGTCGGCTACCGCATGGACGCCGACGGCACGAGCGTCGCGTACGTGAGCGACACTGCGCCGTTCATGGACGTGTTGCACAAGCAGCACTTCCTCCCCGGGCTCGAGACGCTCACCGACGAGGATCGTCGCGTGCTTCGCGACATGCGCGCCGCGCTCGTGAAGTCGCTCAAGGGCGTCGACACGGTCATCTACGACACGCACTTTCTCCCCGAGGAGTACGCGCGCTTCCCGCACTACGGTCACTCGACGCCGGACCAGGCGCTCGAGATCGTGGCCGGCAACGACGTGCGGCGGTTGATCCTCTATCACCACGCGCCGTCGCACAACGACGACCAGATGGACGAGATCGCCGCGCGCTACAAGGAGAAGGGCGCGGCCGTCGGCGTCGACGTCATCACCGCCTGCGAAGGCATGGTGCTCACGGTCGGCCCGGCCAAGGGCGCGAAGGAGGCGCCGTGAAGATACGTTTCTGGGGCGTGCGCGGCTCGTTCGCGATGTGCGGGAAGGAATTCCTGCGCTACGGCGGCAACACGTCGTCGGTCGAGCTCGTCACCGACGCGGGTGGCCGCTTGCTCATCGATCTCGGCACCGGCGCGACCGAGTACGCCAAGACGCTGATGGCGACGGAGTTCGGGCAGGGCAAGGGCAAGCTCGCGGTGCTCCTCACGCACACGCACCTCGATCACATCCAGGGCCTGCCGTTCTTCACGCCGTTCTTCATCAAGGGCAACCAGCTCCGCATCCTGGGCGCGGACCCGGCGGGCTCGACGCTCAAGGGCACGCTGCAGAACCAGCTCGCGCCGCACTACAGCCCGCTCAACGGCCTCGAGAACCTGGCCGCCGGCGTGAGCATCGAGAGCTTCCTCCCCGGCACCGAGCTCACCATCGACGAGTTCGAGATCACGACGGCGGCCGTGCCGCACGGCACCATGTGGACCACCGCGTTCCGCGTCAAGGCCGACGACAAGGTCGTCACGTTCCTGAGCGACGTGGAGTATCCGGCGCCGCACCGTCCGACGCGCGAGGCGTTCGCGCTCGCGGCGGGCGCGGATCTGCTCGTGCACGACGCGATGCACGACGACGCCGCCTACGCGATGGCCCGCGGCTGGGGCCACTCGCCGGTGTCGGCGGGCGTGCACCTCGCGGGCGCCGCGGGCGTGGGCAAGCTCGCGCTCTTCCATCACAGCCCCGACGCCACCGACGCGGCCATCGACAAGATGGTCGAGGCGGCGCAGGCACGTACCTCGATCCCGGTGATGGCCGCGGCCGAGGGCACGTATCACGACGTCTGAGCCCGGAGCAGCCGGCGAAAGGTCGGGCACTCGAGGTGCGACGGCGCCTTGCAGGCGGCGGCGTGGCGGAGACCGTCGCGCATCGCCGCGAGGCGCTTGATGGTGCGGTCGAGGTCGTCGGCCTTGGCGCTGAGGCGCGCGCGATCGATGCGGAGCTTGCCGTCGGGCGCGAACATCGTGGCGATCTCGTCGAGGGAGAAGCCGGCCGAACGGCCGACCTTCACGAGCGCGAGCCGCTCGACCACGTCGGGCGCGTACTGGCGGCGCAGCCCGCGGCGGCCCGTCGAGCGGATGAGCTTCCGCTCCTCGTAGTAGCGGAGCGTCGACGCGCGCAGCCCCGTGCGGCGGATGACCTCGGTGATGTCGAGATGCGTTTTCACCTTGACCTCAAGTCGGCTTGAGGTTGCAGGATACAGGCATGACCGCAAATCGTGAAATGGCCGCGCTCTGGAACGACGCGAGCGGCCGGACATGGGTGGAGCTCCAGGAGATCCTCGACCACTCGCTCGCGCCGTTCGTGCCGGTGCTCGTCGACGCCGCGTTTCCCGGCGAGGGCGGGCGGGTGCTCGACATCGGGTGCGGTGCGGGTGCGACGACGCTCGCGATGGCGCGCCGGGTGGGACCCACCGGCGCGTGCGCGGGTGCCGACATCTCGGCGCCGCTGGTGGCGGCCGCGCAGGCGCGCGCGGCGGCCGAAGGCGTGACGACCGCGCGCTTCGTCGAGGCCGACGCGCAGACCTACGCGTTCGAGGCGGGCGCGTTCGACGCGGTGATCTCGCGCTTCGGCGTGATGTTCTTCGACGATCCGCCGGCGGCGTTCGCCAACATCCGGCGCGCTGCGCGACGCGACGCGGCGCTGGCGTTCGTGGCGTGGCGCGGCCCGCGCGAGAATCCGTTCATGACGGCGCCGGCGCGCGCGGGCGCGTCACTGTTCCCCGAGATGAAGCCGCCAGACCCCGACGCACCGGGGATGTTCGCGTTCGCCGACGGCGACAAGGTGCGACGCATCCTCGACGCGAGTGGCTGGGCCGACGTCGACGTCGGCGCCATCGATGTCCCGTGCACCGTCGCCGAGGAGCACCTCCTCACGTACGGCACGCGGCTGGGCGCGCTCGCGCCGCTCTTGCGGACCGCCGACGCGGACACGCGCGCGCGCGCGGTCGAGCTGGTCGCCGGCGCCTACGCACCGTTCGTGCGCGACGGCGCCGCGCACTTCACGGCGGCGTGCTGGCTGGTGCGCGCGCGCTCGCCGGGGTGACGGCCGCGCAGTCGACGAGCTGGAGGCCCTGCACGCAGAGGTCGAGACGCGCGCGCAGACCGTCGTCGTAGTTGGCGAACGTGGCCGCGCGCTGGCTGACCTCGACGTGGCGGTAGTAGTACCAGCCGATGGCGCCCGCGACAGCGCCGCCGATCCCGAGCCCGATGCCGAGGTTCGCTCGGTCCTGGCCGGCCATGCCGTCGGGGTCGTCGAAGTTGGCGTTCATGCCTGACCACATCATCCCGAAGCCGACCGTCGAGACCACGGTGCCGCCGACGATCCACAGCCACTTCTTCTGGCGGGCGCTGCCGCTCGCGCGTGCCGTGCGCGCCGCCGCGCTGTGCTCGTCGAGTACCGGGATCAGATCGTCGGCGTGCTTGACGGTCATGCCGCTCGCCGTCACCAGATCGACCTCGTGGTCGACCTGCGCGCCGTACTGGTTGGTCGTGATCGTGTGCAGCTGGCCGGTCTGGCGCAGCTGCTGGTACGCGGCGACGCGCGCCTCGACCGGCGCGTCGCGCGGCGGCGCCTGCAGCGCGACATGAAAGCAGCCCGAGAGCGCGGCTACCAAGGTGGTGGCGACAAAGACCGAGCGGCCACGATTCATGGCCTCAGCCTAGGTCGAGTTCACGGCGTGTGCGCTGGCAGTCCGCGGCAGATCGCGGGCACCACGCCGAAGCGCGCGACCAGCTCGTCGAGCCGCGCCTGCGCCGGCTTGTCGAAGCGCTTGACGCGACGGGCGAGGATCAGCTCGTTCTTGAGCGAGTGCTCCCAGCCCGTGAGCTCCGTGACGGTGACGCTGTAGCCGTGCGCCTCGAGCGCGAGCGCGCGCACCACGTTGGTGAGGTGCGAACCGAGCTCGCGGCGATGCCACGGGTGCGCGCACAGCGCGGCCAGCGCCGGCTCCTCGGGCCCGCGATCGGCGAGCTGCCGCGCCACCTCGGCCTGGCAGCACGGAACGACCGCGATCCAGTCGGCGTTGCCGCGCACGGCGCGCACCAGCGCATCGTCGGTGGCCGTGTCGCACGCGTGCAGCGCCGTGACGACGTGCACGCGCTCCGGCAGCGGCGCGGTCGCGATGTCGCCGGTGACCGCGGTCATCCGCGTGGCGCCGAAGCGCGCGGCGCGCTCGTTGGTCGCGGTGACGAGCTCCGGCCGGCTCTCGATCGAGATCAGCCTTCCCTTCGCCTCGCGCGCCAGCCGCGTGACGTACATCAAGAACCCGAGGTAGCTCTTGCCCGCGCCGCAATCGACGACGACCGGGTCCGCGTGGCGCGCCAGCACGTCCTCGAGCGCCGGCGCGAGCAGCTGCAAGAGATGCCGGATCTGCTTCAGCTTGCGGCGCGCGTCCGCATTGAGCTCGCCCTCGCGCGTCAAGAGATGCAGATCCTTCAGCAGCTCGCGCGTCGCCTCGGGCGCCGCCCCCGGCAACAGCTCCGCCATCTCGGCTTGAGCGTCTGCACGGTCGACCTTCTTGCGCACGCGCGCACTGTAGCTCAGCTTCAGCTGCGGGCGACGAGGGCGAGCGTGACGTCACGGCCGTCGCCGCGCACGACGATGTGGCGGGTGGCGTCGACGTCGATCTGCTGGACCTCGAGCATGGTCGCGAAGGCGGCGGTGTCGACGCCGGTCGACTTGCCGGTGGGGCCGACCCAGTCGATCGCGCTCTTCACGACGTTGCCGTCGTCGTCGACCGACACCGACAGCTGGAACAGCTCGCCGGCGCGATCGAGGTCGAACACGATCACGCCCGGCGCCTCGTGCACGCGCACGATCTGATCGGCATCGGCGAGGGCCTCCGCGATGTCCGCCGCGACGCCGGCCGGCACCTCCGCCGGAGCGGCGATGGGAGCCTGGAGCGAGAACACGACGAGCGGGGCGAGGAAGAACATGCCCGCCTTCATTGCGGGCGACGTGCCAGCCGGAGAGTCGAGCAGTTGCCGACACTTGAGCGCGGGCGTGGTCGGGAGGACACGGGACGTGTGTTGGTGGGTGGCAACCCCCACCCATAGGGAGGCGGGGGCGAGGAG
>DATLEB010000181.1:0-13012 GCA_035525615.1 Kofleriaceae bacterium | reverse complement strand
CTTGTGCTGGGCCTGCATGAGGGACTTCACGACGTCCTCGGCGGCATCGCGGTCGTAGACCAGCTTGCGCGTCGAGATGATCACGCCCCCGTGGAACAGGTGCGAGAACACGTGCGGATTCGAGAGGCCCGAGTCCTCCGTCTGCACGTGGAACACGATGCCCCGATAGCGGACATTGTGGTTGTAGCCAAGGATTGGCGAACGCTTGGCGGCCACGACCCTACCCACGACCGTACCACGTCCCAGTTGTAATTCGGCGATAGGGTTGGTACTCCACCGGGGAGGCCGCGCTGGCCTCGCCTGACCCCAACCGTCCTGCGCGCCTTCGCCGCGGACAAGCCAAAGAGTTTTTCGTGTCGACCCCGGAAGTGCGGTTCGTGGAGCTGTTCAAGAGCTGGCTGGTCTCGCTCCCTCACGATCTCAAGATCGCGTTCGAAGCGATGGACGACGAGAACCTGCCACGCAGCTCACGCGAGATCGCGGTGGGCGCAATCATGTACGTCGTCTCACCGAATGACTTCGTCACCGACCGCAACGAGGCGGTCGCGAGCTTCGCGGACGATGCCTTGCTCCTGCGGCTGGCTCTCCGTGCGGTGGTCAAGGCGAGCGGCGAGGACGGCGATGCGTTCGCCGGCCGGTTCCCCGAGCTGTTCGAGGGGCTCGACGCCGACATCGAGGCGTGCGGCGCCGTCATGGGCGAGCTCATGGGGTGGCTGGAGAAGAAGGTCGACGGCCTTCGGAACCAGAACTACAAGGGCCGCAAGATCAAGATCTTCTTCGAGAACGACGAGGCGCGTGAGGAGCTCTACGAGGACGGCCTCGCGTTCCGCACCGACTATCCCGTCGACGACAAGATCATCGGCGACAAGCTGAAGAAGGCGTCGACGGTGACGGACGTGATGCGCAAGCGTCGCGCCGAAGAGACGCGCGCCGCCGTCTGACCGACGCGTCGCGGTCGCGAGTCGCGCGTCAGAGCCCGTCAGAGCCCGTCAGAGATCGACGAGCTCGAAGCTCGTGATCGGCTCGCCCAGGAAACGCGGCGCGATCTCGTCGAGGCGCGAGATGTCGGTCGCGAAGCAGGCGAGCTTGCCGGCGTGCTTGCGGCCGTTCTCCACCGGCGTGAGCGCGCGCGCCGCGGCTTCGGCCATGGCGCTCGCAGAGTCGACGATCGCGACGTCGCGACCCGTGAGCTCGTGCGCGGTCTCGGTGATCACGCCGCGCAGGATCGGGTAGTGCGTGCAGCCGAGGACGATCGTGTCGATGTCGCGATCGTTCTCGAACAGCTCGGCGAGGTAGCGTCGCGCCACGCCACGCGCGACCTCGTCGCCGGCCTCGGTCCAGCCTTCCTCCGCGAGCGGCACGAACAGCGGGCACGCGAGCATGGAGACGCGAAGGTCGGCGCGAACGGCGAGCGCGCGCGCATACGCGCCGCTGCGAACCGTCCCTAGCGTGCCGATGACGCCGACGTGCCCGTTGCGCGTCGCCGCCAGCGCGCTCTCGGCGCCCGGGTCGACCGCGCCGATGACGGGCACCGGGCTCGCCTCGCGCAGGGCAGGCAGCGCATTGGCCGAGGCGGTGTTGCACGCGATGAGGACGAGCTTCACGTCGCGCGCGAGCAGGAAGCTCTGGCAGCCGAGCGAGTACCGCTCGACCGTACGTGGGCTCTTGTTGCCGTAGGGAACGCGGGCCGTGTCGCCGAGGTAGACGATGTCCTCGCCGGGGAGACGCGTCCGGAGCGCGCGGACGACCGTCAGGCCGCCCACGCCGGAATCGAACACGCCGATGGAACGCCGTTCATCGGCGCCGCTACTTCTGGAAGTCATGTGATCCCAACGCGTACGCTAGCTTGCACCATCCCCTGTTCGCGGGAGCGACGGTGAGACCAGCTGGCGCACCTGGCTGATCGATCTGCCATGGCGGCGGCCACAGGCGCCATGCCGGGATCAGCGGCGGCGGCGCGGCTGAGCAGACTTGGGCGCGCGGATCATGCCGGCGCGACGCGCCTCGTAGATCCACAGAAGCTGCAAGAACGTCGCGGGCTTATCTTCCAGCTCGCGGTAGAGCGCACCGATCCCCGGACAGGTCTTCTCCGCGAGCGGGAGCTGTCGGGTGGTGATGCGGCCCTGCATGCGGGCGTGCACCTGAGCACGTGGCGTACCAGTTGTCCACAGGGGATTGACGCCGCACCCGCGGGCCCGTAGAAACCTCGGCTGCCATGTCGCCGCTGGCGAACGACGCCTCGGAGATTCTCCGTCTGTCCGACACTCCGGACACGTCGGCGCGCGTCCAGGCGTGGGTGGCGGCGAATCCGGTGCTGCTGTTCGATATCGCGACGGCGATCTCGTGCGGCGACGGCCAGTGGCCCGCCGAGGCGGTGACGCGCACGGCGCACGAGATGGCGGACAGCGTGCGCGCCGCGTCGCCCGCCGACGTGCGCGCGGCGATCGGGGAGATGTTGATGGGGCGCGAGGTCGATCACGGCCTCGAGTGGCTGAAGGTGACCGGCCTCATCGCGATCGTGTTCCCCGAGCTCGAGGCGACCGCTGACCTCGTGCAGGAGACGGGACGCCAGCACAAGGACGTCTGGGGACACACCAAGCAGGTCGTGAAGCAGTCGGTGCGGCGTCCGCTCGTGCGCTGGGCGGCGCTGCTCCACGACATCGGCAAGGTGCCGACGCGGACGTTCACGGCCGAGGGTGTGCACTTCCACGGTCACGCCGAGGTCGGCGCGCGCATGTTCGACGGCGTCAGCCGGCGGCTGCCGTTCGATCGCGACGCGCGGCGCGCGATCCGCTTCCTCGTGCGGCATCACCTGCGCTCGAACCAGTACAGCGATCAGTGGAGCGACAGCGCAGTGCGCCGCTTCCATCGCGAGATGGCGCCGCACCTGGTCGACCTGCTCGACCTGTCGCGCGCCGACATCACGTCGAAGCGGCCGGGTCGGCGCAAGCAGATCCTCGAGCAGATCCACGCGCTGAACGAGCGCATGGAGCGGCTCGCCGAGGAAGACGCGAAGCTGCCGCCGCTGCCGGGCGGCGTCGGCAACGCGATCATGGACGTGTTCAAGCTGCCCCCGTCGCGGCTGATCGGCGATCTGAAGAAGTACCTCGAGGAGCAGGTGAGCACCGGTGCGCTCGAGGCGCGGCGCGAGGACGCGTACTACGTGGCGCACCTGGCGCGGTCCGGGCGGGTGCCCGGGCTGGATCCCGAGGAGGCGAAGCGGCTCGCGGCGGCGGGGGGTCTCGACGACGAGGCCGCGGCCGCGGCCGAAGCGGCCGAGATGGCGGGCGATTTCGGCGGGCCCGCGCGCGCGGACGTGGAGCCGAAGCGTCACGACGGCGATCCGGAGCGGCCGCACGACGGGCCGGCGCCGTGTGGGGACGAGGCGGAGGCCGACCGGGACGCGGACGGAGCGGGTGTGGGAGAGATCGACCCCGGGCACGGGCACGGGCACGGGCACGGGCACGGGTGAGACGAGACGAGACGAGACGAGACGAGACGAGACGCGGACCTGACAGAACGGGGACGTTGTCTCGCGCGTTGGAGGATTCATGCGCATGCGCCAGCTGGCGGCCTTCGGCCTGAGTCTCGTCGTCGTGGTGGCTGCGTGTGGTCCGGAGTCTCGGCCGACGACGCCGAACGGACCGGGCGTCGGCGGTGCCAGTGGCAGCGCGAGCGGTAGCGGCAGCGCGAGTGGCAGCGACGCGCCGATCGACGACACCACGCCGGTCGTGCGCGTTTCGCCGCCGCACGGCGTCCCGCACTACGCGGCGGTGGTCGCGACGGCGGTGAGCCGCGACTCGACGTCCGCCCTGTCGCGCGATGCGCTCGGCGAGGTGCGCGTGTGGCCGACGCTCGACGGCAAGGTCGCGGCGCAGTCGGTGCCCGTGCGCGGCGTGGTCGCGATGCGCGTGCAGGACTCCGGCGACGAGATCCTCGCGGGGTTCGCGGAGACGTCGGGCGCGGGGCATCTGGTGCGCTTCGATCGCAAGGGCAAGCGGCTTGGCGTCGCCGACATCACGGGGCCGGGCACGGTGCTGCACGTCGCGCCGCTCGTCGACGCGTCGGGCGCGCTGGTGCTGTTCGCGGATCACAGCCTCGCGCTCGTCGATCGCGACGGCAAGACGCTCGACACGCTCGCGGTGCGCGGCGTGCGGCTGCGTGCGATCGAGGCGGTGGGCACGAGCTCGGCGCTCGTGCTGATGCGCCACAGCGAGGGTGACGGCACGGCGTCGAACGCCGTCGCGCGCGTCGAGACCGCGAGCGGCAAGCTGAAGCTGGGCACCGAGGTCGCGCTGCCGTTCATCCCGCTCGAGCCGACGCGGTTCGCGGCGTCGAGCGACGGGTCGCGCATCGCGTTCACGCGCGATCAGGAGGACGCGAAGGCGAAGCCCGACACCGGCCTGGCGCCGGGCGCGGGCCCGGGTGCGCCGCGAGCCGACCGGCGTGCGGTCGCACCGCCGCCGCGGCCGGTGGCTGCGATGGCGCGCGTCGCGATCATGACGATGGCGGGCGGCAAGGACGTCACGCCCGAGGAGCTGAAGCAGCAGGTCTTCAACGACGTCGTCACGCTCGGCTTCTCGTCGAACGACAAGCTGCACGTCTTCGAGACGAGCAACCAGTCCGAGGTGGATCTCGTCGGCGGTATCTTGATCGCCGGGAACCTCGTGCGCACCGCGGCGGCGTCCGTCGGCGACGGCATGCTCGTCACGGGCTACGAGGTGTCGCTGCTCACGCAGGTGCCCGGCGGCGAGGTCCGCTACCTCGGCTGGCAGGCCAACGTGCCGCAGAAGGTGGCGCTCTCCGCCGACGGTGCGCGCGCGGCGTGGGCGAGCGCGCGCGGCGAGCTGATCATCGAGACGCTCGACGGATCGGCCGAGGTGTACGGCGGGCTCTTCGACGCGCCCGTCACGTTCATGAGCTTCGTCGGCGAGGACCACGTGCTGCTCGGCTCGGGCCGCGGCACCGTGCACCTCGTCGACGCGAAGACCGGCAAGGAGGTCGGCTCGATGGCGCCGCCCGGACCGGTCGCGCGCGTCGAGGTCGATCCGAAGACCGGCTGGCTCGCGGGATTGCGTCCCGGCGGCGGCGTGTGGCTCGTACGCGTGAAGCCGGGCGAGCCGATGCCGACGACGACCTACGCGGTCGCCGACGGCGCCAACAACTTCGCGCTGCTCGCGCCGGCGACGCCCGATGCGCCGCTGCTCATGACCATCGACGCCAAGCTCACGCAGCGCAAGTACACCGAGGCCGAGCTGGTCGCGGGCGTGTCGGCCAGGTCGATCCGCGAGCGCCCATCGGTGACGCTGCCGCGCGCGATGAACCGCTTCGACCGGCGCGGCCTCGGCTACGCCATCGAGCCGCGCAAGCTCGTCATCTGGGACGGCGCGACGCAGAAGCGAACCATCACCCTCGGCTTCGACATCCAGGACGTCGCGCTCACCGAGGACGGCGCGCACCTCATCGTGCTCGGCTCGCAGACGCCGGTCGCCGAGATCGACCTCGACGGCAAGACCCGGTGGACCCTCTCCATGGGCCCCGGCGGCCGCTGGGCCTGGGCCTTCTCCGCCGACGGCTCGCGCCTCGCCGTGATCGGCTCGGGCGGCGGCCTCGTCGTCGACGCCACCACCGGCGAACGCGTCGCCGCCGGCTGCGCCTGGCGCTTCGCCGCCACCTCGGCCCCGCCCCTCTCACGCGCCGTCGGCGTCGTCCCCGTCTGCCGCTGAGGAGGGGACGGTGTCAACTTTCGACAACTTTGGCGCGCGCCGAAAGTTGTCAAAGGTTGACACCGTCCCCTCTCACTTCGCGAGTGCGAGGCCGATGCCGCCAGAGAGCACGAGGCGCGTGTTGTCGACGCCGTCGAGCACGAGGTACGCGTTCGAGCCGAGCGTGAGCGCGACGGGCACCTGCTTGAGCGGCCAGAAATACGTGATGACGCCCCCACCCGCGGCGGGCGCGAGCGGCCACGTCACGCCGACATCGGCGTGGAGCACGAGATCGAGCTTCGGGCGCGCCGCCGCCGCGCGATACGCCATGCCGGCCGTCACCTGACCTGCATCCGCGAAGGGCTCGAGCGTCACGGCCTGCACGCCGGCGTACACGCCGACGCGCTGGTTCAGATAGACGATCAGGTCGCCGCCGAGGCGGTTGCGCGGTGACGGCCCCGTCCACATCAGCTCGCCGGTGGCGCGCAGCGAACCGATCGGCCGCGGCGGCGTATCGGCGTTCGCCCTCCTCGCCGCGAGCGCCACCCCCGCGAGCGCGACCGACGCGAGCGCGACCGACGGGAGTCCGGCGGCGCGCTTCATCCGACGTCGATCCGGCCCTGCGACAGCACGGTCACGCCCGACGATAGCTCGTGTGGGGCGACGACCGCGATGCCTGGGAGCTCCGGATCGAGCACGGTCTTCAGGTGCCGGCGGATATCGCCGGACGTGAGGACGACGCCGCGCTCGCCGACCTTGGACTTCACGGCCGTGACGATGTCGCGCGCCAGGTCCGGCTCGAGCGCGATGATCGCGCCGCTCTCGCGCGGGACGATCGCGCCGCGCACGGCCTCCTCGATCATCGGATCGAGCGTCCACGCCGACAGCTTGCCGCGCGGCGCGACGGTGCCACTGATGACGCGCCCGAGGTGCGAGCGCGCGATCTCCGCCAGCGTCGCCGCATCCCGCGACGCGCCCGCCGGCGCCAGCGCGAGCGCCTCGAGCACACCGGCGAGATCGCGCACCGAGATGCCCTCGCGCACCAGCCGGCGCAGCACCTCGACGAACACCGGCAGCGTCGCGATCCGCGGAATCACGTCGCGCACCAGCGCCGCGTGCCCCGGCCCCATCTCGTCGAGCGCGGCCTGCACCGTACCCGCGCGGATCAGCTCGCCCGCGTGCTTCGCGACGGCCGAATCCATGCGCGCCTCGAGCTCGCCGGCCACGCGCGGCGCGGGCAGCCAGTCGATCGTCACGCCGAACACGCGCAGCTCCGCCTCCTCGGCGCGTACCCCCGTGTCGACACGCACGCGCATCACCGGGGCCCGCACGCCGAGCTCGTCGTAGAGCCGCTGCCGCACGCCCGTGAGCACGGTCTCGACCGCGCCATCCGCACGCAGCGCCTCGCCCACCTGCGGCGACACCGCGAGCTCGACTGCATCGCCGCCAGCCGTGAGCCCGCCACCGGCCGCGCCGACGACATCCTTCTCTCCCGCCGCCGTCGCGCGCGGTCGCACCCGCAGCCAGAGCCCGAGCCCGCCCGCCACCACGCCGAGCACGAGGAACGGCAGGTGCGGCAGCCTCGGAATCACGCCGAGCACGATCAGCAGCACCGCCGCCGTGAAGAACGCCCGCGGCTCGGCGCCCATCTGCGCGGCGATGTCGTCGCCGATCGCGCGATCGCCGTCGGTCGCCGCCACGCGCGTCACCACCAGCGCCGCCGCCAGCGCGACCAGCAGCGCCGGCAGCTGCACCACGAGCCCGTCGCCCACCGACAGGATCGAGTACACCTTCGCCGCGGCGCCGACGTCCATCCCGCGCTCGCCGACGCCGACGATCATGCCGCCGGCCAGATTGAGCAGCACGATCAGGATCGCCGCGATCGCGTCGCCCTTCACGAACTTCATCGCGCCATCCAAGGCGCCATACAGCGACGACTGCCGTTCCAGCGCCGCGCGCCGCCGCGCCGCCTCCGCCGCATCGATCGCGCCCGCCCGCAGATCCGCGTCGATCGCCATCTGCTTCCCCGGCAAGCCGTCGAGCGCGAAACGCGCCGCGACCTCGGCCACTCGCTCCGCGCCGCGCGCCACCACCACGTACTGAACGATCGTGATCACCGCGAACACGACCAGCCCGACCACCAGGCTCGCCTCCGCCACGAACGACCCGAACGCCTGCACCACCTCGCCACCGTCGCCGTGCGCCAGGATCCGCCGCGTCGTCGAGACATTGAGCCCGAGCCGGAACAGCGTCGACACCAGCAGGATCGTCGGCAGCGTCGTCAGCCGCGACGGCGACGGCGCGTACACCGCCGCCAGCAAGATGAGCACCGACGACGTGATGCTCACCCCCAGCAGCATGTCGATAGCGACGCGCGGCAGCGGCACCACCATCATCCCCACGACCGCGATCACCACGACCGCGAGCGCAACATCACCCCAGCCGCGGCGCATGTTCATCGCCTGCGGTTATCCCCTACCCGCCTGACACACCGGCGGCGAGTCACCGCACGATGTCCCGGGTCGTCGCAGGTCCGTATATCACGCCAAAACCGTCCTCAGAGACCGACTTTTGGCGTCCTTTGACGGCTCCGCTATTACGCCAAATCTTGGTCTCCGGACCCAGTTTTGGCGTAGTTTGTTTCGGGATGGTCCCTCGGAAGCGCCGCATCGTCGGTCGGGAGCGAGAGCGGAAGGTCCTCGAATCGGCGGCGACCTCGCCGGAGGCGGAGCTGATTGCGATCTACGGCCGTAGACGTGTCGGCAAGACCTTCCTGGTGCGTGAGCACTTTGCCGACGATCTCTGCTTCGAGCTCACCGGCATGTACGGCGTGCCGCTGGCCAAGCAGCTGAGGAACTTCGCCGAAGCGCTCGAACCGTCGCCGGCGCAGGGATTACGCCCGGTCGTCCCACGCGACTGGATCGAAGCCTTCACGCAGCTCACCTCGCTCCTCGAACGCTTGCCCCGCCGCGGCCGCAAGCGGGTCGTCTTTCTCGACGAGCTCCCTTGGCTGGCGAGCCGTCGATCGGGCTTCGTACCTGCCTTCGAGCACTTCTGGAACTCGTGGGCCAGCAGGCGCGCGGATCTGATCGTGGTCGTCGCCGGGTCGGCAGCGTCCTGGATGGTCGATCACATGGTTCGTGCGCGCGGCGGACTTCACCATCGGGTCACACGGCAGCTGCGCCTCGATCCCTTCACGCTGAGCGAGGCACGTGGGTTCCTGGCCAGCCAGGGCGTGACGATGGAGAACTACCAGACGATGGAGCTGTACATGGCGCTGGGTGGGATCCCTCACTACCTGAAGGAGGTCTCGCGCGGTGAATCGCCGGCGCAGTGCATCGATCGGGTGTGCTTCAGCCGTGACGGGCTGCTGCACCAGGAGCTCACACACATCTACGCGTCACTCTTCGACGACGCCGAGCGCCACCAGCTGGTGGTTCGTGCGCTTTCCAGTCGCAGGCAAGGTCTCTCGCGCACCGAGCTGCTGGCCGCGACGAAGCTGCCCACGGGTGGATGGGTCTCGAACGTGCTCGAAGATCTCGAAGCGTCGGGCTTCGTCATGCGCACGCCTCGCTTCGGACTCGCGAAGAAGGACCAGCTCTATCGGCTCTCAGACGAGTACTCGCTCTTCCACCTGCGATGGATCGAGCACCACCGCGGCCGGGCCGCCGGGACGTGGCAGCGCGCGCGCGGGACGCCGGCATGGCGAGCCTGGAGCGGCTATGCCTTCGAGAGCGTCTGTCTCAAACACGTCGACGCGTTGCGCTGGGCGCTCGGGATCGGCGCCGTCCAGACCGAGGAATCGACCTGGCGACACGCCGGCCGCGGCGAGGACGGCGGCGCCCAGATCGACTTGGTGATCGACCGCAAGGATGGGTGCATCAACCTCTGCGAGCTGAAGTTCGCCGAGGGCGAATTCGTCATCGATCGCGCCTACGCGCGGACGCTGCGCGAAAAGCGCGAGGTCTTCCGGCGCGTGACCAGAACCAAGAAGACCCTGTTCACCACGCTCGTGACGAGCCACGGCATCGCGGAGAACGACCACAGCCGCGAGATCGTCGACGCGTCGGTCACGATGGACGCGTTGTTCGACCGCTGACGCGCGGCGAGTCAGTCGGCTTCTTCGAGCTCGCTCTCGTCGAGCTCGAGCACGTCGTCCTCGACGCGATCGCTCGGCCCGCCGAGGTGCCGGATGAGGCTCAGATGCACCTGGCTGCGGATGAGGCGCAGCACGCTGTCGAGCTCCTTCGGGCTGACGTTCAAGCGCGCGCGCATCACGACCAGCGTCGCCTCGACCAGCTTCTCCTTGGCCTTCTCCAGCCAGCGGAACGCCGTCACGCGGTGCACGCGATAGATCGCGCCGATCTCGTCGATGTTGAGCCCGTCGACGTGGTGATAGCGCAAGAGCGTCTGCTCGCGCGGCCCCAGCCCCGCCAGCGCCTCCGTGAACGCCGCCTGGAACTCGCGCGCGTACGTGCGCTTCATGTACGCGAGCTCGGGGTCGTCGCCCGGCATCGCCTGCTGCGCGATCAGCTGGTCGTCGTCGGCGAGGACCTCGTTCTTGCCCTTGCGCAGATCGTTCAGGCACGTGCGCACGGCGACGCTCCGCACCCACCGCCGCAGATCGCCGCGCCCGGCGTACTCGCTGATCTTCCCCGGCACGCCGTCGCCGACGAACAGCCGCTGCCGCACCAGCTGCTTCACGTCATTCGCGCGCGGCGGCCCGATGCGCATCCGCGCCAGCGCGATGTCCACCTCGCGCATGTAGTGCCGGTCGAACGCCGACAGCGCCGTCCGGTCGCCGTCCGTCAGCGCGCACGCCAGGTACAGGTCGCCGGGGCGGAGCCCGCCCAGCAGGTCTCCCACCTCGACGCCCTCGTCGAGCCGCGCCGCGACGAACCCCACCAGCCGCACCGGCTCGACCGCAACATCCGGCCAGTTGGAGCGTCCTTCATTCACGAGGTCGAGCAAGCGCCTGGAGAGGTCCGGCACCGACGAGAGCCCATGGCGCAAGGGCGCCGGGGCCGCTTCGAGGAACGCCTGGACCAGGGCGGACGACTCCACGTGTGCTGATTGTCGCCGTACCGGCCGCCTCGACGCAATGGTCGCGACGCCCGGGGCCGGATGCTACGCTCGCACCGTGGTGCAGCCGCTCCGCAACCGCCGAGACGAGCTCTACGAGGAGTACCAGGCGGTTCCGTCGCATCTGCACGCCGAGATCATCGGAGGAACTCTCTACGTCCTCCCACGACCGTCGCCGAGGCACGCAAACGCCTCGTCGGTGCTCGGCGGCGAGCTGAACGGCAGCTTCCAGCGCGGCCGCGGCGGCCCGGGCGGATGGTGGATTCTCTTCGAACCCGAGATCCATCTCGACCCCAAGGAGCCAATCATCCCGGACCTCGCGGGCTGGCGCGTCGAACGGATGCCGGAGCTCCCCGAGACCGCGTACTTCCCGCTCGCGCCCGACTGGGCGTGCGAGGTGCTCTCCCGCTCGACCGAGCGTATCGATCGCGACGAGAAGCTCCCGTACTACGCGCGCCACGGTGTGCGGCACGTCTGGCTCCTCGACCCGATCGACAAGCGACTCGAGGTTCACACGCTCGACGACGATCGCACCTGGCGCGCCGTACGCATCTACCAGGGTGACACCACCGTCCGCGCCGAACCCTTCGGTGCCATCGAGCTCGACCTCAGCGCCCTCTGGTCAGCGCCTCGACGCGCCTGACGCCCCCGCGTCTTCGTTGAGCACGTCCCACGGCCGGATGCTACGATCGGGACGTGAGCGGTGAAGCGCATCGGAAGCCCCGCAAGCAGGGGCTCGAGCACTTCATCAAGTTCGTCCGCGACCTGCCCGAGCCGACCCCGCGCGCCCTGTTCAAGCAGCTCGAGGATCTGGGCTATCGCGGCCAGGACCCCGCGCGCCGCGCCGTCTGCCTGATGGCGTACCGCCACGTGCGCCGCATCAAGCGCATCTACCTCGACGGCGTCGACCGCGCCGAGCTCCCGCGCAAGTCGAACTTCCTGCTCGCGGGCCCGACCGGCAGCGGCAAGACGTACCTCGTCGAATCGCTCTTTCAAAAAATCCTGCGGATACCCACCGCGCTCGTCGACATCACGACCTACTCCGAGACCGGCTACGTCGGCCAGGATCCCTCTACGATCCTCACGCGCCTCCTCCACGCCGCCGATGACAACCCCATGCTCGCGGCGATCGGCGTCGTGTGCCTCGACGAGCTCGACAAGATCGCGTCGGGCCAGAACAACGCCATCTTCGCCGGTGCCGGCACCACGAAGGACGTCACCGGCATGGGCGTGCAGCGCGAGCTCCTCAAGATGCTCGAGGCGAGCGAGGTCGTCGTCCCGCTCGATCTGACGCACAGCTCGTATGCCGATCACGTCGTCATGTCGACGGCAGACATCGCGTTCATCGCCGCAGGCGCGTTCAGCGGCTTCCAGCAGATCGCCCACCGCCGCGCGATGCGCGACCAGATCGGCTTCGGCCGCGATCAGGCCGAGTCGAGCGCCGACCCCGACGCGATCGCCGTCGACTTCTCGGCGGAGCAGGTCGAGAACGTTGCCAACTTCCAGGCGTACGGCTTTCTGCCCGAGCTCGTCGCGCGCTTCACGCGGGTCGTGCCGTTCCGCTCGCTCGACGCCGGCACGCTGAAGGACATCCTGCGCAGCGATGTCGTGCAGCGCATGGCGCGCGAGTTCAAGCTCGAAGGCTTCGACCTCGTGATCGAGGAGCCCGTGCTCGATCACATCGTCGGCGACGCGCTCCGCCGCGAGACCGGTGCGCGTGGCCTCGCCTCCACGCTGACGCGCGATCTCGAGGACGTCGCGTTCGGCGCGTTCGGGATCGAGAAGGGCGGCACGGTCCACGTGACGCTCGTGGGCGGCGACATCGTCGTCGACGTCGCTTGACCCGCAATAGCCGGCGCGTCGACGGCGTTCGATCGATACATCGTGTAACGTCCGGGGGCCCGCATGGACAAGATCGTCGTCGAAGGTGGCTCGCGTCTCGTCGGTAAGATTCCGATCAGCGGAGCCAAGAATGCCGCGCTGCCGTTGCTCGCAGCGGCGCTCCTGCCGGGGGGCACGTCGACGTGGAAGAACGTGCCACAGCTCGCCGATGTCCGCACGATGGCCAAGCTCCTGCGCATGCTCGGCTGGAACGTGGATCCCGTTGGTGAGACCGCACTGCAAATTGCGGCGCCGACGCAGGAGAATCTGAAGCTCGAGGCGCCGTACGACCTCGTGAAGACGATGCGCGCCAGTGTCCTCGTCCTGGGCCCGCTCGTCGCTCG
>DATLEB010000173.1:0-83016 GCA_035525615.1 Kofleriaceae bacterium | reverse complement strand
CCTCGCCGGCGTCGCCGCCGTCGCCGTCACTCTCGCCTTCGGGTGCGCGAAGAAGCCGGCGTCGCCGAAGGTGCAACACGTCGCGCACCAGGGCGACGTCGCGATCGTCGGCGGCACGGTGCTGCCCATGGACAAGGAAGGCGCCCTCGCCGGGCACACCGTCCTGGTGCGCGGCGACCGCATCGTGGCCGTGGCGCCCGATGCCGCGTTCGACGTGAAGGCGGCGCGCGTCATCGACGCCAGAGGCCGCTGGGTCTTGCCCGGCCTGGCCGACATGCACGTCCACTTCTGGGGGAAGGAGGACCTCGACCTCTTCCTGCTCAACGGCGTCACGACGGTGCGCAACCTGTTCGGCTCGCCCGAGCACGTGCGCTGGCGCGATGCGATCGTGAAGGGCGAGCTCGACGGGCCGACCGTGCTCACGGCCGGGCCGATCATCGACGGTGATCCGCCGGTGTGGCCGGGCAGCGCGATCGTGACGACCGCCGAAGCGGGGCGCGCGACGGTGCGCGATCAGAAGGCCGCCGGCTACGACTGGCTCAAGGTCTATAACGGGCTTTCGGTCGAGGCGTACGACGCGATCCTCGACGAGGCCAAGCTGGTCGGGATGCCGGTGGCCGGCCATGTACCGAAGGCGGTCGGCGTCGAGAAGGTGATCGCGTCGGGCCAGCGCACGATCGAGCACCTCGACGGCTACGTTCCGTTCTTCGGCGAACCGCCGACCGGCGACGTGATCGGGCCGACGGCGAAGGCGGGCGTGTGGAACTGCCCGACGCTCGTGGTGACCGACAACTTCGGCAAGATGGACAAGCCCGAGCAGCTGGCGCAGACGCGCGGGCTCGACCTGGTGTCGGCGATGGTGCGCGACCAGTGGGATCCCAAGAAGGACTTCCGGCTGCAGAAGTTCACGCCCGAGATGTTCGAGAGCGTGCGCCAGAAGAACGTGAAGCGGCGCGCGCTCGTGAGCGCCCTCCACGAGGCGGGCGCGAAGCTCGTGCTCGGCACCGACACCGGCAACCCGTACGTGGTGCCCGGGTTCGCCGTGGTCGAAGAGCTGCGCCTGCTGGTGCAGTCGGGGCTCACGCCGTGGCAGGCGCTGCGGATGGCGACGGCGGCGGCCGGCGAGCTGCAGGGCCAGGCAGCGACACTGGGCGTGCTGGCCGCGGGTGCGCGCGCCGACGTGATCGTCGTCGGGAAGGACCCGCTCGCTGATGTCACCAACGTCGCCGATCCGTCGATCGTCGTGGTGCGCGGCAAGGTGTTCGAGCGCGAGGCGCTCGTCGCCGCCGCGAAGAAGCCGCCGCCCTCCCCATCGGCGCTCCTGGCCGAGATGCCGGCGCTCGCCACCGAGGGCACGGCGCCGGTGCGGGCGCGCTACGACGTCTATCTGTCGGACCAGCTCATCGGCGCCGAGCGCATGATCATCTCGAAGCTCGACGGCGATGCCCTGGTCGTGAACGGCCAGGGCCTCTACGTCGCGCCGTCGTCGTCGTCGATGACGTACCGCTCGACGCGCGACGCCCTCGACCTCACGACCGACGCGCTGTCGCCGCCGCACGTCGTCGTCACGCGCAAGGGCGCGACCGTGTCGGGCGTGCAGGACGGCAAGCCGGCGCTCGAGCGCGAGGCGGCCGCCGACGCCGTGCTCGCGCCGCAGGCCATCGCCGAGTTCGTCTGGTACGCGGCCGCGACCGCCAAGCTGAAGCAAGGCGAGTCGATGCCGCTCACCGCCGTCGAGGTGCTGGCCGAGCGCTCGCTGTCCCTCGATCCCGGGACGTTCACGGCGACCCGCATCGCCGACAAGGACGGGCGCCGCACCTACGACTTCGTCGGCAAGAACGGCAAGCTCGACCTGAAGGGCGGCTTCTCGGTCGACGCCGACGGCGCCCCGCACGAGGTCACGCTCACGCTCGTGTTCGGGACATTTGTGATGCGCCGCTCGGGCGGCGACAATGAGCCGTGAGCTTCGATCTGGCCTTCGAGGGGGGCGGCGCGAAGGGCGCCGTGTTCATCGGCGCGATCGCCGAGCTCGAGCATCGCGGTCACACGCCGCGGCGGCTGGTCGGCACCTCGGCGGGCGCGCTGGTCGCCGCGATGATCGCGGCCGGCTACTCCGCGCGTGAGCTGCAGGACGCGCTGGGCGAGCGTCTCGACGACGGCACGTCGCGCATGGCGAACTTCCTCGACGTGCCCGACGACTTCACCGAGGACGAGCTCGATCAGTCGGCGCTGCAGAAGCTCTTCGACAAGGTCGACCTCCCGCTGGTGTCGGACTCGACCGAGCGCCGCATCGAGCGCGCGCTGACGCGCGGCTTCCTCGGCATCCGCGCGTTCCGCATGCTGTTCTCGCTGCTCGAGCGCGGCGGTGTGTTCGCGGGCGACGGCCTGCACCGCTGGATGTGCGAGCGCCTCGACGCGCGCCACCCCGGCCTGTCGCGCGCCGGGTTCGCCGAGATGGCGAAGCGCACCGGCCGCGACCTGTCGATCACCGTGTCCGACACGACCGGCGAGGAGATGCTGGTGCTCAACGCACGCACCGCGCCGGCGTTTCCGGTGGCGTGGGCCGTGCGCGCGTCCATGTCGATGCCGCTCGTCTTCCAGGAAGTGATCTGGGACCGCGCGTGGGGCACGTACCGCGGGCGCGACGTCACGGGGCACGTGCTCATCGACGGCGGCGTGCTCTCCAACTTCCCGTTCCACCTCCTCACGTCGGACCTCGCGGAGATTCGCGAGATCATGGGCCCGCACGATCCGGCGGGCGCGCCCAACCTCGGTCTCTTGATCGACGAGCGCATGCCGGTCGCCGGACAGCCGCCGATCGGCGCGAGCGCGCTCGATCGCGTGTTCGAGCTGCCCGCGCTGCGGCGCATGACGCGGCTCATGGAGACGATGCTGAACGCGCACGATCGCGCCGTCATCCAGGCGTCGATGGCGAACGGCGAGATCTGTCGCCTGCCCGCGCAGGGCTACGGCTCGCTCGAGTTCGGCATGACCGAGGCGCGCCGCGCCGCGCTCATCGAGGCGGGCCGCGCCGCCACCGCGGCGTATCTGGACGCGCGTTTCGGCCCACGTCTCGGCCCATCGGCCGGCTGATTCCGCGCGCGCGGATCACTTCCCGGGCGTCTTCGCACACCCCGACTTGCTGGCCGCGACCGTCACCAGGTTTATCGCGGCGAAGTAGACTTCGCGCGAGCCATGCGCACGCTTGTTGTTTCTGCCACGAACCTGCTCGCGCGCGGCTTCATGCTGATCCCGACCGACCGGCTCTCGCGTGATGGCGAGCCGGTCAACGGCCTTTTCGCGGTCGCGCGTGGGATCCGCGCGGCGGTGGCGATGAAGGCACCGGCGCGCGCGATCGCGGTCATCGATCCGACTGCGCCGGAGGCGTGGCCCGACCTCCTCGCGGCGCAGCTGCCGCAACTCGCAGAGCTCCTGCACACGATGGGCATGCACGTCGTCGAGACCCCACAGGCGGGCGACGAGCTCCACGTGGTCGCGTCGTACGCGCGGGCCGCGCTCGAGGCCGGCGACGACGTCGTGGTGGTCGCGGTCGACAAGCGGTACGCGCAGCTCGTGAGCGATCGGGTGTGGTGGTACGACGCCAACAAGGACGCTCGCTACACGCCCGAGATGGTGCAGAAGCGGTTCGGCGTCGGCGTCGACAAGGTCGCCGAGTGGCTCGGGCTGGTCGGCGACGAGGATCTGCTGCCCGGCGTGAAGGGCATCGGCGCCAAGGGCGCGACGCAGCTCCTCGAGGAGCACGGCACCGTCGAGCAGGCGCTCGCCGTGGTCGACACCATCAAGGGCCGCACGGGCAATGCGCTGCGCGCCGACCCGGACGCCGTGCGCGCCGAGCTGGTGCGCGCGAAGCTCGACGACACGCGCCCGCTGCCGCTGCCGCTGGCCGAGGCGGCGTACGAGCCGCCCAGCGCCGCCGACGAGAACGCGCTGTTCGAGCGGCTCGGCTTCGTCGAGCTGCTCGCGCACGAGGGACCGAGCACGCAGGTGATCGTGTGCGACTCGGAGGCGGCCCTGCTCGAGCAGCTCGCCGCGCTCGGGACCGAGCGGCCCATCGCCGTACACCCCACCCTCGACGACGACGGCGCGCTCGCCGGCCTCGCCTTCTCGCGCGGCGACGGCGCGGCCCTCTACTTCGCGTTCGCCGGCAAGGGCGCGACCGTCGATCACGGCCCGGCCGCGGCGCTCGCGAGCTGGCTCGCCGATACGAGCATCCCCAAGCTCGCCCACATGCGCGAGGGCCTGCTCGTCGCGCTCGCCGGCCGCGGCCTCGGCATCGACGGCATGATCGGCGACTCGGCCGCCGCCTCGCACCTCACGCAGCCGAGCAACTGGGCCACGCACGAGCTCGGCATCATCGCGAAGCCCGTCCTCGGGCGCGCGCTGCCCGACGAGGACAGCGTCCGCGGCGTCGGTGCGCAGCGCAAGCCGTGGTCGGCGATCGCCGTCGATCGCGCCGCGTCGTTCGCCGGCCAGTATGCCGACGCGTCGGCCGCGGTGTGGCACGCGCTCGCGCCCGCCGTCGCGCCCGCGCTCCTCGCCGAGTACCTGGCGCTCTCCGACACGTGCGTGCGCATGGAGCTGACCGGCGTCACCGTCGATCCCGACGAGCTCACGCGCGCCGAGCACGACTTCGGCGACATCGAGGCCGCGCTCGAGCGGGAGATCTACGCCCACGCCGGCCACGAGCTCAACATCAACTCGTCGAAGCAGCTGGGCGCGGTGCTGTTCGAGGAGCTGAAGCTCCCCATCGTCAGTCACACCAAGACGGGATGGAGCACGTCGATCGAGGCGCTCGAGCGCATCGAGCACGCGCACCCGATCGTCGCGCTGGTCCTGCGCTGGCGCCTGCTGCGCCGCATGCGCGACACGTGGATCATCAGCCTGCGCGACAGCATCGGCTCCGACGGGCGCGTGCACTCGCGCATCCATCCCGCACGCTCGTTCTCGGGACGCCTCGTCCACACCAACCCGGATCTCGGGCGCGTCCCCGGTCGCACCGCCGAGATGGCGCGGATCCGCCGCGCGTTCGTGGCGCGCCCCGATCACGCGCTCCTGTCGATCGACTACAGCCAGCTCGGCCTGCACGTCCTCGCGCACCTGAGCAAGGAGCCGAACCTCATCGAGCCGCTGCGCCAGCGCGCCGACATGCACCGCCTCACCGCCTCGGCGCTCCTCGACAAGCCGGCCGACGCGCTCACCGACGAGGAACGGCAGCTCGGGAAGGTCGTGAACTTCGCGACGTTCGCTGGCCAGGGCTCCAGCGCGCTCGCGCAGCAGCTCGGCGTCTCGGCGCAGGAGGCGAAGGAGCTCATCGCGAAGTTCGACGCGCACTACGCGGCCGTGCGCGCGTTCCAGGACGAGCAGCTGCGCCTGGCGCGCGAACAGGGCTACATCGTGACCATCGCCGGGCGGCGCTGGCCGATCGGCGGCCTCGAGTCGCTCGACCCGCACGATCGCTCGTACGCCGAGCGTCTCGCGCGGCGAGGCACGCACGAGGGCTCGGTCTCGGACGTCGCCCGCCGCGGCCTGCTCGACGCGGACACGCAGCTGCGCGCCGCCGGCCTGCACGCGCAGCCGCTGGCCCAGATCCTCGACGAGGTCCTGTTCGAGGTGCCGCTCGCCGAGCTCGAGCAGGCAGCGCGCATCGGCGCGAGCGCCATGCGCAACGCGTTCATCCTCGAGGCCCCGCTGCGCGTCGGCGTCGAGGCCGGCCCGAACTGGGCCGACATCCAGCCGCTGCAGGTAGACTGACGCCGTGTCCACCGACACGCTCGACGCCTGGCTCCGCCGCATCCCGTTCGGCGACGAGTGGCGCGCCCTGCCCGACCTGTCGGCGCGCACGTCGTGCGATCCGGACGACGCCGGCGTGCGCATGGGCCTCTATCGCCTGCTCGTCGAGCGCGGCAACCCGCACCACGCGCTCGGCGCGCACGGCGAGCTGTCGCCGTTCTGGGGCTACGCCTCGCAGCTGGCGTGGCAGCGCCGCAGCGGCCGGCTCGGCGGTCGCGGCGACACGATCGATCCCGCGAGCTGGTGGGGCGTCTGCAACTACTCGCTCAGCGTCGTGCCCTACCTGGCCGGCGCGCAGATCGGCCTGGTGCCCGCGCTCGCGCTGCCGTCGGCGCCCGCCATGTACGACCGCTCGCTCGCGCTGTGGCGCGACACGCTCGCCACCATGCAGCGGCTTCGCCCCGGCGACGACCACGACGCGCTCCGCCTCGCCGTGTGGCGCGCGCACCTCGAGAGCATCGAGACCGCCGTACGCGCGCACACGGCGGCGCATCGCGCGTTGCCGTCGGGCGAACGCGGCTTCGCGCGCGGCTGGATCCGCATGGTCGAGCTCTTCGGCTGTGCCGGCTGGCGCACGGACCTCATGCGCCTCGCCGAGCACGGCGGTGGCGAGCTGCCGCCGCGAATCCTCGGCGACGACGACGCGCTCACCGACTTCACCAAGGCCGAGCGCGCGACCGCGCGCCGCGTGATCGCGCTGGGCGCGCGACCGCCGTGGCGCTGGCAGCTCGAGACCGGGATGTGGCGCCGCATCATGCGCACGCGCGCCGCTCGCGCCGATGCCGAGGCCATCCTCGCGGGCCTCTTCGGCCGCGGCCGTGCCGCCTGGCCGGTTCGCGCGCGCGCCCTGCGACTCGCCCTCTGATGCCTGGCCTGGACATGCGTGGCCTGGTTACTGCAACCGCCAGGGTCCATGTCTCGCGCGTCTCTCGAGTCTCTCGCCTCTCTCGAATCCGGGCACGCCCAGAAGGTCGCGCGCGTCGCGGGCCAGCTCCGTGATCGCACCTGTGGCGGGCATCTCTCCCTCCGCAAGCGAGCGGTCTCGCATGTCGTCCCGAAGCCCAACGATCTGCGGCACACCGACGACAAGATCGACATCGCAGACCTCGATCAGATCCTCCTGATCGATCCCGTGCGCCAGATCTGCGTCGCGGAAGCCGGCGTCACCTTCGTCGACCTCGTCGCGGCCACACTGCCCCACGGGCTGGTCCCGATGGTGGTCCCGGAGCTGAAGACCATCACCGTCGGCGGCGCGGTCGCCGGCTGCTCCCTCGAGTCGATGTCGTTCCGGCACGGCGGGTTCCATGACAGCTGTCTGGAGTACGAGGTCGTCACAGCGGGCGGGGACGTGCTCACGTGCACACCGCACAACGAGCACGCCCTCGTCTTCCAGATGATGCATGGCGCCTTCGGGACGCTGGGGATCCTCACGAAGCTGACCTTCCAGCTGGTGCCCGCCAAGCCGTTCGTGCACGTCACGTACGAGTCGTACCGGACGCTCGACGACTACCTCGCCGCGATCCGTTCCCATGCGGCGTGGCACGGCGTCGATTTCATGGACGGCATCATCCATGGCGCGAGCGAGCTCGTGCTGAGCGTCGGCCGCTTCGTCGATGGCGCGCCGTACACGCACCGCTACGATCGCTGGCGGACCTACTGGAAGAGCACGGCCACGCGCCGCGACGACTACCTGACCACCGAGCAGTACCTGTTCCGCTACGACCGCGGCGTCACGAACGTCACGCCGTTCCTCTCGTCGACGACCGTGCTCCGGCTCGCCCAGCGCTTCCACCGCTGGCTGCCGGCGGAGCGGCCGCGCGTCACGCTCGACACCTTCGTGCCGCTTTCACGCGTGCCGGCGTTCTTCGACTGGTATTGCCGGGAGATCGCCTTCTTCCCGATCTGGTGCGTGCCCTATCGCCGCGTCCGCGACTACGAGTGGATCGCGCCGGCCTTCTTCGACGGGCTCGAGGACGACCTGTTCCTCGACCTCGCGGTCTACGGCATGAAGCAGCCGCCCGGGATGAACGTCCACCGGAAGTTCGAGGAGCAGCTGGCCCGGATCGGCGGCCTCAAGACCCTCATCTCTCACAACTACTACTCGCCCGAGGAGTTCTGGGCCGTGTGGAACAAGGACAACTACAACGCCGTGAAGCGCGTGACCGATCCGCGCAACCTCTTTCGCGATCTCTATGCGAAGACCTGCCGGGCGGCGCATGGACTGCCGTCTCCTGCCCAAACCTGACAGAAGGCTGTCACCGGCCTGTGAGAGGCTACCTTCCATGAGCACCACGACCTTCCACGGAAGCTGTCACTGCGGCCGCGTTCGCATCGCGGCCGACATCGATCTCTCGACGGGGACGAGCAAGTGCAATTGCTCGATCTGCTGGAAGACGCGCAACTGGGGCGTCCTCCTCAAGCCCGACGCGTTCCGCCTGATCTCGGGCGCCGAGGATCTGACCGACTACACCTTCGGCTCGGGCCAGGGTCATCACGTCTTCTGCCGTCACTGCGGCGTGCGCACGCACGGCTTCGGGGACGTGCCGGAGATCGGCGGCGCCTACGTCTCCGTGAAGCTCTCGTGCCTCGACGATCTCGATCCCGCGCTGCTCGCCGACGCGCCGGTCACGCTGTGCGACGGACGCAACAATGCGTGGTGGAATCCCCCGAGCGAAGCGCGCCACCTCTGAGGCTCACGCTGGCATTTCGTGGCACCCGCCGCGGATCGCAAACGCAGACGGGTGGTTCGCGCCGCGCCGGAAAGCGAGCTGACAGCTCGCCTCCGAAAACGCTATCACGGTCGCCATGAGCGCCCGCCACCTCCTGGCCCTCGCCCTCGCGGCGATCGCGGTCACCACCACGTCCCTTCCCGCCGCCCAGGCCGACATGGCGAGCTACGAGCGTGAGCAGAAGCAGAAGCGTGCCCGCCTGGTCGAGCTGAACGACCTGCTCGTCGAGGCCATGAAGGTCGAGCCGGCGTCCTTCACGCGCCCGGCCGAGATCAAGCGCGCGGTGGCGCGCATCGAGCAGCTCACGACCACGGTCCGCACCGAGCTGCGCAGCGGAAAGCTGAACGTGGCGGGCCCGCTCCCCGGCAAGGTGCAGCTGAACCTGAACAAGGTCGACGACCGCCTCGCCGCCGTGAAGCTGGTCGAGCGCACGGCGATCGTCCTGGCGCGCATCGAGCCCATCGCGACGAAACACGGCGAGCCCGACCCCGCCGACCTCGCCGAGACCGCACGTCTCGTCAACATGCTCGGCGATCGCCGCGGCGCGTATCCCGCCGGCGTGGATGCGATGACAGCGTGGCGCGACCGGTTGCTGACCAGGCTCGCCGAGGTGCCGTGGCCGGCGAAGCTTGCGCCGCTGGAGCTATCGGATGCCCTCCTCGCCGAGCGCTTCCTGCCCATCAACGCCACGGTCGAAGGCGACCGCGAGCAGTCGATCGCGATCCTGGACGTCGCGGCGCCGATGCGCCAGCTCGATCGGCACGGCGCCGAGCTCCGCGGCGTCCACTTCGCGCTCTGGGGCCCGGTGACCGAACGTGCCGGCATCGTCGCCGGCCCCATGAAGCCGCGCGAATGGCGCGACCTCGAGCCGGGGCGGTACCTGCTGCGCGCGAAGGGACGCGGACCGGCGACCTCGTTCCGCATCGTGCTGTCCACGCCGGCCACGCCGCGCGAGCGCATGATGCAGGTCGGGTCCATCGCCGCCGATGCGCCCCTCGAGCAGCGCCGCGCCGACGCGATCTTCCCGTTCCTCGGCGACGTCGCCGCCGCGCACGTCCGGCAGGAGCTCTTCCTCCGGGCCCCCCGAGAGGCGTTCGTCTACGCGCGCGAGACCATCACGAGCGACGAGGGCACCTTCGCGCAACCCGACGAGCCACTCCTGGTCGTCGGTCCTGGCGCTCACGGCAGTGGGCTCCGGGTCATCAACGCGCAGGGCCTCGCCGTCGCGTTGAACGACGGCACCAAGCTCGCGATCGCGCCGACGAGCGCGCCCGCCCTGCCCGAGCGCATCGACCCACTCCAGCTCTCGTTCGAGATGGACGATCTCCAGCCCGACCACGAAGGCTTCACCGCATTCGAGACCGACGCACAGTCGCCCATCATCAAGAAATACGTCGCGACGATCGAGCGCTGGAACACCTGCGTCGACAAGGTGCTTGCCAGGTACGGCGGCAACCGCGTCGCCAATCAGCTCGCGGTCGTCACGTATCGCGGCGGCAAGGTGACCAAGGTCGAAGGGATGAGCGATCGGATGTGGAACGAGGCCGACCGCACCTGCAAGACCAAGCAGTACGAGGCGCAGACCGCAGGTTTCGACCGGCAGCTCTCGGATGCGCACAACGCGGAGCGCGCACGCCGTCTCGAGCGCATTCGCATGGTGTGGGCGAAGTAGTCGTAGCTGCTAGTCGTCGTCGTCGGGGCCGCGCACCTCGCCGAGCGTCGTCACCATCGGCTTGCCCTTGCAGCGAAGGGCCGGGCGCGCCTTCGACGTGAACACGTCGGCGCCCACCACCGCGGCGCGCGTGCGCACGCCGTCGAGCGTCGCCCAGAGCACCGAACCGTCGGAGAACCCGACCGCGACTTGCTTGCCGGTGGGGTCGACGGCGGCGGTGGTCACGCCGGCGAGGCCGTGCGCCGCGGGAAGCGGCCACGCCACGGCGGTCTGCTCGTACGGGTCCCAGAGGTAGAGCGACTCGCCGACCAGCACCAGCTCGTGGCTGCCCGGGATGAAGGCGAGCGCCTCGATGTTGTCGTCGGTGAGCTCGATGCCGCCCAGCGCCTGCCTCGTCTTCGTGTCGTAGAGGTGCACGACCACGCCGTCGTAGGTCGCGGCGCGGTCGCGCCCGCGCTCGAGGTAGATGTAGAGCGGATCCTGGCAGTCGAACGCGTGGAACGCGAACAGCTCGTCGCTGTCGGGGCGCGCCACGTAGAAGGCGTTGTCGTCGGTCATGGCCACGCGTCCGGTCGCCGCGTCCACGTCGGTGACGAAGAAGTCGTCCTTGCGCTTGAACCAGTGGTCGTCGGCCACGCCGCCGTCGCGCGACCGCACGTACTCGTCGGCGTCGAAAAGCACGCGATCCTCGTGACGATCGGCCGCCGTGCTCGACGCCCCGTCGCCGACCGCGACCGCCTCGCCCGACGTCATGTCGAGCGTGAACACACCGTCCAGCGTCGCGTAGAGCGCCGGCTTGCCGGCGTCGACGTCGATCGTCTCCGCCACGGCGAGCGGGCCCGCGGCGAGGATGGTCTCACCGCGCCACACGCGCAGGCGTTCCGCGCCCGAGACCACGGTGCCGTCGATCACCGCGATCTTGGCGACGTCCCGCAGGTTCGTGCCCTGCGCGGTCACGACGGCGCCGCTCGCCGCGTCGATCACGCCGAGTCGGTGCGGGCCGGCCTGGAACACGAGCTTCGCCGTGCCCGGGATGGGCGTCGTGCGCCGGAACGCCGCCGGCATCTCGACCGTGCGCATCACACCACCCGCCTTGGCGGGCAGCACCACCAGCGAGCCACGAGCCGTCGACACGAGGGCGCTGCCATCGGCCAGCCACTGCGGCTGGGAGAACGCGCCCGCGGCGTGGGTCACGAGCTCCTTGCCGCGGGCGCTGATCGTCACCTTGCCGACCTCGACCGAGGCCGACCGCCCGCCCGGCCCCGGCAACGGCAGCACCGTCCCCGCCTTCACGGGCGTGAGCTTGCCGGTCGTCACGTCGCCGATGCGACCGGCGGTGCGCGAGTCGACGCGATCGAGCACGACGCGACCATCATCGACGAAGCGCGGGCTGTTGCAGCCGTCGGCGCCGCTGAACGTCTGCACCGGCGCCAGCGTCGTCGCGTCGCGCACGGTCGGCCAGCGATCGTCGCTGCACGTCACCACGCGCGTGCCATCGGGCGACACGCCGATCGCGAAGCGTCCCTTGGGCCCCGCCCCCACCGACGCGTCGGGCAGGTCGAGGCGCGTGACCGCGAGCGTCGCGGGATCGATGGACCACGCCTCGGCGACCTTGCCGTGGTTGCCCCACGCGAGGACGCGCCCCCCAGCGTGCACCAGCGCCGCCGGCGTGCCCTTCTCGAACGTCGCCGCCTTGGTCACGGCGCCGGTGTCGAGCGCGATCAGGTGCAGCGCGCCGCCGCCGATCGCGAGGGCGCGCTTGTCGTCGAGCGCGAGGACGTCGTTGATGATGCCGTCGACGCGCCACGCCGCCACGATGCCGGCGCTCCACGTCCACACCACCTCGCCGGTGCCGCCGCCGCCTGCGCCGACACCCACATCGGACGAGGTCCCCGCATCCGGGTCGTTCGTGCTCGTGACGAGCGGCGGCGTCGCCTTCGGTCCGCACGAGATCACCGTCGCGATGGTCGCGAAAAGGAATGTCTCTCTCACCCGCACGACTATAGGGCGCTACAGGTGCGCGCGTGTCGTCGTGGCCTCTGCGTGTTTTATTCGCATTGTGCGTGCGAGAAGTGAAAGCTCCACCGCAAGTCTTACTGCTTTCAGCCTACATCTGACTTCCGTAAGGGTGGCGTGAGGAGGGAACTTCATGAGTCTTCGCTGGCTTTCACCGTGTTGTTTCGCGGTCGCAGCTGCTGGGTGCTCTGTGGAGGTCGAGTCGACCGTCGACCCGGACACATCCACGGCTGCCGTCCAGATCCCGACGAGCAGCAACCCCTACACGCTGTTCGAGACGCTGCAGGTTCGTCCGCTCGCGATGTCGCCGAACGGCAAGCTGCTGTTCGCGCTCAACACGCCGGACAACCGCCTCGAGATCTATCGCATCGAGTCGTCGCGCCTGACGTCGATCGGCTCGGTCGTCGTCGGCCTCGAGCCGACCGCGGTCGCGGCGCGCACCGATGACGAGGTCTGGGTCACCAACCATCTCTCCGACTCCGTGAGCATCGTCAAGGTCGGCCTCGGCGTGAACGCGCGCGTCGCCCGCACCCTCCTGGTGGGCGACGAGCCGCGCGACATCGTGTTCGCAGGCCCCGACAAGAGCCGCGCGTTCATCACGTGCGCGCATCGCGGCCAGAACACCGGCGACGCCTACGATCTGCAGACCGCAGGTGTCGGCCGCGCCGACGTCTGGGTCTTCGACGCCAACAACCTCGGCACGACGCTGGGCGGCTCGCGCCTCACCAAGCTGACGTTCTTCGCCGACACGCCGCGCGCGCTCGCGGTCTCGGCCGACGGCAGCAAGGTCTACGCCGCGGCGTTCAAGTCGGGCAACCAGACCACCGCGGTCTCGAAGGAGGCCGTCGAGAAGGTCTACGGCGGCGTGATGCCGGGCCCGGCCACGATCAACCTCGGCGGCATGGTCATCCCGATGCCGCCGACCGGCCTCATCGTGAAGTTCAAGAACGGCCACTGGCTCGACGCGTACGGCACCAACTTCGACGCCTACGTGAAGGTCAAGCTGCCCGACTACGACGTGTTCGCGATCAACGCGAACGCCAACCCGCCGGTCCAGCTCGGCGCACCGTTCGCGCACGTCGGCACCGTGCTCTTCAACATGGCGGTGAACCCGAAGAACGGGAAGGTCTACGTGACCAACCTCGACGCGCGCAACGACGTGCGCTTCGAGGGGCACACCCCCGGCTTCACGTCGGTCCGCGGCCACATCGCCGACAACCAGATCACGGTCATCGACCCGGCCAGCGGCTCGGTCACGGCGCGCGATCTCAACTCGCACATCGACCACGACGCGGCGCCCAACGCGGCCGCCAAGGAGCTCGCGGTCGCGTTCCCGCAGGACGTCGTCGTCTCGAAGGACGGCACGACGCTCTACACGGTCGCGCAGGGCTCGGGCAAGCTCGCCATCTACTCGACCGCCGCCCTCGAGGCCGGCAACCCGACGCCGACGCTCACGTCGCAGGTCCCGCTCTCGGGCGGCGGCCCGACGGGCGTGGTCCTCGACGAGGGGCGCCGCAAGGCCTACGTGCTCACGCGCTTCGACAACAGCATCTCGATCGTCGACCTGCGCACCCGCGCGGAAGTGAACAAGGTCGAGATGTACAACCCGGAGCCGGCGAGCGTGACGGTCGGCCGCCAGTACCTCTACGACACCGACTTCACGTCGGGTCACGGTGACTCGGCGTGCGCCAGCTGCCACATCGGCGGCGACAACGACGACCTGGCGTGGGACCTCGGCGATCCGGGCGGCCGTCCGCTGCCCATCACCAAGCTCGGCAACGTGCAGGCGATCGCGCCCGAGGTGATCGCCGCGCTCCTGCCGCGCTTCGCTCCCATCTTCAACTACTTCATGCCGCTCAAGGGTCCGATGACGACGCAGTCGCTGCGCGGCATGGAGAACCACGGCGCGATGCACTGGCGCGGTGACCGCAACGGCGCCGTGCAGCAGACGGGCGCGCCCTTCATCGATCCGGCCACCGGCACGGCGATCGTGTCGGCGCAGCCGAACGCCGGCTTCTTCGACGAGCACAAGGCGTTCACGTCGTTCAACGTGGCGTTCCCCGGCCTCATCGGCCGCGAGGAGCAGCTGAGCACGCAGGACATGTCCGACTTCGCGGACTTCCAGCTGCAGGTGGTCTACCCGCCGAACCCGGTGCGCAACCTCGACAACTCGCTCACGCCCGAGCAGCAGATCGGCCGCAACTTCTACTTCAACTCGGTGACGCTGCCGGACGGCACGGTGCGCGAGCTCCCGTCGGACCGCTTCCACAACTGCAACGGCTGCCACACGCTGAACCCGACGGCGAACACCGGCGCGACGGCGCACCCCGGGTTCTTCGGCACCGACGGCAGGATGTCGTTCGAGTTCGAGGTGCAGATCTTCAAGATCCCGCACCTGCGGAACATGTACACGAAGATCGGCATGTTCGGCAGCTCGCCCGACTCGCTGCAGCCCGGCACGATCATCCTGCAGCAGGGCCCGGCCACGGATCAGATCCGCGGCTACGGCTTCCAGCACGACGGCTCGCTCGGCACGATGGAGCACTTCTTCACCGCGCAGGTGTTCCTGAAGGCGCCGGTGCCGGTGACGCTGTCGGACGGCACGGTGGTGCCCGCCAACCCGTTCGGCATCCCGTTCATCGATCCGAACTCGATCAACAACCCGGGTGGCCCGGTCATCCTCGAGGACGGCGGCTTCGCGCTGCGCAAGGCCATCGTCGCGTTCATGATCGCGTTCGACACCAACCTGGCGCCGGTGGTCGGTCAGCAGATCACGCTGACCAAGACCAGCGCGACGGCGGTGAACCCGCGCATCGACCTGCTGGTCGCGCGCGCCACCGCGGGGGAATGCGACCTCGTCGCGAAGGCCGCCACCGGCTGGAGCCCCGATGTCGGCTACGTCCTGACGGCGGGCCAGTTCCAGCCCAACGTGAGCTTCCTGCCGTCGCTCACGGATCTCAGCCTGCGCGCGCTCGTGAACAACGGGTTCTACCCGTCGGTCACGTACACGTGCGTTCCGACCGGATCGGGTGCACGTATCGGCATCGACCGCGACAACGACGGTTATGTCGATGGCGACGAGCTGCTGTGGGGTACCAACCCCACCAACCCGGATAGCCACCCGTAGTACGAGGGAGGCGTCTGGGCCGGCGTCGGAATCGCTACCGAAAGGTGCGAATCCGACGCCGGTGGTGTTTTCGGCGTGAGCTCCGTCGCGAGCGCCGGGCTCAGGGCGGCGGCTGGAAGCTCATCGACTGGTAGTTGCGGTTGTCGTCGAGCACCGGCGAGTCGTAGCCGGCGATGACGGCCTGCGAGGCGTTCGCGGCCTGGAGACCGAACGTCGCGCTGGCGCCGCGGATCTGCGCGCAGCCGGAGAAGCCCGAGTACGTGACGTTCACGATGTTCGAGCCCTCGTGGATCTGGATCATCACCTGGATCGCGTTCGAGTCGCAGACGCTCGAGAACAGGCGCTGGCGGTAGAACAGGTTGAACACGCGGCCGCCGGGCGCGCCCAGCGTCGCGTACTCGTAGTACTCGCCGCTGCCGTAGTCCTTGAGGTCATCCCAGAAGAACGCGAGGAACGGGTTCGACGAGATGAAGGTGGGCAGCGAGAAGTTGGTGAAGTTCGCCGCGCACGAGGTCCCGAAGAAGAGGACGCCGTTCGAGGAGACCTGGACCTGCGACGTGCTGGCGCCGAAGCCGTTGAACGTGAAGCCGAGCGGGATGGCCGGGAGGCACTGGTCGTCGCCGAGGTCCTCGACGTGCGTCCAGCCGCTGCGATCGTCGATCGAGAACTGCATGTTGAACGACGCGACGATCGTGTTCTCGAGGCCGGGCGGGCCCTGCGGTCCGGTCGCGCCCTGAGGACCCGGGGGACCCTGCGGTCCAGTCGAGCCAGTGGAGCCGGTCGAGCCCTGCGGTCCGGGCAGTCCCTGCGGTCCCGTGGCACCGGTCGCGCCGGTGTTGCCGGTCGCGCCCTGCGCTCCGGGAGGACCTTGCGGTCCGGTGGCACCGGTCGCACCGGTGTTGCCGGTCGCGCCGGTCGCGCCGGTCGCGCCGACCTCGCCTTGCGGACCCTGCGGTCCGGTCGCGCCGACCTCGCCTTGCGGACCCTGCGGTCCGGTCGCGCCGACCTCGCCTTGCGGACCTTGCGGTCCGATCGCGCCCGTCGCGCCGGTCGCGCCGACCTCGCCTTGCGGACCCTGCGGTCCGATCGCGCCGGTCGCGCCGACCTCGCCGTGCGGACCCTGCGGTCCGATCGCGCCGACTTCGCCTTGCGGACCTTGCGGTCCGATCGCGCCCGTCGCGCCGGTCGCGCCGACCTCGCCTTGCGGACCCTGCGCGCCGGCCGGACCCGCCGGACCTTGCGCGCCGACGGCGCCCGCCGGACCTGAGGGACCTGCCGAACCTTGCGCGCCCACTGCGCCCGCGGGACCCGCCGGACCCGCGGGACCCGCCGGACCGCGCGGGCCTTGCTCGCCGAGACAGTCGCCCGGATCGCACGAGCCGGAATGATCGACGTCCTCCCGCCAATCGCAGCGGCCGTCTTCGTCGAGATCCCAGCAGCTGACGCACTGACAGTCGTCGCAGTCGTCATCGTGATGACCGCCGCCGCCGCCACCGCCGCCGCCGCCGTGACCACCGCTGTTGATCGTCGTGCCGACGGGAACACCGTCGTCGCCGCGCAGGTCGTCGGCGTCACCCGCCACCGACGACACCACATCGGGTTCGTCGGGCTCTGCCGACGTTGCACACCCCGCACCTGCCGCCAGACACACCGATACCATCCACACGCGAACGCGCGTCATCCTCATCAAGGCACCTCCGCGCGGCACATCACCAGTTCGTGTGACACGCGTCAATGAACGCTTTCTGTCACTCGCATCGACGTGATCGCGCGACGTGTTCGCGCACACGATGTCCGCTGCTTGCCGATCGTTACCCTCAACTGCATTCGGTGAGCGAGCCGCGTTCTCGTAGCGTGTGCCTCGGCTGTCCGGCGCTACTCCCTGCGCCACGAGGTGACAACGTGCTGCGAAAACTCCGCCCGCTCCTGCTCTCGGCCGCACTGGCCACTCCCCTCTTCTCTCTGCCCGCATGCGGCGACAACGACGTCGTCGACAGCGGTGACCCCGACGCCCCCGACCTGCTCGCCGGCGCCGACTTCGTCGCGATCCCGCGCGAGGTCAGCCGCTCCGAAGCGGCCGAGCGCCAGCGCCAGCTCGAGGAAGCCGGCACACCCGCCGCGCGCCTGCGCGCCGCGCCGTCGAACACCAGCTTCTACCTCGCCATCAAGAAGTCCTCGCTGAGCGACCGCTGGTTCCTGTCGGCGTTCCTCCAGCAGTGGTTCCCCGGCCAGGTCTCGTGGGGCGCGGCCACGTCGCTCGGCACCCGCGTCGTGTCGTTCAAGATCCAGAACGACAAGCTCTTCGTCTTCGACGCCGACGATCGCCACACCAGCTCGTCGGTGTTCGACCCCGAGGTCCTGGTCGAGGCGTACCCGCTGGTCGAGGCCCCGAACCTCCCCGGCGCCAACCAGTACATCTACATCGACCCGTCGGCCGGCCTGAACCGCTTCGACCTCCTCGCGGACTGGTTCGGCACCAGCGGCTGGCCGATCCGCTTCGAGACCGAGCTCTCGTTCATGCAGAACTTCCGCCAGGTCGCCGACGGCGCGACCTACGAGCAGGTGTTCACCGGGTACGCCGACCAGCCGATCGTCGACGACCCGATCGAGGTCAACACGTTCCGCGGCTCGGGCACGCTCGGCATCGCGCTTCGTCGTTACAAGGAGGGCTCGCACTACCGCGAGGTCGAGCTCCCGTGGCAGGAGCACTTCTTCCGGAGCGATCCCAAGCTCGTCCCCAACGGGGGCGGCATCCGCCAGACGGCCGCGCACTGGGACATTCACCCCGGCATGCAGCCGATCGAGTGGGTGATCTCGCCCGCGCTCGTCGAGCTCGACAACTCGCCGGCGTACGCCGACGCCAACCTGGTCGGCGCCGTGAAGGCCGGCATCGAGGCGTGGAACGGCGCCTTCGGCTTCACGGTCTTCCGCGCGCGCGTCGCCACCGCAGGCGAGTCGTTCAGCCAGGACGACAAGAACTACATCATCTTCGATCCGGACCCGTCGCTCGGCTTCGCGTTCGCCAACTGGCGCACCAACCCGAACACCGGCGAGATCCGCGGCGCCAGCGTCTACTTCGGTGGCGCGTGGGTCGACCGCACCGGCTTCGAGGACGACCCGGCCGGCACCGGCGGCAGCAACACCGCGCCGGCGCGCCCGACCACGCCCTCGCGTCCGAAGCTCGCCGCGCTCCAGTGGGGCGGCGTGAAGTCCGACCCGCTGTGCGTGCTCCACGCCGACGAGGCCCGCGACCAGCTCCGCCCCCGCACCGGCGAGAGCAACCTCACCGCCGGTCAGAAGCTCGAGAAGTACCTCTCGAACATGATCGTGCACGAGGTCGGCCACGACCTCGGGCTGCGCCACAACTTCAAGGGCACGCTGATCGACGCGTTCCCCGGTTCGTCGTCGGTGATGGACTACACCGACTTCGAGACGCGCGTCGCGCAGGGCACGTCGCTCGGCACGTACGACGTCGACGCCGTCCGCTACCTGTACGGCCTGTCCCCGAACCTGCCGGCGCAGCCGTTCTGCACCGACGACGCGGTCGGCTTCGACCCCGACTGCCAGCGGTTCGACACCGGCGCCGACCCGTTCGCCGCCACGTGGCAGCCGCGCTGGGAGCTCCTGCGCGACTTCTTCGTCCGCTACGGCGTCGACGCGTCGTACCTGCCGTACTTCTCGTCGTACGCGCTCGGCGTCCTCGACTACGCCAACAACGGTGACTTCGTGCAGTCGAACCGCGCGCTCGACACCATGCTCGACCAGGTCGCGGCTCCGCTCGACCCGGCGCTGCTCGCCGATCCGACGTTCTTCGCGTCGGGCGCCGACCTGGTGCTCCAGGAGATCCTGCGCCTCGAGGGCGCCGCGCCGAGCTTCGCGATCGCCGCGCGCATCGACGAGCAGATCCTCGCGGTGCTCAACAACGTCGACGGCGTGCGCAGCTACCAGAGCCGCCGGCTGACGGTCGACATCCTCAAGGGTCGCCAGACGGTCGAGGCGCTCTCCGCGCTGCTCGACGCGAAGGCGGGGATCGAGTCGCAGCTCGTGTCGGGCACGCTGTCGCCGATCGAGGCGACGCAGGCGCGCGATCTGCTCGCGCGCATCAATCGCGCGACGCAGCCGTACTTCGACTGATCGACGCGTGAACGGAACGAGCCGCTAGTCCGCCGACAGCGGCTCGCTCCACCCGTCCGCTTCCGCATCGGCGAGCACCGGTGCGGGCGGCGGCGGAGCGGCAGGCGGCGGCGGGGCAGCGGCGACCGCCGGCTTCGCCTTCGGAGCCGGCTTCGCCTTCGGTGCGGCCTTCGCCTTCGCGACGGGCTTCGCCTTCGGCGCGGCCTTCGCCGTTGCGGCGGCCTTGGGCTTCGCCTTCGCCTTCGCGACGGGCTTGGCGCCCTTCTTGGCCGCCTTCGCCTTCGGCTTCGCCTTGCCAGTCGCCTTCGCCGCCGCCTTCGATTTCGATTTCGACTTGGTCTTCGCCTTCGCCATGGTGCCCATCGTCGCACAAGGCTCACCGTGACGAGAGCAACGCACTGACGGAAAATCGTCGGTTCGTCGTCGGAGACTGCCGGTCCGTTCCGGCGGCTGTCGTCGGTTTCCGGGCGGTGCCGGACCACCGACCGGGCGCGCGCCTTGCTCACTGACAGGGCATGAAGCTCCTCTCTCTCCTTGCCGCCTCGACCCTCCTCCTCCCCCTCGCCGCCTGCTCGGACGAGCCGGATCCCATCGTGGTTTCGGCCACCCCGCTCGCCTGTGGACGTCAGATCTGTGAGCTGGAACGCCCGGTTGCCGTGGGGGCGAAGGTCGCCTTCCAGACCACGCCGCTCGGGATCGCCACCTCGGCGCGGGTGGTCGAGGGGGCCGTCGCGACCCTCGAAGCCGGATTCCTCCAGGCCGAGGAGGCCTACACCCTCACGGCGGTCGCCCCCGGCCGCGTGACGGTCGAGCTCCTCGACGCCGACGCCCAGGTCGTGGGCACCCAGGTCTTCGACGTGGCCGCCGCCGACCACCTCGAGGCGACCATCACGCTCACCACCGCGGCCGGCACGAGCCAGCTCGACCGCGTCACCGCCGAACAGCCGCAATCGGTCCCCGCGGCGGCCACCGCGCGCATCGCGATCGATCAGCGCCGCGGCGCCGACTCGCTCCTCGGCTGGTCCGAGTACACGTTCGAGCCGAGCCTGACCGGCGGCGCGCGCGTCGTGCGCTGGGACCGCGAGGGCAACGCCACCATCGAGCTCGCCGCCGGCCAGCAGGCGGTCGAGTTCAAGTCGACGTCGACCGCGCTCCAGGGCAGGTTCGTGCTCGCGGCGCGCTGACTAGAGCAGCGGCGACATGAGGCGCGCGCTGGCCTGGCCGAAGCGCCGGAGGAGCGATTGCCGCTCCATGTCGCCGCGCAGGATCTCCTTGCTGCCCTGCTGGTCGAGCTCGAAGGCGCGCGCCAGCTCGTCGCTGACGTCGGTGCCGAACACGATGCCCGCGACCTCGAAGTTCAGGCGGAAGCTGCGGTTGTCGAGGTTCGCGGTGCCGACGATGGCGACGTCGCCGTCGCACACCATCGTCTTGGCGTGGATGAAGCGCGCCTCGTACTCGAAGATGCGGACGCCGGCCTCGAGCAGCTCCGGGAAGTAGCTCCGCGCGGCGAGATCGACCAGCCGGCTGTCGCCGCGGCGCGGGACGATGAGCCGCACGTCGACGTCGCGCAGCGAGGCGCTCGTGATCGCCATGAGCAGCGCCTCGTCGGGGACGAAGTACGGCGTCGTCATCCACAGCCGTTCGGTCGCCTGGTTGATCGCCGTGAAGAACACCTTGTGGATGGCGAACGCGCTCGAGTCCGGGCCCGAGCCGAGGAACTGGACCAGGTGCTCGCCGGCGGTCGACGGTGCCGGGAAGGTCGATTCGTCGACGGGACAGATATGGCCGGCGGCGAAGCTCCAGTCCTCGGTGAAGAGGCGCTGGAGCGGCCACACGGCGGCGCCGGTCACGCGCAGGTGCGTGTCGCGCCAGTACTCGGTGCTGCGCGCAGCGCTGTGGAAGTCGGTGATGTTCATCCCGCCGGTGAAGCCGACGCGCCCGTCGCACACGACGATCTTCCGGTGCGTGCGGAAGTCGGGCCGGCGCATGCGCAGCGCGCGCAGGCGGAGCGGATTGAACCACGCGACCTCGACGCCAGCCTCCCGCAGCGGGGCGAGCCAGCGCCGCTTGAGCCCGCTCGATCCGGTCCCGTCGACGATCATGCGCACCTGCACGCCGGCCCTGGCGCGGGCGATCAGCGCGTCGCGCAGCTCGGTGCCGATCCGGTCGGGCTCCCAGATGTAGTACTCGAGGTGGACGTGGTGCGTGGCGGCGGCGACGGCGGCGAGGATCGCGGCGTAGGCGCTGTCACCGTCGAAGTAGAGCTCGACCGACTCGGCGCGCAGCGGCGAGGACTCGCCCAGGCCGATGCCGACCAGCGCGAGCTGGCGGTGCTCGTTGCCCTGATCGGTGAGGAGCGCGCGCGCGGCCAGGACCTCGCGCACCGCCTGCCGGCTGACCGAGCGCTTCACGCGCTTGCGCTCGAGCCGGAGGGGTCCGATGAAGCGATAGACGATCAGCCCGATGACGGGGAGGAAGGCGAGGACGAGGAGCCACGCGAGCGTGGCGGCCGCCGAGCGGCGCTGCAGCACGATGATGACGCTGACGATGCCGCCCCAGATGACGAGCCCTGCGGTGAGCGCGAGCGTGAACCAGGGCATCGAGCCGCGTCAGGATACACCGCGTCACGCGAACCAGACCGATGTACGATGCCGGAGCTGTGAGCGACCACGACCTCCACCTCGCGACGGTTCACCTCGACAGCGGCGACGCGCCGTACGCGCAGACCATCCGCGCCGGGCACCACACCGTGGTCGCCGACGAGCCCGCTGCGCAGGGCGGCGCCGACGCCGGGCCGGCGCCCTATGCGCTGCTCCTGTCCGCGCTCGTGGCGTGCACGTCGATCACGCTGCGCATGTACGCCGACCGCAAGGGCTGGCAGCTCGGCCCCGTGCACGTCGACGCGACGATCACGCGCGAGGCCGACGGCGAGCGGATCACGCGCACCATCAAGGTCGCGCCCACGCTCACCGAGGAGCAGCGCGCCAGACTCCTCGAGATCGCCGACAAGACGCCGGTCACGAAGACCGTGAAGCGCGGCACGCCGATCGTCACGAACCTCGCGACGTGAGGCGCTCCGCGGCGGCGCGGCAGTGCTTGGCAAGGAAGCGCGCGTAGTCGTCGCGTCCCCAGGCCTCGAGGCAGAGCAGCACCATGCGCGGCATGACGCCGAAGTAGTGGATGCCGATGTCCTCGAGACCGACGCTCTCGCCGAGGAGCACGGCGAACTGCGGCGGCGCGGAGTCCTGGAGCGGCGCGACGATCTTCTCGACCTTCCCGTCGGGCTGCGCGCAGTGCTCGGCGGGCGACGACACCATGTGCGTGCCGCACACGCTCGGCCGGTCCTCGTAGATGGTGCAGCGCTCGGCGGGGTCGAGGAACACGCACGGACGGCGGTACTCGCGCGAGCGGGTCGATTCCATCGCGTCCGCCGCATCGCGCAGCCGCTTGCGCAGCGCCGGGGTGTCGCGGCGCTCGCGGACCAGCCGCGCGGCGATGGGCACGGCCTCGTAGAGGTACGCCGTCGTGACGAACGAGCAGCACGCCTTGGTCGCCGTGCACGTGTCGCACGAGAGGACGTACAGATGGACGCGGGCGTCCTCGGCCGCCTCGTCGTTGCTGCGCTTGATGACCTCCCGGGTCGCCAGCGACGCCTGCTCCCGCACGCCCCCGGCCTCGACGACCTCGCCGAAGGTCAGACCGCGCTGCTTCGTCACGCGCGCAGCGTATCACCGCCTCCCCGGTTGCCGCTTTCTTGCCCCGGGCGCCCAGCAGCGGAACGATCCACGCATGGACAAGCTGTTCCTCGTCGCTCAGCTCCGCGAGCACCTGCTCGGCGCGGCGCGCGTCGCCCGTAGCGCGCGCGATGCCGCCGCCGTCGAGGCCCGCGAGGGCGCCACCCCCGCCGAGAAGCGCGAGGACTCGCGCACCGCGATCGAACAAGGCAGCATGGCGCGCGCCCAGGATCGCCGGCTGCGCGAGGCCGAGGCCGCCGTCGAGGCCCTCGCCGCCTTCACGCCGCCGCGCTGGGGCGAGCGCTCCCCCATCGCGGTCGGCGCGCTGGTCGAGGTGGAGGACGAGGACACCGGCGAGGGCCGCACGGTGTTCCTCGCGCCGGTCGGCGCCGGCATCACGCTCGAGGGCCCCGGCGGCGACGGCCTCTTCGCGGTCATCACACCTTCCTCCCCGCTCGGTCGCGCGCTCGTCGGCCGCCGTGTCGGCGAGGCGGTCGACCTCACCATCGAACGCGAGCTCCGCAGCTACCAGATCACCTGGGTCGCCTGATTCCGGGGGCTTGGGCACCCCTGAAGCTTCGCGTGTCGATTTACATTGCGCACAATCGAATTGCGCACTATCTATCACTCCATGACCAACGCGACCCCCACCCTCCTCGAAAAGACCCTCTACACCGCCACCGCGACCGCCACGTCCGGCCGTGATGGCCGCGCCGCCACCGACGACGGCCTGCTGGACGTCGCGCTCTCTCCGCCGCGCGCGCTCGGTGGCAACGGCGCCGGCACCAACCCCGAGCAGCTCTTTGCCGCGGGCTACGCCGCCTGCTTCGGAAGCGCCGCCGCGCACGTCGCGCGAGCCATGAAGCTGAAGACCGGTCCCATCGCCGTCACGGCGAAGGTGAGCCTCGGCCCGGTCGGTCAGCGCTTCGGCCTCGCCGTCGAGCTCGAGGTCAGCGTCCCCGAGCTCGACCGCGCACAAGCCGAGGCGCTCGTGAAGGCCGCGCACGAGGTCTGCCCGTACTCCAACGCCACGCGCGGCAACATCGCCGTCGAGGTCCGCCTGGCCGGAGCCTGAGCCGGAACGGAGCAACCATGACGGCTTCCGACGACGCGCTTCTCCTCGATCAGCAGCTCTGCTTCGCGCTCTACAGCGCGTCGCGCGCCGTGACGCGCGCGTACGCAGCGATCCTCGAGCCGCTCGGCCTCACCTATCCGCAGTACCTGGTGATGCTCGTCCTGTGGCAGGAGAAGTCGGCGTCCGTGAAGGTGCTGGGTGAGCGGCTCGCGCTCGACTCGGGCACGCTCACGCCGCTCCTCAAGCGGCTCGAGCAGCACGGCCTCGTCACGCGCCGCCGCGACACCGCCGACGAGCGCGTGGTCGTCGTCGAGCTCACGGCCGAGGGTCAGAAGCTCCGCACCAAGGCGAAACGGGTCCCGACCGAGCTCGCGTGCGCGACCGGCTTCGATCTCGAACAGGAGCGTGACCGCGCGCGCCTCGTGCGCCTGCGCCAGGAGCTCGCCGCGCTGGTTGCGCGCATCGAGCGCGTCGACCGCGACTTGTAGCCGCCGCGCCCACGTCTCCCTACCCGAAGATGTACGAGGGATCGAACCGTTGGGGGGCCCATCATTTTTTTGCGACCTTCTCGGGGGCTCCTGCGACTCACGAAAGGCACGGTGGTTGTGCACATGAGTCGCAGCGCTCGACGCTGCAGCCGCGTGGTTTCTGGGAGGCGATCACGTAGCGGACCGAGTCGCGCAACCACCGTGCAATTTTTGAGTTTCCGGGCGGCGGGCTGGTTATGATCGTCGACCGATGCGGGTCGACGGACCGGGGCGGTTCGAGGTGCTCGAGCCGGTCGGATCAGGGGGGACCGCCGCGGTGTACCGCGCGCGTGACGCCGAATCAGGCGCGCAGGTCGCCCTCAAGATCCTGCGCGGGCTCTCGGAGCTCGACGCGCGCCGGCTCGACCGCGAGGCGGACGCGCTCGCCTCGATCGCGCACGACGGGATCGTGGGCTACGTCGGGCACGGGCGCGACGAAGGCGGCGCGCTGTGGCTGGCGATGGAGTGGATCGAAGGTCCCCCGCTCTCGCGCGTGCTGCGCCGGCAGCGCCTGACGGTCGAGGACATCGCCGCGCTCGGGCGCGCGATCGCGCTGGCGCTCGCAGAGGCGCACGCGCGCAACCTCGTGCACCGCGATCTCAAGCCGCAGAACATCATCCTGGTCGGTGGCGCGGTCGAGAAGCCGAAGCTCATCGACTTCGGGCTGGTGAAGCCGTGGAACAGCCAGGCCGCGACGACGCTGACGCAGACCGGCCTCATCGTCGGCACGCCGGCGTACATGGCGCCCGAGCAGGCGCGCGGCAGCGCCGACATCGACGTGCGCGTCGACATGTTCGCGCTCGGCTGCGTGCTGCACGAGTGCCTCGCGGGCAAGGCGCCGTTCGTCGCCGCGCACGTGTGGGCCACGCTGGCCAAGGTGCTCTTCGACGATCCGATCGACACGCGCGACGTGCGTCCCGAGACGCCGGCCGAGCTGGCCGAGCTGGTCGCCGCGCTCCTGTCGAAGGATCCGACGCGGCGGCCCGGCGCGGCGGCGGCGGCCGCGCTGCTCGGCGATCTCACGCTGTCGAAGCCGGTCGACGGTCACCAGCGCCGCAAGTTCGCGCCGAGCTCGTCGGAGAAGCGGCTGGTGAGCGTGGTCGTCGTCGGCACGCCGGCGGACGGCCCCGACACGATCCAGGACGGCGCCCCGACGCGGTCGATGCGATCCGACCGCGGCGGCGCCGCCGATACGGTGGTGCGCGTGCGCGAGGCGACGATGCGCTACGGCGCGCACGTCGAGCAGCTGGCCGCGCGGCACGTCGTGGTCGTGCTGCGCGGCGAAGGCGCGGCGTCGGACCTGGCGGCCAACGCGGCGCGCTGCGCGCTGGCGATCCGCGAGCGCATCGAGGACGACCTGATCGTGCTCGCGACCGGCGCGGCGATCGTCGCCGGGCGGCTGCCGGTCGGCGAGATCATCGACTGCGCGGCGCGCCTGCTCGCCCTCAAGGGCGACGTCGATCCCGACGGCGTGGTGCCGGTGCGCCTCGATCAGGTGACCGCCGGCCTCCTCGATCCGCGCTTCGAGGTCGCACAGAACGGGCCGCTCATCGAGCTGTGGGGCGAGCGCGCCTCGCAGATCGCGGCGCGCACGCTGATGGGACGGCCGGCGCCGTTCGCGGGGCGCGACCGCGAGCTGCTGATGCTCGAGGCCGTGCTCGCCGAGGTCGGCGTGGAATCGGTGGCGCGCGTCGTGCTGGTCACGGGCGACTCGGGCGTGGGCAAGTCGCGCCTGCGCCACGAGCTGATCACGCGCATCGCCAATCGCGGGCAGCTCGAGCGCGTGTGGATCGGGCGCGGCGATCCCATGAGCGCCGGCTCGCCGTTCGGTATCGTGGCGCAGGCGCTGCGGGCGGCGCTCGGGCTGGTCGAGGGCGTCGCGCTCGAGACGCTGCGCCACCAGCTGCACGAGCGACTGGCCGCCCTGATGCAGCCCGACGAGCTGCCGCGCGTGCGCGCCTTCCTGGGCGAGCTGCTCGATGTCCCGTTCTCGTCGGACGGCCACGCCGCGCTCGCGTCGGCGCGGCGCGACCCGGTGCTCATGGGCGATCAGGTGCGGCACGCGGTGCAGGACTTCCTGGCCGCGAGCGCGCGGCGCGGGCCGGTGGTCCTCGTGCTCGAGGACCTGCAGTGGGGCGACCTGTCCTCGATCAACCTCATCGAGTCGACGGTGGCGGCGCTGGCCGACCTTCCCATCGCGGTGATCGCGCTGGGGCGGCCGAGCGTGACGACGCAGTTCCCGCAGCTGTGGGAGAAGGTGGGCTGCATGCGCCTGCCGCTGACGCCGCTGTCGCGGCGCGCGTGCGAACGCATCGTGCACGCGGTCCTGCCGGCCATCGAGGCCGAGAAGCTCGCGACCATCCTCGATCGCGCCGCGGGCAACGCCTTCCTGCTCGAGGAGCTCACGCGTTGCGTCGCCGAGGGCCGCACCGATCTGCCCGAGACGGCCCTGGCGGTGGCGCAGGCGCGCCTCGACAGCCTCGACGCGCTCGGCCGCCGCGTGATCCGCGCCGGCACGATCTTCGGCAACGTGTTCTGGCGCAGCGGCATCGTCGAGCTGCTCGCCCCGGACACGCCCGAGGTCGAGGTCTACCGCCAGCTCGCCAGCCTCGCCGACCGCGAGCTCATCACGACGCGCGCCAGCAGCCGCATCGCCGGCGAGCGCGAGTACGTGTTCCGCCACGTGCTGCTGCGCGAGGCCGCGTACGCCGCGCTCTCCGACGACGATCGCCGCCTCGGCCACCGCCTCGCGGCCGACTGGCTGGCCAGCCACGGCGAGACCGATCCCATGATGCTCGCCGAGCACTACGACCGCGGCGGCATCGGCGAGCACGCGGCGCGCTGCTATCACCGCGCCGCGATCGAGGCGCTCGCCGGTAATGACTACGCGGCGGTGTACGACCGTGCGGCGCGCGCCGGCGCGCTGACCGAGGATCGCTCGCTGCAGGGCAACCTCCTCGCGCTCGCCGCCGAGGCGCACCGCTGGAACGCGCAGTACACGGAGGCGGCGCAGGTGGCGCGGCAGGCGCGCGAGCATTTCCCGCGCGGCAGCGCCGAGTGGTTCGAGATCACCGGCGAGGCCGGTCACTCGGCGGCGCTCGCGGTGGACTTCGCGTTCGCCGAGGAGGTCGCGCGCGAGCTGGTCGAGCTCACGCCCGAACCGCCGGCGCTGACGGCGTGGACGGTCGCGTGCGCGAAGCTGGCCGCGCGCCTCCTGCTCGCCGAGCGCACGGAGGCGGCCGATCGCCTGCTCGCGGCGCTCGCGGCGGCGCCGCCGGCCGAGGCGGTGATCGCGGCGGCGTGGCTCCTGCGCGCGCACTCGCTGCGGGCGAGCGGCAACGATCGCGTGCTCGCGCCCGCGCTCATGGGTGAGTCGGCGGTGGCGTTCGCGGCGGCCGGCGACGAGCGGAACGCGGCGGTGCAGCGGCTCAACCAGGTCGAGGGGCTGTGCGAGCTGGGCTCCTTCGAGGAGGCGCTCGACGCGCTCGAGGCCGTCGAGGCGCGCGCGCCGCGGCTGCCGGCGCACTTCGCGTATCACGCGCTCGACGCGCGCGCGCTCATCGCGATCTATAGCGATCGCCCCGAGACCTGCCCTCCCATGCCGCCCACGATGCTGGCGCGCGTACCCGAGACACGCAACACGGGCCTGCTCTTCCTCGATCTCGCCGAGGTGCGACGCCGCGCCGGCCAGCTCGACGAGGCCCGGGCGCTGGTGGCGCGGGCGCTGCCGCTCATCGAGGCGTATCCGTCGACCGCCGCCGGGGCGCACGCCGTCGTCGCTCGCATCGCGCTCGACGAGGGCCGCCCCACGGACGCGCTCGAGCCGGCGGAACGCGCGGCGGCGAGCCTGTCGCGCGAGGCGATCGACACGCGCGTGATGATCATCCGGCTCGCGCACATCCTCGCGCTCGAGGCCAACGGCCGCACAGCCGACGCGGCGATCGCCGCGGCCGAGGCGCACGCGATGATCGAGACGCTGGCCGCGTCCATCACGCAGAAGCGGCGCGCCGCGTTCCGCGACGGCATCTCGCTGCACCGCGAGATCCTCGCGGCACACGCGCGCCTCACGGCGACGTGACCGGCGGCGCGAGCTTCGCCACGCGCGCAGCGGCGGCGCGCCCGTGGCGGGCGAGAAACTTCACGTAGTCCGTGCGCGGCCACGCCTCGAGGCAGAGCCACACCATGCGCGGCATCACGCCGAAGTACTGCGTGTCGATCGGCTCGAGCCCGAGGTCCTCGGCGATCGCGACCGCGGTCTCGGGCGGCAAGCTCTCCTGGAGCGGCGCTGCGATCGCCGTCACGTCTCCGCCCACGTTGGCGCAGTGCTCGGCGGGCGACGAGACGAGGTGCGTCCCGCACACGCTGGGCCGGTCCTCGTAGATCGAGCAGCGCTCGGCCGCGTCGAGGAACACGCACGGCCCGACGTGGCCGAGCGGCCCCACCGATTCCATGCGCTCGGCGGCGTCGCGCAGCTGCTTGCGCAGCGCCGGCGTGTTGCGTCCCTCGCGCACGAGGCGCGCCGCGATCGGGATGGCCTCGTAGAGATACGCGCTCACGACGTACGAGCAGCACGCCTTGGTCACCGCGCACGTGTCGCAGCTGATGACGTACAGGTGCACGCGTGCGTCGTCGGCGGCGGCCGCGTTGCTGCGCACGACGACGTCGCGCGTGACGCGGGACGCCTGCGCGCACACGCCACCGCGCTCGGCGATCTCGCCGAAGGTGAGCCCGCGGGTCACTGGGGCAGGATGGGCTCGATGATGGCGAAGCGGACGTCGCCCAGCGAGCGGTAGACCGCCGCGATGAGCGCGCCGGGCACGACCTCGATGCTCGGCGTGTCCGACATCGGCTCGATGATGACCGGCGCGTTGAAGAACGTCGTCGCCCCCGTCGGCCAGCGCGCGACCTCGACCCCGCCCTGGCCGGTGTAGGCCACGTACGCGGTGCCGTCGTTGCCGACGACGATCGAGCGCTCGCCGCCCATGGCATCGACGAGCCCGCCCGCGACCTCGACGCTCGAGAGCGACGTCAGCGACATACGCGAGGCGTCGTTGCGCTGCCCGGCCGTGAAGATGAACCCGCCGCCGATGCCCCAGTCGGACAGCTGCTGATTCCCCGCGGGCAGGACGTCGGCGGCGAAGGACTGAGCGCCGTCGGTGCTCTCGCTGACGTGCAGCGCGTCGGTGTCACCGACCGCGTACACGCGCGACGGGTTCTGCGGATCGACAAGGACGTCGCCGAACGCGACCGACGGCGTGTCGACGCCGCTGAACGTCATCAGATCCGGTCCGATGGATCGCTGCACGCGGTAGCCGCCCGACGCCGGGTGCAACCCGACCATCACGAGGTTGCCGTCGGTGGCGATGCTGAGGCCCGGGACGCGGTCCGCGTTGGGGAACACGCCGCGCTCGGGCTGCCACGTCGCGCCGAAGTCGAAGGTCTGCCGGACCACCACATCGCCGTTCGCGCCGTGCACCATCGCGACCGCGGCGCGCCCCGGCTGGATGCCGACCACCGCCGCCTCGAAGATGTCGGTGCCCAGCTCGCGCGGGGTCGACCACGTCGCGCCGGCGTCGACGCTCACGGTGATCACGGCGTTGTTGGTCTCGGGGCAGAGCTGGACCACGTAGAGCGCGCCGAACGGATCGATCGCGATCTTGTGGCCGCGGCGCGGGATCCCGTTGCCGCATCCGAGCAGGCCGGGAAGCGTGATCGGCGCGCGCGTCACGAAGGTCGGAGCCGGCGGCAGCGGCGTGCAGGTGACGCCGTCGCCGATGAACCCGCCGCGGCACTGGCAGTTGAAGCCTGGCGCGTGCGGGCTCCACGACTGGTTGAAGCAGTCGGCGTTCGCGTTGCAGTTGTCGGCGCCCATCGCGCACTCGTCCTCGTCGGCGCACGACGCGGCGCAGCCGTCGCCGGCGACGACGTTGCCGTCGTCGCAACCCTCGCTGGGCTGGCGCACGAGGTCACCGCACGGGTCGGGCGTGATCTCGCAGACGTAGGGGCGCGGCGTCGCGCAGTCGTTGTCCTTCCAGGTCGGCGCGACGCCGTCGTAGCTGAGGCAGAGCGGGGTTCCGCCGCCGCCGTCGGGCTGCCCGGGACTGAAGTTCAGGTACTGGGCCGGCCGATCGCCGGTGACCTGGCGGAAATCGTAGTTCGTCGCCAGATAGTCGACGTCGGCGATGCCGAGCGCCGCGTCGGGGGCCGCGACGCCGCGGATGAGCGCGTCCTCGGCGGCGTTGTCAGGCACCGCGAGGTAGCCACCGAGCGTCATGCACTCCTCGTTGGCGGCGAAGACGCCCTGCCCCGTCGCGAACCCGAGATAGCAGTGACCGGTCGCGGGATCGATGCCGCGCGAGTCGGAGTTGACGCCCTCGCCGCACGCGGCCACGCACACGTCGGCGCAGCTCGACTCGTCGCAGTCACGCGCGCCGTTGCCGTCGTTGTCGACGCCGTCGGAGCACTGCGCGCCGCGCTCGGCGGGCTGATCGAAGCCGATGAGCGCCGAGCAGCTCGCGACCATCGAGACCGCGAGACCGGCGACCGCCAGGACGACGACGAACCACCGCGTGCTCATGGAGTCGCTCCCTCGAGCTCCGTGATCTCCTCGGCCAGCTCGGCGCTCCGTTCCTTGGCGCGCGCCACCTTGGATCCCGAGCCGCTGCGCGCGAAGTCGTCGTAGCCCTGCTTCGCCTTCTTCAGGAGGCGAACCTTGTCCGCGACGTCCTTCTCACGCTTGGCCATGGATTCGTAGAGGCGACCATACGACCACTTGATCGCGGGATACGACTCGCCGCTGGCGGCGGCCTGCGCGGCGGCCTTGTCGAGATCGCGCTTGGCGTCGGACAGCTTGCCCGACGCGATCGCCGTGTCGGCGCCCGCGACCAGCATCTCGACGTCGCCGGTCTCGGAGCTGGCGTACTCGTCGGCCTGCTTGTCGAGCGTCTCCGACGTGGCGATCGCCGCCTTGCTCAGCTCGGCGACCTCCTCGGCCACGATCTTGGCCTGCGCGGCGCGCTGGGTCGCCTCGTCCGACGGCGTGGCGCGCGCCGCTTTCTCGGCGGCTTGCGCGGCGTCGGCGGCCTTCTCGCTCGCCGCCTTGACGCGGTCGCGCACCGTGCGCGCCGATCGCGCCAGGTCCTTCACCTTGCGGATGTCGCGATCGTCGTCGGCCGGCCGGGCGATCGCCGCCGTCACCTCGGTCGAGATGGCCTCGAGCTCACGCGCGGCCTTGGCCGCGTCCTCCTTCGCCGCGAGCGCCATCATCACGGCCGCGTCGCTCACCTTGGTGTCCACGACCGCAGGCACGGCCGCGTCCACCGCCGGCGGTGGCGTGATCGCCGGCGTCACCGGCGCCGTCGGCGCCGCCGCCAGCTTCGTCGGCGCCGCGATGCGCCCCAGCCGCGCCCGCGCCTTGGCGCGCAGGGCCTCGTCGAGGTCGTCGACGACGAGCTTGTAGAGCTTGATCGCGTCGGGGCGCTGCGTCGCGTCGCCGGTCTCGACGATGTCGAGGCCGCGGCGGCGCACACCTACGTCGGGGTCGGCGAGCATCCGGCGCACGAGCGGACGCGCCTCGATCCACGGCAGCCGCGCGATCTCGTGCGCGGCGCCCAGACGCACCGCCGGGTCGGGCGAACCCAGCAGCTCGTCGGGCGTCACGCCGCCGGTCGGCGAGACGCCGAGCGCGAGCAGCGCCGCACGCGCGCGCGCCTGGAAGCTCAGGTCGCGCTGCGCCAGGCCCTCCTCGAGCACCGGCTGCGCCACGGCCTTCTCGGCCTGATAGCCGGCGAGCCCTTCGGCCGCGGCGAAGCGGATCGTGAACACGCGGTCGCCCGCACCGACGGCAAGCGTCGGCACGACCACCGGATGCTTCGCCATGATCGAGGCCTCGACCGCGGCCTCGCGCATCTCGGTGTGGCGGTCCGTCATCGCGGCCGCGAGGCGCGTCGCAGCGCCCGGGTCGCCGACGGCGATGAGCGCACCGGACGCGAGCACGCCGAGCGTGTCGGGATCCTTGGCCAGCTGCTCGAGCGCGGGCTTGCCCGCCGCATCGCCGATCGCGCCCAGCGCGCGCACCTGATCGGCCTTCACGTCCTTGTCGCGCTCCGCGACCACCGCCTCTGCGATGGCCTTCGCTGCGGCCGGCGTCTTCATCTTGCGTGCGCTGCGCGCCGCGGCGCGACGCACGTTCTTGTCGTCGTCGACGAAGGCCTGCGCCAGGAGCGGCACGGCGTCCTCCTCGACCATGTCCCCCAGCACGCCGGCGCCGGCGGCACGCACGGCCCAGTCCTGCGACTCGAGCGCGCCCTTGGCCCAGTCGACCGAGGCCTGCGCGAGCAGCGCGGGATCGAGGCCGACGATGAAGAGGAGCGCGACCGCGCTCGCCACGCGCACGGTGTGGTCGGGGTCGGCGAGCAGGCCGGACAGCGCCGACACGCTCGCGGTCTCGCCGATCTCGCCGAGCCCGCGCGCCGCGAGGCGTCGCCGCTCGGGATCGGGATCCTTCAGCTTCTCGGTGAGGAGGTCGTAGCCGGCGTAGTCGCCGAGCGGGATGAGCGCGACCGCCGCGACCAGGCGATTGGGCGACGCGGCGTCGTCGAGCGTCTTCTTCAGCGGCGCGACCGCGGCCTCGTCGCCAAGACGGGCGAGGCCCTCGGCGGCGGCGAGCCGCGAGCGCTCGTTCTTGTCGTCGAGCAGCTGGTAGAGCACGTTGCGCGCGCGCTCCTCGCGCAGCGCCGCGAGCTTGCCGAGCAGCACCGCGCCCGCATACGGCGCGACGTCGTTGAGCTCGGCCTCGCGCGCGGCCAGGCGCACGAGCGCGCCGATCGCGTCCTTGTCACCGCCCTCGCTCACGTCGGCGAGCGCGAGCGCCGCCGGGAACGCGACCGCGAGGTCGTCGTCCTTGGCATACCTGATGAGGTGCCGGCGACCGTCGCGATCGCCGAGGCGCGCCAGCGCGGCCGCGTACCAGACGCGCAGGGCCGGCTCGGCCTTCCGCTCCGCCGCCTCGAGCGGCTTCTTCGCCGCCGTGGCGCCGAGGACGCCCAGGGCGGCCGCCGCGTGGCCGCGCACCTCGGCGTCGGGATCGGTGGCGACCAGCTCGAGCAGGCGCGGCTCGCTCTCGCCGTCCTTCACCGCCGCGACGCCGTCGGTGCCCTGCACGCGCACCTTCGGCTCGGTGTGCGCGAGCGAGTCGCGCAGCACGACGCGCGCATCGCGTCCGGCCTTCTCGAGATCGACGGTCGGCGTCGACGGTGTCGCCGGCTCCTGCGCCGAGCCCGGCCCGGGCGTGGGCTCGGTCGGAGTGCTCGGTTGCCCCGACGCCGCCACGGGCGCGGTCGGCGGCGCCGCCTTCTTGCCGTTCAGGAGCACGTAGCCACCGACGACCGCGCCGATCACGCCGAGCGCGACCAGGGGGACCACGAGCTTGCTGCGCCCGGCCGGCGCTTGAACGACCGGTGACGTGACCATCGACGGCTCGGTGCGCGGCGCACCGGTCGCGACGCTGCGCGGCCGCTCGCGATCGAGCTTGCTGACCACCGTCGGCTCGCGGTTCTGCGCCACGGAGCGCAGATCACTCAGCACGTCGGAGACCGTCGCGTATCGCTCGTCGGGGTTCTTGGCGAGCATCCGCGTGACGATCTGCTGCGCGCCCTCGGGCACGCCGAGCGCCGGATGCACGTTCATGGGCGGCGGCTCGTTGAACAGGTGCCCCATCATGATCGCCGCCAGCGCCTCGCCCTGGAACGGCGTCGAGCCCATGAAGAGCTCGTAGATGATGATGCCGAGCGAGTAGATGTCGGTGCGCCCGTCGATCGCCGGGCCACCGTTGATCTGCTCGGGCGACATGTACGTCGGGGTGCCGATGATCGCGCCGGTGCGCGTCAGCTTGTCCTTCGCGCCCTCCGTGCCGGTCAGCTTGGCGATGCCGAAGTCGAGGAGCTTGACCTCGACGCCGCCGTCGTCGCGGTGCTTGAGCCAGATGTTGTCGGGCTTGAGATCGCGGTGGACGAAGCCCTTCTCGTGGGCGGCCTTGAGCGCACGCACCACCTGCTCGAGGATCGGCAACGCCTCGGCGAAGTAGACGGTGCCGCGGTGGAGACGCGCCCCCAGAGATTCACCCTCGAGGAACTCCATGATGAAGAAGACGCGACCGTCGGGCTCGCGACCGAAGTCGTAGACATCGACGATGTTCTCGTGGTGGATCTCGTTGACCGCGCGCGCCTCCTGGTAGAAGCGCTCGACGACATCCTCGGACTGGCAGTACTCGGGCTTGAGGACCTTGATCGCGACGCGCCGGCCCAGCTTGGCGTGGCGGCCTTCGTAGATGACGCCCATGCCGCCTTCCGCGAGGCGGCGCACGACCTCGTAGCCACCCATCACCTGCCCGACGTGACGATCGGTCGGCTCGGCGCTCTTCCACGCGTTCGCCATCTGCTCGTTGCTCGGCGTGGCGGCCAGGCGCATCGTCGCTTCGTCGGGCGGAGGCTTGCGGGGATCGTCGGTCATACGGTCCTTTCAGACGTCTCGGTCGTCTCAGACATCTCAGGCCTCCGCGACCCAGAGCGCGGCTTGCGCCACGATCCGGACGCGAGGATCGGGATCGGTGTCGGCGAGGCGAGCGACGGCGTCGAGGTGCTTGGCGGCCTGCCCTCCGAGGCTGGCGCCGAGACGAGCAACGACCGCGATCGCCACCATGCGCGTGTCGGCGTCGGTGCTGGCCAGGCCGTCGGCGACGAAGGCGAGCGCGCCGGCGCCGTCACTGTCTGCGAGGGCCAGCGCCGCGGCGGGGCGAGCGACGAACGTCGCGTCGGCGACCACGCGCTCGAGGTACCCGCGGCCCGCGTCGTCGCCGAGGTGTACCAGCGCGGTTGCTGCGGCCACGGCGCGCTTCGCGTCGGCCTGCGCCAGCTCCTCGACGAGCGACTTGCGCGCGGGCGCGTCGCCCATGCGGGCCAGCCCCTCGGCCGCGATGCGCCAGCGATCGCGGCCGCGCGGCGTGTCGGCGTAGATGGCGGCGAGGCGCGCGCGCGCCGGCTCGCTCGTGCCGATCTCGGCGAGCGCGGCGGCGGCGGTGAGGCCGGTCTGCTCGTCGGCGAGCGCCGACTCGAGGAGCTTCGCCGCGTCGGCGTCGCCGAGCACGGCCATCGCCGCGGCGATCTCGACCCGGACCTTGTCGCCCGAGCCCGACATCACGGCGCGCAGCTTCGGCGCGGCCTCGGGGATCGCGAGCGCACGGAGCGCGCGGGCGGCGCGCACGCGGACGTCGGGTCCGCCGCCCAGCGCGCGATAGAGGAGCGGCGCGGCGCGCGGCGAGCCTGCCAGCTCGAGCGCGGCGACCACGTTGGCTTGTGTCGCGGCGTCGCCCTGGAGCCCGCCGCTCAGCCGCGCCTCGGCGGCGGCGTGCACCGCGGCCGCGTCTCCGCGCGCGCGCAACGCGACGAACGTGTCGCCTTCGGCCGCCGAACCGGTCGCGTCGGATGCGGTCGCGGCCCCGGTCGCTGGCGCCGTCCCCGCGGATGCGGCCGCGGGCGCCGTCGCCGACGACGTGCCGCCGCTGCCCATGACGACCACCACGAGGATCACCGCGATGGCCACCGCGGAGACGCCGACCGCGGCGACCAGCCCGGTCTTCGACTTCGGCGCCGTCGCCACCGAGCCCGCCAGCTTCTCGGGCACGCCCTGGAACACCGGCAACGATTCGCCGAGGCTGGGCCGCGTACCCGCGACCGGCACGCGCGTCGCCATGTCGGCGACCGGCACGCCGGCGATCCCCGCCACGGCGTGGTCGAGCGCCGCCGCATCGAGCCCGGCCTCGCGCCGCACGTTCTCGAGATCGAGCAGCATCTCGGCCGCGGACTGGTACCGCTCGTCGACCTTCTTCTTCAGCGCGCGCTGCACCACGCGTTCGAGCGACGCCGGCAGGTTCACCGCCGGCGCAGCTTCGCGGATCGGCGGCGGCTCGCTCGCGAGGATCGACGCGGCCAGCTCGCCGAACGACTCGCCGCGAAACGGCGCCAGCCCCGTCGCCGCGCGATAGAGCATGATCCCGATCGTGAAGAGATCGGAGCGGTGGTCGACGGCCTTGCCCTGGATCTGCTCCGGGCTCATGTAGCTGGGCGTGCCCATCACCGCGCCCTCGCGCGTGAGCGCCTTCGACGTGCCGTCGCGCAGCTTCGCGATGCCGAAGTCGAGGAGCTTCACGAAGAACGGGTTGCCCTCGCGCTTCGTGATGAACACGTTGGCCGGCTTGAGATCGCGGTGAACGAGCTGCTTCCCGTGCGCGGCGACCAGCGCGCGCAGCACCTGCGCGTAGATGTGGACGAGCAGCGGCAGCTCGAGCCCGCGCCCGGCCTGGAGATCGGAGAGGTCCTGCCCCTCGAGATACTCCATGACGAAGTAGACGCTGCCGTCGGCGGCGTCGCCGATGTCGTACACGTTGACGATGTGCTCGTGCTGGACGAGGTTGACCGCCTGCGCTTCCTGCGTGAAGCGCGCGATGACCTCGGGCTCGGCCGCGAACTCCGGCCGGAGGAACTTCATCGCCGTGCGGCGACGCAGCACCTCGTGAACCGCCTCGTACACGTAGCCCATGCCGCCTTCGCCGAGCAGCCGCACGATGCGGTAGCCGTTGATCATCGTGCCCGCGGGCAAGGTCGGCGTGTCCGTGACGGCCGCGCCGTCGTGAGGGCACACAGGAGCACTCGCCGGCACGAGCTGCCAGCAACGGGAACAAACCCTCATCAGCGAGGCACGATAGCACTTGAGCGCGTCGTCGCGGAGATGCGACGCTGATGACGATGACGGCACCGCTACCCGTGCGAGCCTTGCTTCGCGTCGGATTTTTTGGGCTCGTGATGGCGGTCGCAGTTCCTCCCTCACCCGCCAGCGCCGACGACGCGTCGCGGGCGGCGGCGACCAAACACAAGCGCGCCGCGCGCCTCGTCGCCGACGGCGAATACACGCAGGCGCTGGCGCTCATCGACGACGGGCTCACCGCCGCTCCCGGAAACCTGCAGCTCCTGCAGCTCCGGGGATCGGCGCTCCTCGAGATGCGCGACTTCGAGGGCGCGCTCGCCGCGTACGAGACCTTCCTCGCGGCCGGACCGAAAGGCGCGAACCGCCGCACCGCCCTGCGCATCATCGCCAACCTGCAGTCGGTGCGCACGACCAAGCTCGCGCTCACGATCAAGGGCGCGGCCAGCGACGACGCGGCCAACGTCTACCTCGACACCAAGACGCTGGGCGTGTTCTGCACCGCCGCGCCGGCCTGCGAGAAGGGCATGCTGCCCGGCGAGTACAAGCTGATCGTCGAGCGGCCGGGCCACAAGAAGCTGACCGAGCGCGTGACCGTCGAGCTGGGGCAGACGTTGACGCTCGAGCGCGCGATGCTCGAGGAGCCCTCGCCGCTCGCGGTGAGCGTGACGGCGGCCGCGGGCACCTCGACCGTGGTCGTCGACGGTAAGGAGCTGGGCGCGGCGCCGCAGAGCGTGACCGTGGAGCCCGGCGAGCACACGCTCGAGCTGCGCACCGCAGGTCACGTCACCGAGCGCCAGACGATCGTGGCGCAGAAGGGCAAGCCCATCGAGGTCGCGCTGACGCTGCGCCGGCTCGTGCCGATCGCCGTGAACGTGAGCGGCGCCGAGGTCCTCATCGGCGATGCGCCGGCACCTCGCGAATCCGACCAGCTCGCCCTGCCCACCGGCGCCGTGACGCTCTCGGTGCGCGCGAAGGGGTACCGCGTGGCGACCGTCGAGGTTCCGGCGGTGCGCCCCGACGACTATCGCGTCGCCGTCGAGCTCGCGCTCGCGCCCGCGCCGCTCTCGGTGAAGGGTGCACCGCGCGGCGCCGTCGTCACCGTCGACGGCCGGGTCGCCGGAACCGTGCCGCTCGCCGAGCCGATCGAGATCGACCAGGGCGATCACACCGTCGAGGTGACCGCGCCGCAGCGCGCGACATTCCGCACGCGCGTCGACGTCGGCAGCGACGCCGCGCTCGAGCTCGACGTGGCCGCGATGCCGTCGACGCGCCGGCGCTGGGTGTGGATCGCCGCCGCCGGCACCGGCGTCGCGCTGGCGTCCACTGCCACGTTCGGCGCGCTGGCGCTGCGCGAGCAGTCCAGCTTCGACGACCGCGCCGGCGAGGCGGGCGTCACGCCGGCCGATCCTCGGCTCATGGACTCGTCCGACGCCGGCGGCCGCTACGCGCGCTTCGCCGACGTCGGCATGGTCCTCACGCTCGCCGGCGCCGGCACGATGACCTGGCTCTACCTCAAGGAGGGCAAGGGCCAGAGCCGCGGCGACATCGGCCCGCTCCTCGCCCCCGGCGCCGTCGGTGTGCAGGGATCGTTTTGACGTGGCCCGCCGCCTAGCTCACGGAACGATGCCGACGCACTCCGAGGTGCAGGCGAAGCTGCCGGTGCACGAGCGATCGTCGAGGCAGTTCTCGCACGCGTCGGCCTTATCGGCGAAGCCGGCCTCGGTGTCGGCGTTCGACTCGCACCGGTTGGTGCACGCCTCGGTGTCGTAGTCGGCGTCGAAGCAGTCCGAGTAGCGCGAACAGATCTGCGCGCAGTCGAAGGCCTCGTCGACCTCGCTGCAGCCGGCGGCGCCGGCGAAGATCGTGGAGGCGAAGGTGAGAGCGGTGGCGATGGAAGAGTAGAAGTTACGCATGGCGCGAGCTGTTGCAGCTCATGTGCCTGCGGAAATCCCCCGGGAGGTGGATTCAACGCGCGCGCTCGCGCACGCAGCGCGCGCGCGCACGTGCTCACGGTGCGGCGGTGGTGTCGACGTCCGGGATCACGATCCACTCGACGACCTGGTCGCCCTTGCACATCGCGACGCCGACCTTGCCGGGCGACGCGGCGCCGCCGGTCGACTCGAGGAAGGCGCGCATGCGCAGGCGAAGGTCGATCGGCTCCGCCTCGAGCCGCTCGAGGCGCATCCAGCGACCGCCACGTCCCGGCGCCGCCGCATGGACGGACACGACGCCGAGGTAGCGCGCCACCGGTAGCGCGCGCAGCTGATACAGGCGCGCGGCTGCGATGAGGAACGGCACCGCCCAGATGAGGTAGCCGCTGAACATCAGCACCAGCATCATCACGTCGACCTCGCCGGGTGCGAAGAGGACGAATGGACCGACGAACAGCATCGGCACCAGCAGGTAGAAGAGACCGAGCACGAGGGCCGGCCACATGTAGTCGGCGGGCTCGCGCCCCATCGCCTCGATGTACGTGGGATGTGCCTTCGCCCGTTCCAGCCGCGCGCGTTCCTCGTCCGTCATGGCCACCTCGGCCCGAGCGTACCGCTATTTCCCCACGCCGCGGCGGCGCTCGTCAGTGGAACGCGCGCAACGCGGTCAGCAGCTGGATCACGCCGACCAGGCTGACGATCGTCGCGGCCGTCACCTGCCCCTTCGTCGAAAGCCGCGACCAGCACACGAGCCCCGCGACCACGAGCGCCGCCGGGAAGACGACGTCGAGGCGGAACGGCTTCACCTTGAACGTGATGACGTCGAACACGATGAGCGCCTCGATCCCGCTCACCACCAGCGCGATGATGGAGAACAGCCGCTCCGCGCGGCCGAGCGCGAGGAGCAGCGACGCCGCGAGGGCCGTGACGATCAGTGCTTCGGCGTACGAGATGTTCATCGAAGTCCTCCTCCCGTGGACCCATCATCGTGCGCCGCGGGCCGCCGACTTCCAAGCGCAATGACAATCGTAGGCGCGCTTACGACGTGCGTTTTCCTGCGACCTCCGCACGCGCCTCGACACCAACAGCTCCGCGAACCTCGCGGTCGAGCTGCGCTTGCGCGGTCTTCGCGCGTGCGTGGTCGGGACCGAGCAAGAGTTCTTCGAGCTGGGTCGACACCCGTGGCTGCGGCCGACGATCTCCCTCGTCGACCTCTCCCTCGGCGGCCTGGTGCGCGAGCTCGAGGTCCGACGGCGATCACTCATCGCGGCGCTCGCCGGCATCCCCACGATGCTCCTCGATGCCGACGGCAACGACGTCCCGCTCTTCGACGATGTCGTCGGCGTGCTCCCCCTCGGGTCACACCCCGACACCGTGGCGCAGACGATCCACGACTGGGCGAAGCGTTAGGCGCGAGCGACGGTCAGTCTACGAGCGACGACCCGATGCCGCCCGCGGCGTCGCGACGATGTTTCCACATGAACGCGACGCCCTGCGCGTGCTGCTGCGCCCACGCGCGCGCCTCCTCGCAGGCCCGCACTCCCGACGGATCGCGACGCGTCGCGCCTGCGGAGAGCGTCTTGCCGCCGAGCCTGACGGTCCACGACGTCCGGTCCGAGCCGTGCTCGGCGATCGTCTCGATCCACGCATCCGACAGCTGCACGCTCTTCGTTAGTGGGACCCCGGACGGAAAAGTCGCACCGAATGCTACGGTCGGATCGTGACACCGGAAAGACTCGCAGGTCGCACGGCGCTCGTCACCGGCGCGGGTGCAGGCATCGGCCGCGCGATCGCGGCGCGCTTGCGCGACGAGGGGGCACGCGTGGTCGTCTTCGATATCGACCGCACCGCGGTCGCCGACGCCGCGGACGAGCTGGGCGATCGCGTGCAGGCGGTGACGGGCAGCGTCGCGCACGAGGCGGACGTCGCCGCCGCCGTCGACGCCGCGATCGCATGGACCGGTGCGCTCGACATCGTCGTGAACAACGCCGGCATGGCCAGCCCGGAGAACGCGCCGCTCGAGCAGCTGACCCTCGCCGACTGGCAGCGCGTCATCGACGTGAACCTCACCGGCATGTTCCTGGTCGCGCGCGCCGCCGCACCGCATCTACGCGCCGCGCGCGGGACCATGATCAACCTCGCATCGACGCGCGCCTTCATGAGCGAGCCCGACACCGAGGCGTACACGGCGAGCAAGGGCGGCATCCTCGCGCTGACGCATGCGCTCGCGAATTCGCTGGCGCCCGACGTGCGCGTCAACGCGATCGCGCCGGGATGGATCGCGACCGACGCCTGGAAGCCGCGCGCCCAGCGCAAGCCGCCCGAGCTCCGTCCCGCCGATCACGATCAGCATCCCGCCGGTCGCGTCGGCCGCCCCGAGGACGTCGCGGCGCTGGCCGCCTATCTCGCATCATCGGAAGCAACGTTCGTGACCGGCCAGACCTTCATCGTCGACGGTGGCATGACCACCAAGATGATCTACGTGCCCTGACGCAGAGTCCTTCACGAGTCGGCGTATGCTCGCCGACCTATGCACACGAATACGTCCATTGTCCTCACCGGCGTCCTCGCCGGCGCCCTCGCCGGGCTCACCGTCGCCGGCACCGCCGCCGCCGACGAGATCCGCATCGCCACGCTCGCGCCCGAAGGCAGCTCGTGGATGAAGATCCTCAGCAAGGGTGCGGAGGAGGTGAAGACCAAGACCGACGGACGCGTGGTCCTCAAGTACTACGCGGGCGGCGTGCAGGGCGACGAGCGCGACGCGGTTCGCAAGATGAACCTGGGCCAGCTCGACGGCGTCGCCGTCACCGCGGTCGGCCTCTCCATGATCGACGAGAGCATTCGCATCCTCGAGCTGCCGCGCATGTTCGCGTCGGTCGAGGAGCTCGACTACGTCGCCGACAAGATGTGGCCCTACTTCCAGAAGAAGTTCGATGCCAAGGGCGTCAAGCTGCAGGATCGCGGCGACGTCGGCTGGGTCTACTTCCTGTCGAAGAAGGAGATCAAGTCGGTCTCCGACCTCAAGAGCGCCAAGGTGTGGATGTGGGGCGACGACACCATCGTGCGTGCCACGTTCAAGCGGCTCGGCGTCCCGGGCGTCCCGCTCGGCGTGCCCGAGGTCGAGCCGGCCCTCACCACCGGCCGCATCGACGCCTGTTACGGCTCGCCGCTCGCAGCGATGGCGCTCCAGTGGAACACCAAGGTGAAGTTCATCACGTCGGCGAGCATGAACTACGGCATCGCCGCGACCGTCATCAAGAACGACGCCTACAAGAAGCTCGGCACCGACGAGCCGCTGTTCGCCAAGATCACCCGCGGCATGCAGAAGGCGCTGCGCAAGCAGATCCGCAAGGACAACGACTCGGCCAAGCGCACCATGTTGCGCAAGGGTGTGAAGGAGACCTCGGCGTCGGACGCGTTGAACGCCGAGCTCGACAAGGCCGCCGCCACGGTGTGGAAGGACCTCACCGGCAAGATGTTCACGCAGGCCGAGCTCGACATGGTGCTCAAGTACCGCGACGAGTTCCGCGCCAAGGCCGCCGCGCCCTGAATCCGACAAAGCGTCGCATCGCGCTGGCGTTCGGCGCGATCCTGGGCGTAGTGTCCCCGCCGTGATGGGCGATGGTGAACGGTCGCTGGAAGAATTAGTCCGTCGTGTTCGTGTCTGCGAGGCCGCTGCGCGGGCGCAGATCGAGGAGAGCAAAGCGCTCCTCCGTGAAGCGGCCGAGGTGCGAGGGCGGCTGCGACGCGTGCTCGAGGAGAGCGCGGCGTTCTGCGAGCAAGCCCGCGATTACGTCGGCGATGCGCGTGCCGCGGTACAGAAATCACGCGAGCGCCGCGCCGACGAAGACGACGACCCGCCGCATCGCACCTGACGACTGAAGTCGACGCCGACTGCAGGCGACTTCCCACCGGCCCGCTTGTTAGCAGCGGCGGCTGTCGCCGATCGTCGCGGCTTCCTAGCGTGGTGACATGCGCACCACCATCGTCATCCCAGCGATCGCCTTCTCCACTCTGTCGCTCGTCGCCTGCGGCGGCGGCGGCGACGGCGGCACCGCCGATCCCGTCGACGGGAGCTCCGCGGTGGACGCGCGCGCGTCCGACGGCGGCGGCGCCACCATCGACGCCGCGCCGGCCGCGTGCACCGCCCCCTCCAGCTTCGGCGACGCGGGCGCGCTGACCGCCGAGGCGTTCTTCGTCCCCGACGTCGACGAGGGCACCGACGACGGCGCCACCGACGATCTCCTCGTCCTGTTCGCGCCGCTCGAGACCGGCGCCACGCCTGACGTGATCGAGCTGCGCCTCTTCGCCGGCTATGGCGCGTTCGCCGGCGGCGCGATCCGCACGGGCACGTTCCAGCTCACCGGCCCCGAGCTCGACGTCCTCGAGTGCGGCATCTGCGCCGGTGTCATCACCGACACCACCATGGACGGCTACGCCGACGACTACCTCCCCACCGGCGGCACCCTCGAGCTCACCGCGATCGGCACGGCCGCCGGGCAGATGCTCACCGGCCGGCTGACCAACCTGACCTTCCGTCACACCATCGTCGCCGAGGACGGGACCAGCACGCCGGCCGACGACACCTGCGCCACCATGGTGACCTCCGCCACCTTCTCCGCGACGCTCGTGATGGACCCCGGCGGCGACATGCCGCGCTGACCGCGCGGGCGAGGTGTTAGCCTGCCGCCGTGAACCTCAGGGACCTGCGATCGTTTCCGCTCCGACTGGCCGGATGGGAGTTCGAGACCCCGCTACCGGCGGAGAAGAAGTACGTCTGCCTGGCCGTACCGCACACGAGCAACTGGGACGGCGTCCTCCTGATCGCGCTGGCGAGCACCGTCGGCCTGAAGATGTCGTTCATGATCAAGAACGAGTGGCTGCGCGGGCCGATGGGGCCGCTCATGCGCCGGCTCGGCGCCGTGGGCATCGAGCGGAGCCGCGCCACCAACGTCGTGCAGACGATGATCGACGAGCTGCAGCGCCGCGACTCGCTCGCGCTCGTGATCCCGCCCGAGGGCACGCGCGGCCGGGCCGACCACTGGAAGTCGGGCTTCTATCACATCGCCGTCGGCGCCAAGGTCCCCATCGTCCCCGGCTACCTCGACTACGGGCGCAAGCGCGCCGGCCTCGGCCCACCGATCTGGCCGACCGGCGACGTCACCGCCGACATGGACACGATCCGCGCCTTCTACGAGGACAAGTCGCCGGTCGGCAAGTACCCCGACGACTTCGGCCCGATCCGCCTTCGCGAAGAGTCCTGATCGATCGTGCAGGTCTGCCCGCGCAGGCCCGCCGGCTGAAGCGCGAGGGCCGGTTCTCGACCCTCGAGCTGCTCACCTGGTGATCGTCACCGGTAGCCGTCGCCGCCGAACGTCAACCGGGTCCAGCTGTAGCGGGCCGCGGGATCGCCATCCTCGCCGACGTTGCGGAGGTCGATGCGGGACCAGCCCTTGGGCCGCGCGACCCGCACCACCTTCACCTTGTCGCCGTAGGTCGCGCCCGACACCGACGAGTACGTGCCATCACGGCACGAGACGAACGCCTGGTACATGCACTCGCGCGTTCCGCAGCCCTCGACGTGCCTCAGCACCAGGTCGACGCGACGGTCCCCGTCGAGATCGCCGCGCCACGCCTCCGCGAACTGGCTCGCCCGGTCCTCGCTCGGCAGGTTGTCCTCGAGGCGATGCCAGATGCCGTCGGCGTCCTTGACCAGCACCTCGCCGCGGTGCGCCTCGCACCACGCGTCCGCGTTGCGGGCGGTCGCCGGCGGCGGCGCGGGCCGCTTCTCGGCGGCGGCCGGGGTCACGGCGAGGAGCAAGAGGGAGATCGACGCGCGGCGCAGCACGACGTGGTTGTACACCCACCGCGGCGCCGTCGTATTTCGCGTAACGTGGAGGCATGCGGATTGCCGTGGTGTTCGACACCCCGTACTCCGATTGGAGTCCGGAGAAGCACGCCGAGCAGAGCGCGCGCGACCACGCGCGCGGTGACGACTTCGAGCCGGACATGGAGTACCAGGTGGCCAAGGCGCTGGTCGACAGCGGCCACGAGGTGCTGCTGGTCGGCGTCCACGACGACGTGCGCGACGCGACCACGCGCCTCGCCGAGTGGAAGCCCGATCTGGTCTTCAACGCGACCGAGTCTTTCTTCGAGAACTTCGATCTCGACTACCTGATCCCGGCCATGCTCGAGTCGCAGGCGTACCGCTACACCGGCGCGCCGCCGCTGTCGCTACTGGTCACGCGCAACAAGTCGATGAGCAAGAAGATCCTCGCCTACCACGGGATCAACGTGCCCAACTTCAGGACGTACCGCGTCGGCGAGAAACCCCGGGGGGAGACCGCGCTGCGCTTCCCCATCATCGTCAAGCCGATGGGCTCCGACGGCTCGGAGGGCATCGCCCGCGCGTCGATCGTGCGCGACGATCGCGCCCTCGCCCGCCGCATCGCGTTCCTCCACAAGCAGTTCGGCAAGCCGGCCATCGCCGAGGAGTACATCGAGGGCCGCGAGCTCTACCTGACGATGGTGGGCAACGGCGAGAAGCTGCAGATCCTCCCGGCCGTCGAGCTCGTCTTCGCCGGCGGCGCGTCGCGGGCGGAGTCGCGCATCCAGACCAAGCGCATGAAGTGGGACCTCGACTACCGCAAGCGGCACGGGATCAAGACCGTGTACGCGCGCCGCATGTCGAAGGTGGCCGAGGAGCGCCTCGAGCAGGTCTGTCGCACCGCGTTCCGCGCGCTGTGGCTGCGCGACTACGCGCGCATCGACGTGCGGCTCGCGAAGGACGACCAGATCTGGTTCATCGAGGCGAACGCCAACCCCTACCTGAGCTTCGGCCACAACTCGGCCGAGGCCGCGCACAAGGCCGGCATGCACTACGAAGCGTTCATCCAGCGCATCGTGGACGAAGCGATGGCCCGCGATGCCTGACCGTCCCCGCCCCGAGACCCGGTGCAAGTGCGGGCACGCGCTGCAGCGCTTCTGGCGCTACTGCCCGGCATGCGCGCGTCCGCAGGTGTGGCGCGACGTCGGCCGCGTCACCGGCAAGACGTGCCCGACCTGCCGCTGGGTGGTCTCGCCGAAGTTCAGCTACTGCCCGTGGTGCGCCGCCGACGTCTACAAGGCGGGCACCTCGAGCGAGAAGCCGCTGAAGGAGCCCAACGGCTTCCGCTTCGACGCTCGCTGCGACGCGCGCTGCGGCGGCGGCGTGCAGTATCCGATGGCGTTCTGCCCCTGGTGCTCCGAGGAGCAGAGCTGGAACGATCAGGATCAGTTCGAAGGCGTGTGCCCGCGCTGCGATCGGGGCGTCGACGACTGGATGGACACGTGCCCGTGGTGCGCCGAGAACGCCACGGGCCTCGACCTCTTGTTGCCCGCGGTCCGCGAGATCCGACGGCTGCTACGCATCAGCGGCATCACCGACTGGGGCTTCCGGTTCCTCCTGCGGCCCGGCGGATCGGGCGTGGCGCCCGAGTCTCCCAAGATCATCGAGATCAACCGCCGCCACATCCTCGACCCCAAGCGGCGCGACGAGGTCGACTGGCCGATGGTGACCGGGCTCCTCGCGCACGAGCTCGGCCACAGCTTCCTGTTCCACAACTGGCGCTGGACCCGGACCCCTCGGTTCCGCCGCGTCTTCGGCCTCGTCGACAAGGCCTATCGCGTCGACGAGGACACGCCGGTCTACTTCGACCGACGGCGCGTCGCCTACGCGCCGCTCGAGCACGTGAGCGCCTACGCGACCACGCATCCGCAGGAAGACTTCGCCGAGACCTTCCGCATCTACCTCACGCGGAAGCGGCGGCTGCGCGAGCTCTTCGCCGAGCTCGGCCGCAAGCGCAAGGCCGTCCGCGTGTTCGAGAAGTTCCTCCTGCTCCACGAATACGTCCGCATGCTGCGCGGCTGGACCTGATCGGCGCGCGGCGCTCGGTCAGCCGGCGCGCGGGCGCATGAGGCCGACCAGCTCGGCGCGGGTCGAGGCGCCGGCCTTGCGGAACAGGCTCGCCACCTGGTTGCGCACGGTGTGGACCGACGAGGCCAGCGCCAGCGCGATCTCGCGGTTGGTGTAGCCCAGCGCGAGCAGGTCGGCGACCTCGCGCTCGCGCGGCGTCACCCGCGCGAAGCGCACCTCGTCATCGAGCGCCTGGCCGAAACGGCAACACGGGCAGTGTGCGCGTGACTCCTTCATGATCACCCCCGGCCCCGTTAGAGCGCGGCGCTCGACGATCGTTACGTACGCGCGCGACGATCGGCATAGTACGAATGGCGCATCGCGGTGCTCGCGCGGCCGGCGCAGGCTGGCCACATGAAGCTCCTCATGTCCGGACTCTTCTCCACCGTCGCGGCGCTGGGCGTCGCGGCATGCACCGACGGAGGACCGCCCACCGTCGACACGTCGGCGCAGGCGCTCAGCGTCGCCGATGATCCCGAGCGCGCCTTCACCGCGTTCGAGAGCGGCCAGGTGCGGCCGCTCGCGCTGTCCGACGACGGCACGTGGCTCTACGCCGTCAACACGCCCGACAACCGCCTCGAGATCTTCCGCATCAAGCCGTCGGGGCTCGAACACGTCGGCTCGGTGAGCGTCGGCCTCGAGCCGGTGGCCGTCGCGGTCCGTGGCAACCAGGCCTGGGTCGTGAACCACCTCTCCGACAGCGTGTCGATCGTCGACCTCGGCCCCGGCGCGAGCGCCAATGCGCGCGTGGTCCGCACGCTCCTCGTCGGTGACGAGCCGCGCGACATCGTCTTCGCCGGCCCCGGCCACGGCCGCGCGTTCATCACCACCGCGCACCGCGGCCAGAACATCGGCTTCGATCCGCAGCTCACGACCGCCGGCGTGGCCCGCGCCGACGTGTGGGTCTTCGACGCGGCGAACCTCGGCGCGAGCCTGGGCGGCACGCCGCTCTCGGTCCTGACGCTCTTCACCGACACGCCGCGCGCCCTCGCCGTCACGCCCGACGGCTCGCGCGTCTACGCCGCCGGCTTCCAGACCGGCAACCAGACCACGGTCGTGAACGGGCTCCTCGTCAACGCGCCGGGCGCGCCCGGCATGCCGCCGCCGCTCACCAATCACCAGGGCGTCCCGGCTCCGGCCACGAGCCTCGTCGTGAAGTGGAACGGCGCGCACTGGGTCGACGAGCGCGGCATCGCGTGGGACGACGCCGTGAAGTTCTCGCTCCCCGACAAGGACGTCTTCGCGATCGACGCGCTCGCCACGCCGCCGCAGGAGATCGCCGCGTACGCGCACGTCGGCACCGTGCTCTTCAACCTCGTCGTCAACCCCGCGACCGGCAAGGTCTACGCCACGAACCTCGACGCGCGGAACGAGGTCCGCTTCGAGGGTGAAGGGACGTTCGCGGGCCGTCCGGGTGTGAAGGGCCACCTCGCCGAGAGCCGCATCACCGTGATCGACCCCGCGGCGTCGACGGTCGCGTCGCGCCATCTCAACAAGCACATCGACTACTCGACGTGCTGCGCGCCCGTACCCAACGACGAGAACGCGCGCAGCCTCGCCTTCCCGACCGGCCTGGCCATGACCAGCGACGGCGCGACGCTCTACGTCGCGGCGCTCGGGTCGAGCGAGGTCGGCGTCTACGACACCGCCGAGCTCGAGGCCGACAGCTTCGTCCCATCGACGGCGGACCAGATCGCGGTCACGGGCGGCGGGCCGACCGGCCTCGTCCTCGACGAGTCACGCGGTCGCCTCTACGTGATGACGCGCTTCGATAACGCGATCTCCGTCATCGACACCGCGCAGGGCGCCGAGGTCGGCCACGTCGCGCTCTACAACCCCGAGCCGGAGTCCCTCGTGCGCGGCCGCCGCTTCCTGTACGACGCCAGCCTCAGCAGCAGCCATGGCGACTCCGCGTGCGCGAGCTGCCACATCTTCGGCGACTTCGACTCGCTGGCGTGGGACCTCGGCAATCCCGACGGCGACATGCTCCACAACCCCGGCCCGTTCGACGACAACGTCGAGCAGATCGCGTTCTTCGGCGGCACCGTCGATCACCACCCGATGAAGGGCCCGATGACGACGCAGAGCCTCCGCGGCATGGCGAACCAGGGCCCGATGCACTGGCGCGGCGACCGCACCGGCGGCAACGACGCGCCCACCGAGCAGCCTGACTCCGGCGCCTACGACGAGCACGCCGCCTTCATGAAGTTCAACCCGGCGTTCGTGGGGCTGGTCGGCCGCGCAGCGCCGATCGCCAGCGCGGACATGAGCGCGTTCACCGACTTCATGCTGCAGGTCGCGTATCCGCCCAATCCGATCCGCAACCTCGACGACAGCGACACGCCGGCGCAGGCGCGCGGCCGTGAGGTGTTCATGCGCCCCGACACCGGCGCGCTGGCGCTGGCTCCGACGCGCGCGTGCAACGACTGCCACACCCTCGACCCCGAGGCCAACGCCGAGTACGACGTGCGCTTCCCCGGCTTCTTCGGCTCGAATGACAACTCGTCATTCGTGTTCGAGCCGCAGATCCTCAAGAACCCGCACCTGCGGAACCAGTACCAGAAGATCGGCATGTTCGGGAATCCGGCGGTCGACCTGGCCGTGCTCCCCGGCGACAACGGCCACAAGGGCGATCAGGTGCGCGGCTTCGGCTTCTTCCACGACGGCTCGGTCGACACCGACTTCCGCTTCGTGTCGGCGATCTTCTTCGCCGAGATTCCGGGCTTCAGCCCGACCGGCATTCCCATCGGACCGGTGGGCGATGCGCAGCGCCGCGACCTCGAGCAGTTCATGTACGCGTTCCCGTCGAACCTCGCGCCGATCGTCGGCCAGCAGGTGACGCTGACCGCGTCGCTCGCGAGCGTGGCGGGGCCGCGCGTCGATCTGCTCGAGTCGCAGGCGCTCACCGGCCGCTGCGAGCTCGTCGCCAAGGGCTACTGGGCCGGCCGCGAGCGCGGGTTCCTCTTCGTGTCGGGCGCCTATCGCAGCGACCGCGCCGGCGAACCGTTGCTCTCGTCGCACGCCCTGCGGCAGCTGGGCGCCAGCAAGGGCGGCGTCACGTTCACGTGCGTGCCTCCGGGCTCGGGCCGTCGCATCGCCCTCGACCGCAACAACGACGGCGTCCTCGACGGATCCTGATCCAATCCACGAGCGCGAGCGCGTACCATTTCGTGATGCGTACGATCCTGGTCTCCGTGAGTCTCGTGGTTGCGTGTTCCGGCAGCGACGAGGTCGTGAACGGGAACGATGCGGCCCGCGTGGACGCGGGCGGCGACGACGCCACCACCGACGCGGGGCCCGTCGACGGGCTGCCGGTGATCGCGCTCACCGGCATCGAGGTCGGGTTCGCCGGCGGTCGAGTTCCTGAGGGCACCGGCGACGACGGCGGACGCCCAGCGCTCCTCATCCTGAGCGGGACCGACATCTTTCCGAACGCGGTCGTCACCGCGACCCTGGCGGGCACCGTGCTCCCGTCGACGTTTCGGTCCTTCGGCGGCACGACCGGCGGTGCGCTGACCGTCGAGATCCCGGTGTTGACGGATCTCGCTCGGGGCGAGACCCGCCAGGTCGTGGTCACCGCGTCACAGCACGACGCGACGTCCACCGTGACGTTCGAGATCGACGGGCTCGACGAGCTCGCGCTCGGCGCCAGTGGCGCCGCCACCGTCGACGCCGTGCCCGCGCTGTACTCGCGGATCACCATCTCGGGCGACCGCCACTACACCGCAGGGCAAACCGCACCTCTCGTCCTGCGCGCGACCGGCGGCATCACGATCACCAGCGCTCGCGTCGACGTCGACGCGGTCGGCCGTGTGGCCGGCGCGCACGGATGCGACGGCGGAGCCGCGGCCGCGGCCGGTGCGTGCGGAGTCGGCGGCGGCGGCAACGGCGGTAGCGCCGCCGTCGTCGGCGATGGCTCGGGCGGCGGAGGAGGAGGCTTCGGCACCACCGGCGTGGTCGGCGCGGGCGGCACCGGTGGCGCCGTCGGGATGGTGACCGGCGGTGACATGATGGTGCCGTTCGTGTCGACGGCAGGCACGGCCGGCAATCGCGGCAACGGCGGTGGCGGTGGCGGCGCCGGCATGCTGGTCGTGGGCACGGCCGCCGGCGGCGCGGGTGGCGGAGGTGGCGGCGCGGTGATGCTCGACGCGGGCGGCGACATCACGGTGACCGGCGCCGGAGCTGCGATGAGCGCCTCGGGCGCGTCCGGCAGCGCAGGCGCTGGCGCCGCCGGTGGCGGCGGCGGCGGGTCGGGCGGCGCGATCCTCGTCCGCTCGGGTGGCACCATCTCCGCCCCTGCCGCATGGCTCTCCGCCGCCGGCGGCGGCAGTGGACCGGGCAACAACGCCGGCGGCAGCGGTGGCGTGGGTCGCGTCCGCATCGACGTCGGAAGCGGTGACACCTCCGGCATGGCGACGACACCGGCCTCGGTGCGCGGTCCGGCCTGGGCGCCGGGAACGCCGACGATCACCACGAGCCCGAGCGGGCCGCTTCCGCTGATCGGTCAGCCCGGACGCACCTACGGCATCCGCCTGAACGGCGCCGCGGCCGGTGACGTCACGCTCGACGGGACCGGTAACGGGACGGCGACGCCCACCCTGACCATGGGTCGCAATCGCGTCTGCGTGCTGTGGACCACGAACGCCGCCGCGACCGACCTCGACAAGCCCGAGGCGCAGAGCTGCGTCGACATCGCGTTCACCAACCTGTGATGGTCCGCGGGACGTCGTACGGCTCCTGGATCGAAGCACGCGTCGCCGAGGCCAACCACCGGGCCGCCGGGGCGACGGCTACGTCGACAACACGCCCGCGACGGCCGCGACGTGCCGACCGGCCAGTGGCAGGTCCGCAACTTCGATCTCCTCACCGATCTCGGTCATGTCCGCGTCTTCGTGCCGGGCGGCGCGCAGATCCGCGTCGTAGCTCAGCGCTCGGACGACACGAGCCCGGTGCGGATCGCGTAGCGCACCAGGCCGGCCAGGTCGTGGATTCCGAGGCGAGCCATGATCTGGCTCCGGTGGGCCTCCACGGTCTTGACGCTCAGGTCGAGGATCGCCGCCACGTCCTTGGTGGCCTTGCCTTCGGCGACGAGCTGCAAGATCTCGCGCTGGCGCGGCGTGAGCACGTCCGGCGCCGGCGCCACCGAGCGCCCGAGGAAGCCGTCGACCACCTGCTTCGAGATCGCCGGGCTGAGGTACGTCTCGCCGCGAGACACCGCTCGCAGCGCGACGAAGAGCTCCTCGGCCGCCGCGTCCTTGAGCAGGTATCCCGCGGCTCCCGCGCGCAGCGCGTGGGCCACGTGCGAGGGCGTGCTGTGCATGGAAAGCATGATCACGCGCGTGCCCGGCAGATCGTTCGCGAGCCGCGCGGCCAGCTCGAGGCCGTTGAGCTCGGGCATCGCGATGTCGAGCAGCGCGATGTCCGGCCGCTCCGCCATCGCGAGGTCGAGCGCGGTGCGGCCATCGCCCGCCTCGAAGATGGTCATCGGCTCGGAATGGGTCTCGAGCAGGGCACGCAGCCCCGCGCGCATCAACGTGTGATCTTCCGCAAGCAGGATCCGCATCGCCGCCCGGCGGGCATCGTAGCGCGATGCGGCGGTCCTGGGTCAGCGAGCGTCCAGAGGAAAGGCCGCGCTCACTTCCGTTCCGCCGCCGGGCGCCGAGGTCACGTCGAAGCGCCCTCCAAACCCCTTCACCCGCTCACGCATGCCGGCGACGCCCAGATGGCCTGCGCGTGCGGCGGCCGAAAGTCTCGCGTCGACGTCGAAACCGGCACCGTCATCGCGTACGCGGATCGCGAGGTGCGAGGCGTCGCGCGAGAGCGTCACGTCGACGCGGCTGGCGCCCGCGTGCCGGGCGACGTTGGTGACCGACTCCTGGATCACACGGAAGGCCGCGGTCTCGAGCTCGGCCGGCAACCGATCGTCGAGGCCGGACGCGTCGAAGGTGAGCGCGGTGGTGGCGAGCGCCGCGTGGCTCTCCAGGTACGCGCGCACCGCCGGCACCAGGCCGGCCTCGTCGAGCAACGCCGGGCGCAACTCGAGCGACATGTGGCGCACCTGGGTCACCACGTCGTCGACCACCGCCAGCGCATCCTGGATCGCCTTGCTGTCGGCACCCGCCGCGAGTGCGAGCTTGAGGCGCAACTTCAGCGAGGTGAGCGCCTGCCCCATCTCGTCGTGCAGCTCGTGCGAGAGGTGGCGGCGTTCGTCCTCCTTGGCGCTCTCGACGCGCCGGTGCAGGCGCCCGAGCAGCTCGTACGCATCCGCGAGCTCCGCCTGCTGGCGCGCCCGCTCCGCCAGTGCGCGATCGACACGACGCACGACGAGCCACACGGTCACGCCCAGGGCCATTGCGGCGACGGCGAAGTTGGCGGCGACCCGCAGCCAGTTGCGATAGTCGTCGGTGCGCATCGCGGAACGGTCCACGACGAGGCGCTCGTCGACCACGAGCCAGCCCAGCAGCAGAAAGCCGGCGACCGTGGCGACGAGATACGCGCCGGCGGTGCGCCAGCCGACAACGACCCCGAGCACGATCGCGGCGAGCGCGGATGCCAGGTTCGCGTTGGGCGTGATTCCCCACTGGGCCATGGAAACGAAGTTGACCGCCGTGAGCGGCATGACCACACCGAGCGTGCGCACGGACAGGGGCAGCGAGCGGAGCTGACTGCAGAGCAACGCCATGGCCAGACTGCCGGCGACGACCATCTCCAGCGAGTCGAAGCGAAGCTCGGCTCGCGACGCCAGAAGGCTCACGAGCACGACGGCGAGGAGCGCCACGACCAGGCCGAGCGCCGCCTCCGCGACGGACGCGCGCCATCCCAAGTCGTCCCTCATGGGCTGCATCCTACGCGCGGGTCATCGATGAGCTTGCGCAGCATCGCGAAATCGATCGGCTTCTCGATCCGCCGCACCGGCTCCGTCGCGAGGAAGAGGCGCGCCGGCTCCGTGAACGCGCCGCCGGTGACGATGATCACCCGTTCGGCCTGACCCAGATCGGCGAGCGCCCGGTAGACGTCGACGCCGCTCATGCCCGGCATCGTCAGATCGCACAGGATCAGATCGAACGTCTCCTCTCGGCACAGCTCCACGGCCTCCTCGCCGCGATGCACCACCACCGTGTCGTGGTCCTTGAGGGCGCGCCCGAGCGTCCGCCCGAAGATGGGCTCGTCATCGACGATGAGCACGCGCCGCCGCGACGCGGCAACCGGCGCCGCGACGGGTTCCGCGATGGGCGCAGGCTCGGGAAGCGCGGCCGGAAGGTAGAGCGTGAAGCGCGCGCCTCGGCCCGGCTCGCTCTCGACCTCGATCCGTGCGCCCATTGCCGTCGCGATGCCGTGACAGATCGAGAGCCCCAGCCCGGTGCCCACACCGACCGGCTTGGTGGTGAAGAACGGCTCGAAGATCCGAGGCAGGACCTCGGGCGGAATTCCCGGCCCGTTGTCGCTGACGGTCACGAACGCCTCGCCGGCGGAGGTCGTGCCCGTGACCACGCCGATGTGATTGCGCGCGCGGTCGTCTCCGAGCGCCTCGGCGGCGTTGCGCAGCAGGTTCATGAGGACCTGCCCGAGCCGCAGGCGGTTGACGCGGATCCGCGGTGCGGGCGCGCGGACGCGTTCCACCGTGGCGCGGGCGCGCAGCACGGCGTTCAGGATGGTCAGGGCGCTGTCGACGTTCTCGTCGAGATCCGCCACCTCGGTCTCGTCGCGGCTCGTCGCCGAGAAGGCCTTGAGGTCGCGCACGATGCGCTGCACGCGCGTCGCGCCGTCGACCGCCTCGCGCACCAGCGCCATGAGCTCCGGATCGCCGACCTTCGACACGCGGTCGTTCATCAGCATCAGGTTGCCGGTGACGAACGACAGCGGGTTGTTGATCTCGTGGGCGACGCCGGCGGCCATGGTGCCGAGCGAGACGAGGCGATCGGCGTGCTCGAGCTGATGACGCGAGCGTTTCGCCTCGTCACGCGCCAGCCGCGCGTCCGCCACGGCCTCCTCGCTCACCTGGTACATCTCCCTCACCAGCCGGTAGTTGTGCAGGAGCGGCAACGCGACCAGCGCGAACTCCACGACGTGAACGCTCTCGATGACCCCCAGGTGCAACAGGATGTCGTTCACCGCGGTGGCCGTGATGATGGTCACCACGGCGAGGCTGACCAGGCGGCGCCCCCGTGACAGCGACCTCGATCGCAGCAGCGTCGCGATCGAGAACGCGCCGACCACCACCACCGCGATCCCGATGAGGCTCACGACGAGGTCGAGCTCGCACCACCAGTAGAAGGCGGTGAGCCCCGCGGTCGCGATCAGCAGCCAGCCCACCTCGCGCTGCGACAGCGGGTGCCGCGCGCGGGCCCGCACCACGCCGACTGCGCACGAGGCCATCGGCACGGCGGCGAAGAAGCGCAGGCGCGCCCCCAGGTATGCGTCCCCCTGGACCTCGAGATACCGGCCGATCAGGAACAACCCGACGGCGGCACACCACGCGGCGATCCACGGACTCGACGGATCGAGCTTGCGCCGACCGGGATAGGCAATCTCCGAGACCCCCAGCGTCAGTACCGCGCCGGCGAGCGCAGCGAGGACTGCAGACGTCAGCGCCACCACTGTCCCCCAGCCTACCGATTACCCCGCGCGCGCGATATCGGGGAAACCCCTCGGTTCTCCCGGGGAAGGCCCCCGACATCGCACGCTCGTCAGGTTCCGAATGCCCGGACCAGCTCGTCACGGACGTGCGCATAGCACTCGCACGACAGCCGTTCGAGCCCGGCCCGGTCGAGCACCGTGACCGTTCCGCGGCTGTACTCGATGAGGCCCGCGCTCTGAAGCGAGCGACCAGCGGCATTCACCGCGGGGCGGCCCACGCCGAGCATCTGCGCCAGGAACTCCTGTGTGAGAGGAAACTCCTGGCCATCCACGCGGTCCAGCGTGATCAGCAGCCAACGCGCCATGCGCGCTTCGATCCCGTGGCTTCGATTGCAGGCCGCGCTCTGCGCCATCATCGCCATGAGCACATTCGCATACAGGAGCACGACCGCCCTCACCCGTTCGCTGCGCCTCGTGACGGCGACAAAGGCGTCGAGCGGCATTCGCAACGCGCTCCCCTCGACCTGACAGAAGGCTCGGCCGGGCGCACGCGTGGCTCCCAGGATCGCCGGAATTCCAACCACGCCCTCCCGGCCGACCGTTCCCGTCTCGATCTGCCTTCCGTCTTTCATCCGCGTGACCAGCGAGACCATGCCGCTCGTGGGGAAGTAGACCTGCTTGATCGGCCGATCTTGCTCGTAGAGGGTCTCCTTGAAGGTGAGCGCGACAGGCTCCAGCTCGCGAGCGAACGCGTCGTACTCAGCCCCACCAATTCGCCTGAGCAGAAGGTTCGGCGATTGGAGTCGCCGCTCCGTCTTCATCCCTTGTGCCTATGTTCGGCCACGGACATAGTCCGACTATGTCCGCCACCGAACACAAGACAACCGAGCGAGAACGCACGCTCGCGACCGACGAGCTCGCGCTCGCCGTGGTTGTCGTCGGGATGTCGGCGGGTGGGCTGTCCGCGTTGCGAACCATCCTCTCGACGCTACGTCCGTTTCCGGCCGCAGCGATGGTGATCGCACATCACGTTGGCGAGACGAGCATCCTGCCGTCCCTCATCAACGCATGGACCGGCCTCGACGCTCGTTTCGCCTCAGACGAGGAACCGCTCTGTCCAGGTCGCGTGTACGTCTGCCCGGGCCTGCACCACGTCATCGTGAAACCCGACGGCACTCTCGGGATTCCGCGGCGAGAGCGGGTGGCGAGCGTCCGCCCTTCGATCGACTGGCTGTTCGAGAGCGCGGCCGGTAGCTTCGGAAACCGCACCATCGCGATCCTGCTCAGCGGCGCCAACGGCGACGGATCCCTCGGCGCAGCGTGCGTCGCGGCCGCCGGTGGCATCGTGATCGTGCAGGATCCCCGCACGTGCTCCCACGTGGAGATGCCATCGCTCGCGATCGCCGCTGGTACGGCGTCATACGTGTCACCGCCGGCTTCGATCGCGGACATCCTGGCGGCCGAGCTCGCACGCGTCGCCGTCGCGTACCCCAACGGCTGGCGCGCGCCGTTCGACGAGGGCGCGGGCGCGACTGCCAGGGGTTGACGCGCGATCAGCCCGTCCCGGTTGCCCCGGCGACGTCCTTGCTCAGATACGTGCGCCCCGCCACGACGGAATCGATCGCCTCGACCAGCTCGTGGAACGGGCGCTGCTTCGTGACGTATCCCGAGGCCCCCGCCTCCAGCATGAGGCGGACCGACGACGGGTCCTTGCTCGACGACAGCGCGATCACCTTCACGCGCGGCGCTGCGGTCAAGATCCGGCGTGTCGCCTCCGCGCCGTTCATCGCCGGCAGCTGCACGTCCATGACGATGATCGCCGGCCGCAGCTCCGTGGCCGCACGGATCGCCGCGGGACCGTCCTCGACCGTCGCGAGGACGTGCAGGTGGCGTTCGCCCTCGAGCAGCACGCGCAGCCCGTGGAGGACCATCCGCTCGTCATCGGCGAGCACGACGGTCGTCCTCGCGATCGTGACCTCGCGCGAGGCGGCGCGGGCGTGAGGCACGTCGCTCCATCGGACGAGCGCGCGCGCGATGTCGATCGGGCTCATCACGTGTGTCACGGCGCCGGTCTTCACGGCGGCATCCGGCATCGACGAGAAGCCGCAGGTGCTGGCCTCCTGTGCGAGCACGGTGCCACCCGCGTCGGCGATGGTGATGACGCCCGCCGCACCATCGCTGCCATTGCCCGAGAGCACGATCGCGAGCGCGTCGTCGCCGTACGCGCGCGAGACCGACTCGAACATCACGTCGGCGTTGGGTCGGACGTAGCGGACGCGCGGCCCATCGATCAACCGCAGGCAGCGCTCCGTGCTCATGTGGACGCCGGGCGGGCACACGTACACGGTTCCCGACTTGAGCATGACGCCGTGGGTCGCGTGGCACACGACCATGCGTGTCGCCCGCGAGAGGATCTCGATGAGCATCTCGGGCGATTGCATCGACCGATGCTGGACGATCGCGATCGCCGCGGGGAAGTCGGCGGGCAGCGGCGCGAGCACCTCGAGGAGCGCCGGCAGCGCGCCCGCCGATGCCGCGATCACGGCGAGCCGCGGGCTCGTCGAAGGGAAGACGCCCTCGAGACGTGGCCCTGCTCCTGGTTTCACCTCGCCCACGGACGGAGTGGTACCGCGTCCGTGGGGAATCTCCACTGAGCGCGTGCGCACACCCCGGCGTTGGGTTGGTGGGCGACGCCCGAGCGCCCCGCTGGTATGGTCCGGTCGTGTCGGACCAGAACGGCTCTCGTGGACGCGACGTGACGGATCGGAGCCTCGACGTCGAACGTCGCAAGACGGACGACGAGATCGCTGTGCGACAGGCCAAGATCGAGAACGAGAACGATGCCGTCGTTGCGCGCGCGCGCGCGGTTGCGGACCAGGTCTCGAAGACGTCGCGCGATCGCGCCGACAACGCTTCGCCGACGACGAGTCACGCGGAGGAAACGCGACTGAGCGCCGAGCGCGTGCGCGAGGACGACCGCCTGGCGGACGAGCGGCAGACGGGGGACCGGATGCTCGAGGCCGAGCGCAAGATCCGTCACCTGGCGATCGCGAACCTGCTCGGAGGTGAACGCACGGAGACGGACCTGAGCTTGCGCACCGAACGCATCCGCGCCGACGAGGCCATCGCGGCGCGCGACGAGTTCCTCGCCATGGTCACGCACGACCTCCGCACCTTGCTGGGTGGCATCGCCATGAACGCCGCCATGCTGATCCGTGAAGCCGACGACAGCCCTGAAGGCCGTCTCGTGGTGCGTCGGGCCGACAGCGTGCAGAGCTTTGCCGGCCGCATGACGCGCTTGATCAGCGATCTTCTCGACGTCAGCAGCATCGAGGCGGGACGCCTCGGCATCAGCGTCGAGCGCCTGGACGCCTCGCGGCTCCTTCGCGAGACGGTCGATACGTTCCAGCCGCTCGCGGCATCGCGTGGCATCACGCTCACCGCCACGATGGCCGACGACGCCCTGCTCGCGAACTTCGACCACGATCGCATCCTCCAGGTCCTCGGCAATCTGGTCGGCAACGCGATCAAGTTCACCGGAGCGCCGGGTACGATCGAGATCGGCGTCTACCCCGACGGCGAGAACGTCGTGTTCTCGGTGCGCGATTCTGGCTCGGGGATCGATGCGGCGGATGTGAACCTGATCTTCGACCGCTTCTGGCAGGCGCCGACCGAGACCCGTCGCGGCCTGGGACTCGGGCTCTACATCTCGCGCTGCATCGTCGAGGCTCACGGCGGCCGGATCTGGGTCGAGAGCGAGCCGGGTCGCGGCAGCGTGTTCACCTTCACGCTTCCGCGCGCCACGAGCTAGAGCCACGAGCTAGAGGAGTGCCGCGGCAGACAGAAACGGTGATTGCCGCAGCGGCGCTCAGGCGGGCGAATTCGCGCGAGCAATAGCCGGCGTCGTCGTCTGACCTGCTCGCCACGGGCGAAGCGGCGAACGCTCCGAATCCATCGCGCGCCAACTGCGCTGGCACGTCTCCCTCGCCACGCCGTGGACCATCCGATCACCGCCGGGTGGCCAGCAAGGGGCGAGGGAGACGCGCCAGTCGCGAATCGATTCCGGGGTTGCCTGCCAAGAGGCAATGCAGCGCGCGTGCCAGGCCGCTAGGCGCCGCGCTTGGCTCTCGACGAAGCGGCGCGGCTGCGACGAGGCCGTCGAGGTGCGGCAACGACGGCGCGAACGCGATCGAGATCGAATGGCTGTGTGAGCCATTGTTCGAAGACGGTCCTCGCATCGGGCGTGGTCCGAGGCCGACCGTTCCCGGCGATCGCGACCAGGCGCGGACAGCGATCGGCTAGCCGCCTGCGGAGCTCCTGGGCAAGGGTGAACCCATCGGTCTCGGGAAGGCTGGCGTCGATGAGGGCGACGTCCATCGGTGACCAGACCGCGAGCTCGATGGCGCTGCGAGCATCGTGCGCGATGGCGACCTCGTAGCCCTCGCGACGAAGCAGGTCGCCGAGCAACGCGGTGACGTCGGTGCTGTCGTCCACCACGAGGACGCGGCGACGCGACGTCACCCCTGGCTCCACGAGCATCTGGTCCGCCTTCGGCGCGATCGTGCTTCGCGGAAGACGGATCGTGAACGTGCTGCCGCGGTCAGGACCGTCACTGGTCACGGCGATCGTCCCACCGTGCAGCTCGACCAGCCCCTTCGCGATGGACAGTCCGAGCCCTAGCCCGCCGTGACGCGTCGACGATGCCTCGGCCTGCACGAACGGCTCGAAGAGCCGCGCCTGAAGCTCTTTCGCGATGCCGATGCCGTCATCGCGGACCTCCACGAAGATGTCCTGCCCGCCGCGACCCGCACGCACGGCGAGGTGGCCGCCGGGCCGCGTGTACTTCGCGGCGTTGGAGAGGACGTTCGCGAACACCTGCACGAGGCGATCGGCATCCGCGTCGACGATCAGCTGTGGCTCGATCGAGGTCTCGACGCTGTGTGACCGCCCCACGAGCTGCTTCGAGCACATCTCGATCGCATCGGTCAGGACCAGCGCCACGTCCGTCGGTCTCCGACGGAGCGTCACGCGCCCGCGCGCGACGCGCGTGGTGTCGAGCATGTCGTCGACCATGCGCGACATGCGACCGACCTGGCGTTCGATCGTGGAGCACTCGCGCTCGACGAGGGGCGCCTTGGCGCGCGCGAGGTCGACGCTGCACGAGATCGCGGTCAGCGGCGTACGCAGCTCGTGACCGAGGGTCGCCATCGCCTTGTCACGGACGTCGCGTGCCGCGGCCAGCTCCAACTCGGATCGCTTTTGCGCATCGATGTCCGTGCACGTCCCCGCCCAGCGCAGGACCACGCCATGGGGACCGACCATCGGCACCGCGCGAATGAGGAACCAGCGAAGGTGCCCGGTCCGCGAGACGAGACGCGCCTCCATCTCGAGACCGTGCCCCGCACGGACCGTCGCGAGCCAGCGCTCTCGCACCCCAGGGCGATCTGGCTCCGCCACGACGTCGAGGAGGAGGCTCGAGGCGTTCAGGTGATGGACACCGTGCCCCGTGTACTCGAGCCAGCGCTCGTTCGTGTACTCGAGGTGACCTTCCGCATCCGCGATCCACACCAGCTGAGGGATCGTGTCGGCGATCTCCAGCAGCCCCTCCGTTTCACCGGCGACATGGAGCGCCGTGCTGTCGACGCAGGCGCCGATGACGCACCGCACGCGCGAAGATTCACACTCCACGCTCCGAGCCATCATGCTGACCCATCGCGATTGCACGGGATGGGGAACGCGCACGTCGAGCTCGAACGGAACGTCGCGCTCGATGCAACGGTCCCAGTGGAACTGCATCGCGGCGCCGTCCTCGACGTCGAGCTGACTCACGAGGTGCGTGTGACTCATCTCCTCGGGTCGCGACACCCCGTACAGACGAGCGACACCTTCGTCACACTCGAACGTGCCCGACGGTCGATGCCAGTGGAAGCTGCCGCCCCGCGCGAGGGCGAGCACGAGGCTGATACGCTCTCGAAGCACCAGCGTTCGATGATGCTCGAGCGTCATGCCGCGCTGGGCTTCGCGAAGCCGTGCGGTCAGTCGTTTGCTCTCCGCGAGCGCATCGGAAAGCCGTCGACTCTCGGCGGCGAGCTGCGCGCGCATCCGGGCCAGCTTTTCGTCCACGTACGCATCTCACCACACGGACAGGGGTGCTCGAGACCCTTCGCGCGGGTTTGGAACGTCTGCCGCGTGACCGGCAGCGGTGTGCGCAAGCGCTCACCCGCGGAATCGCGCCGGATTCGGTCCATCTCTTCGACCGAAAAGTGACCAGCGAGCCCGTTGCATGCCTGGAAAGGTGCGGCATGCGAACTCGATCCGCGCTCGTGCTCCTCGCGCTCGTCGCCTCGTGCGTCGACGGCCCCGTGGTCGGCGATGGTGCCGCCTTCATCACGCTGCCACCGGACTTCTCGGATCACGCCGTCGCGACGGTCGGCAGTCCGACCGCGCTGGCCTTCACGCCTGACGGCCGCCTCCTGATCACGACGCAGCAGGGCAAGGTACGCGTGCACAGGAACGGTGCGCTGCTCGCGGCCGCCGCCCTCGATCTCGCGCCGAAGCTGTGCACGAACTCCGAGCGCGGGCTCCTCGGCATCGCGATCGATCCGAGCTTCGCGGCCAACCACCACGTCTACCTGTTCTACACCTTCAACAAGTTCAACTCGTGCGCGAACAACCAGCTCGGCACGTCGCCGGTGAACCGCGTGTCGCGCTTCACGTATGACCTCGCCACCGACACGCTCGGGAGCGAGCTGGTGCTGGTCGACAACATCCTGTCGCTCGCCGGCAACCACAACGGCGGCGATCTTCACGTCGCCGCCGACGGAAGGCTGTACATCACCGTCGGCGACAGCGGCTGCCAGATCGGCGCAAGCAGCACCTGCGGCGGCGGCAACATCAACGCGCGGTTCACGTCGCACCTGAGCGGCAAGATCCTGCGCGTCGACCGCACCACCGGCGCGCCACCGGCGGACAACCCGCTCGTCGGTCTGGCCGGCTCGCGGCGGTGCGGAATGCCGGGCGCGGCGCCGGACTATCCGAACGACAACACGAAGCCGTGCCGCGAGATCTTCGCCTACGGCCTGCGCAACCCGTTCCGCTTCGCGTTCCGCCCGGGCTCGTCGACGTTCTTCATCAACGACGTCGGCCAGAACGTGTGGGAGGAGATCGACGAGGGCGCGCTGGGCGCGAACTACGGCTGGAACACGCGCGAAGGCTTCTGCGCCAACGGGCAGACGTGCTCGCCGGGGAACCCGCCAGCGGGGCTGACCAATCCCATCCACGCGTACGGCCGCGGCGCCGGCTGCGCTTCGATCACCGGCGGCGCGTTCGTACCCGCGGGCGCGTGGGGCACCGGCTTCGACGGCGACTACCTGTTCGGCGACTACGTCTGCGGCAAGCTGTTTCGCCTCGAACGCAGCGGCACGCAGGTGACGGTCACCGAGTTCGCCAGCGCGCTCGGCGGATCGAGCGTGGTAGCGATGCGCTTCGGTCCGGGACCGCGTCCGGCGCCGAGCCTCTACTACACGACCTACGCGAGTGGCGGCCAGATCCGGCGCATCGACTACACCGGCGGGGCGGGCAACGACACGCCGACCGCGGTCATCGCGGCCGCGCCCACGGCCGGGTCCGTGCCGCTCGTCGTCGACTTCGACGGCAGCGACAGCGCGGATCCCGATCCCGGCGACTCGATCGTCACGTACCGGTGGAGCTTCGGCGACGGCGCGTCGCAGGACACGACCACGCCGGCGGTGAGCCACACGTACACGCAGGCGGGCCAGCGCACGGCGACGCTGCGCGTGATCGACCAGCTCGGCGCGGTCTCGACGCCGGCCAGCGTCGTCATCACGCCGGGCGGCAGCCCACCGGCGGTGACGATCACGAGCCCGGCCAGCGGCGCGACGTTCACGGTGGGACAGATCGTGACGCTCACGGCGAGCGCGACCGACCCGCAGGACGGCGCGTTGCCGGCGAGCGCGCTGACGTGGCGCGTGCTCAAGCATCACGACACGCACACGCATCCGCTGTTCGGCCCCACCACCGGCAACAACCTGACGATCGCGGCCGACCCGCCGGAGGACCTGCTCGCGGCGACCAACAGCTACCTGGAGATCGAGGTGACGGCGACCGACTCGAGCGGGCTGTCGACGACGGTCGCGCGCAACTTCCTCCCGAAGAAGGTGAACCTGACCTTCCAGACCAGCCCGCCGGGGCTGCGGCTGATGCTGGACTCGACCTTCCCGCTCACCGCGCCGTCGACGGTGGTCTCATGGCAAGGCTGGGGGCTGCGCGTGCGCGCCGACGACCAGGCGCTCGGCGGCACGTCGTACGTGTTCCAGTCGTGGTCCGACGCCGGCGCGCGCGAGCACGTCATCCCCACGCCGGCGAGCGCGATGACCTACACCGCGACCTTCGCGCCGGCCGCATTCACGGCGCGCGTGAACTTCCAGCCGACGGCGTCGCCGGTGCCCGACGGCTACGTCGCCGACAGCGGCGCGGTCTACGGAGCCCGCGGCAACGGCCTCACCTACGGGTGGAACGCCGTGACCAACGAGACCCGCGATCGCAACGTCGCCACCGACCAGCGCTTCGACACGCTCAACCACCTGCAGAAGCCGTCGAACCCGAACGCGACGTGGGAGCTCGCCGTCGCGAACGGCACCTATCGCGTGCGCATCGTCGCCGGCGATCCGAGCCACTTCGACAGCGTCTTCCAGCTCCGCGCCGAGACGACGCTGGTGGTGAGCGGCACCCCGACGACGTCGTCGCGCTGGGTCGACGCGACGGCGAACGTGACCGTGAGCGACGGCCGCCTGACCATCACCAACGGCCCCGGCGCCGCCAACAACAAGATCTGCTTCATCGACGTCACCCGGCTCTGAGGTCGGCGGGCCGGCGCACGCCGCGACCGTCAGTCGAGCGTCTTGATGTACTCGATCAGCGCGTAGCGCTCGGGGTCGCTGAGGGTCGTGCCGTAGACGTGGCCACCGTTGCCGTTGCCGACCGCCGTGGTGTCGAGGAGGACGGCGCCCGTGATCCTCTCGGTCGAGTAGCCGAGATCGACCGGATCGAACGCGGGGTTACCCACGTAGAACGACGTGGTGCGCTGGGCGGGCGGCAGCAGCAGCTCGTACATCGACGGCACCGAGCCGTTGTGCAGGTACGGAGCGGTGAAGGCGACGCCGTCGAGCGGACGCGCCTTGTACGTCACGAGCTGCGCGTTGGTCGCGGTCCGCGACTCGCGATAGTCCAGGTACCCCAGGGCCGCGAGCCCGGTGATCTGGTTCAGCGCGAAGAACCGCTGGATGATCGAGCTGCCCGAGATGCTGAGCAGCACCACCGCGGGCACCTTGCCGTCGGGGCTCGTGGTCAGCATCGTCTTGACCGGCTCGATCCCCGCGAACGGCCCGGGGTAGGCGCGGCGCGTGGCGAAGGTCAACGCCGCGGTCCGGTCGGTGCCGAGGATCGGCGCGCCGGTCGTCGGGTTGAACAGCGGCGTCGAGAAGTCGACCTTGGTCATCGTCCGCCCGTACATGTTCGTCACGGTCGGGGCCGACGTGGGGTGACAGCTCGCGCAGTTCTGCGCGTAGAGCGTCTCGCCCTGCGCCGCGAGCGCGGGATCGATGGTGCCGAGGATCTCCGCCGGCCACGCCGGTGCACGGAGGTCCTTCAGCATGGTCTCGAGCGCGTGCAGGCCCTCGAGATCGGCGCTCGACTCCACGCCGTTCGCCGTCACGCGCGCCTCGGCGAAGACACCGGTGACCTCGCCGACGTTGCGGCCGAGCGGGCTGTGCACCGACGAGTTGTACTGGGCCCACTCGAAGTCGGGCGTGCCCCACAGGAAGGGGAACTGGGTCGGCGCGATGCCGGGCGCGCAGTTCTCCGGGATCCCGAACATGTCGCACACGACCTCGTTGCCGATGACGGTGAAGGCATCGACGCGGCTCGGACCGTGCGGGGTGAGGCCCTTGCTGCGCGTGACGCGGCGGCTCCACCAGTCTCGCTCGGTCTGCATCTGCGCGCGTAGCGCCGTCTTGTCGCTGGCGCGGATCGCAGCGGCAAAGCGATCGAACTTGGCGCCATCGGCCAGCGTCGCGTTGAGCGCCGCGAGGATGCCGTTCTGCAGCTGCTCCAGATCGCCGAGGCCCTGGCCGCCGTCGATGCGGACGCGGGTACCGTTGTATTCGAGCTCGCCGGTGTGGCAGGCCGCGCAGGTCAAGCCGACCTCGTCCGACTTACCCGGCTCCGAGTCGCGCGCGAAGCCGACCGGCAGGCGGTCGGGGTTGAGGGCGCTGGCCTCGTCGACCAGGAAGCCCATGCGGCGCATGTTCGACGCGTTGCGGAACTTCTGCCTGCTGGTTGCCTCCTCGAGGTGGAGGAACCACGTGTAGGGCAGCATGCGCGAGCCCTGCGTCTGCTGATAGAACGCGGCGCGGGTGGCCTGGTTCCAGCCCTGCTCGAGGAACACGGGCGGGACATCCGCCCCGCCAGCGGCCGCGACGCCGACATCCTCGACCTCGCCCACCATGCACCCGGTGAGCGACAGCGAGAGCATGGCCGCCGCACCACCGAGCATCAACGGGTTCGTCCTCGAACGACTTGGACTTTTGTTCATCGCGAACCACTCTCGAAGAAACGCGTAACGCCAGCAACCGGTAAGAATGGTGCCGGACGCGACTGCCGCGACCGAAGTGCAACGCACGCTGCATCGAAATCGTCGACGGATGTATGCGAACAGCGGCGTCGGTGCGCGCTGGTTGCACCAGCGGCTCGCCGTGCCTTCATGTGTCCGCCGCGGTAGGCTCGGCGCGTGAAGCACCTCCTGTTGATCGTGATCCTGGTCGCCGCGTGCGGCGGCAAGAACAAGCCGGCGCCCGCGCCCGAACCAGCGCCCACCTCCGGACCCGCCGGCACCGACTCCGGCGCGGCGGGCTGCGGTGACGCTGCGCCGTCGACCGCCGAGGAGTGCGAGTGCCACGGCTGGCTCGTCGTCGGCGACATCGGCGACGGCCAGGTCAAATGTCCCGACGACACCCGCGAGGTGTCACGTATCGCCTACGGAATCGAAGGGGGCGTGTGCTGCGATCCAGGCAAGGCGGCCGAGTAACACGTCCGTTTGCCGGCGCGTGAGCGGGAACGTCAAGCGCGTGCGGGGAGAAATTCCCGGCGGATCGCGAACAGCCGCACCGCCTGCGCACCGTCGACGGCCGCGTGGATGCCGCGGTCCTCGTGCACGTAGCCGTGCCCCCAGCTGATCCCGCGCAGCTCGCCGGTGACGAGCACCTCACCTGGCGCCGCGTGGACCACGGCGCCGCGCGCACACGCGAGGGCGCGCGCGGCGTCGGGATCGGCGCCGGGAGCCTCGAGCTGCACGGCGGCGCGGCCGCCGGTGCGCGCCACGAACCCGAGCGCCTGCTCGACGACCTCGAGCGCGGACGATCCCCGGATGACGAGCTCGTCGCCTGCGCACGCGACTGCGAGCGCGATCGCCGCGGCCTGCCGCGGTGCCGGGACCTGGTCACCGGTGGCGGTGATGAACGTGAAGAGGTCGCGCGCGAGGCGATCGGCGTCGCCCAGCATGAACAGGTGATCGTCGCCGGGGTGCACGCTCAGCGTGGCACCGGGGATGCGGTCGGCGAGGAACTGACCGGCCGCCAGCGGGACGATGCGGTCGCCGCTGCGGTGGAGCACGAGCGTCGGCACCCGGACCAGGCCGAGGAGCGCGGTGACATCGAGGCGCGTGAGCACGTCGAGGTGCGTGGCCACGGCGCCGGGGCTCGCGCTGAGCCGCTCCCAGCGCGCCCACCACCGCCGCTTGGCCGGATCCCGAGCGGCGCTGGGGCCGAAGACGTCGAGGGTCCGGCCGCTCCCCCATCCGTCGCGCACGGCTTCGGCGAGCGCGGCGACGCCGGGGTTGGAGCGGAACACCGCATAGCCACCGTAGAGCGCCAGCGCCGCGACGCGCTCGGGGTACGTGACCGCGAACCGGATCGCGATCGAGGCGCCCTCGGAGATTCCGAGCAGCACGACCCGGTCGACGCCGACGTCGTCGAGGACGGCCCGGATGTCATCGCTGCGGTGCTCGACCGTCTGCGCCTTCGATTCGACCACGGACCGGTCCGACAGACCGGTGCCGCGCTTGTCGAACATCACCAGACGCGCGGCCCCCGCGACGCGGAGCAGGAAGCGCGCACAGTCGGGATCGTCCCAGAGCTGTTCGATGCTCGAGACGAAGCCGGGCACGATCACGACGGTCAGCGGTCCGTCGCCCACGACCTGGTAGCCGATGTGAACGTCGCCGCTGCGCGCGTATCGCGTGGTGGGCGGGCTTCGGCGACGCGGCCGCGGCGCCAGTACGCCGTCGGCGGACGGGCCGACGTGCGCCGCCGCAGCGAGCGCCGCGGCGACCTCGTGTGCGGAGGCAAAACGATCGGCGGGGGCGCTGGCCAGACAGCGCTCGACGCAGGCGGCGATCGCAGGCGGCACCGTGGGCACGAGCTCGTCGAGCGGCACCGCCACGTCGGTGAGGATCCGGTACATCGTCTCGACGCTGGTCGCACCGGCGAACGCCCGCTCGCCGCTGAGCAGCTCGTGCAGCACCGCACCCAGCGCGAACAGATCGGTGCGCGCGTCGACGGACTCGCCGCGGAGCTGCTCGGGCGCCATGTAGCCCACGGTGCCGAGCAGCATCCCGGCGTCGGTCTCCACCTCGGCGGCCCGCGATCTCGGTGCGCCGACGGAGATCACGCGCTTGGCGAGCCCGAAGTCGAGGACCTTGAGGACGCCGCCTCGGGTCAGGAACAGGTTCTCGGGCTTGAGGTCGCGGTGCACGATGCCCTGCGCGTGCGCGGCGGCGAGCGCGGCCAGCGTCGCGGCGGCGCAGCCGAGCGCGGTCGGCAGATCGAGCGGCCCTCGCCGCAGCCGCTGTCGCATGGTCTCGCCCTCGAGCAGCTCGAGCGCGAGGAACGAGCGGCCCTCGTCGCGCCCGACGTCGTGGATCGCCACGATGTTCGGATGGCTGAGCGCGGCCAGCGCACGCGCCTCTTGCTCGAAGCGCGCCAAACGATCGCCGTGCGGATCCTCGTGCAGCACCTTGAGCGCGACCTCGCGATCGAGGACAGGATCCCGCGCTTGATAGACGCTGGACATGCCGCCGTCGCCGAGGTGCGCGACGATCTCGTAGCGGCCGATGCGCGTGCCTCGATCGAGATGCTGCCGCGGAGCCGCCGACCACCGCTCCGGTGCGCGCGCAAGCGCCTGGAGCAGCGGGCGCAGCGCGCCGTCATCGTCACCCGGTGATGACGCCATCACGCTCCGCCGCCTTGCGCAGGCGGTCCTTGATCCGCTCGTAGCGCTTGCGCAGCGCCGCGACGGCGACCGCCGCATCACCGACGCCCATGACCTGCGCGACCTCGCTCCACGACATGTCGCGATCGAGGCGAAGCGTCAAGAGAGACTGATCTGCGGGCGTCAGCTCGGCGCGGATCCGCTCGAGCCACTGCAGCGTCGCGACGCGCCGGTACGCCGCCGTCGACTGGCGCACCTCGGCGACGAGCTGCTCGGCGAGGCTCGACCGGAGCTCGATCGCGCGACGGTGCGGCGGGCCGCGGCGGTTGCGCATCGCCGTCCGCCACGCGATCCGGTACGTCCAGGTCCTCACCGTGCTCTCGCCGCGGAAGCGCGGCAACGCCGTCAACACGTGGAGCGCGACATCGGCCAGCACGTCCTGCGCGTCGTCTTCGTCGCGCAGGATCGCGATCAGGTAGCCGCACAGCCCCGGCCCGAGCTCGCGCACGATCGCCGCCGTCGCCGCGCCGTGGTCGCCGCGTGCGCACAGCGTCGCGACGCGCTCCTCGAGCGTGTCGCTGCGAGCCTCCGACACCGACGGGCTCATCGGCGCGGATGATAGACCCGTCGTGTCGCCTACTCCACGATGTTGGTGGTCCGCACCGCCGCGCCGCCCGGAGCAGCGAGCAAGAACGGGCGCCAGCGCTCGTCGCCCTCGAGGAACACCTTCTGGAAGGCCAGCGCATACTTTCCGGACGTGCCGCCACCGGCGTTCGTCGGCCCGAACCAGCTGAAGTGCGTCGCGCCCGGGATCGAGAGCAACATCTTGGGCGTCGTGGCCGGGATCTGGCCGTAGTCTCCTTGCGACATGCTGCACGGCGCGGTCGTGTCCGACTGCCCGCAGAGCAGGAGCGTCGGCACCTGCACGCCGGTGCCCACGCCGGAGTGGGCGGCCAGGCCCACGGAGGTCCGCAGCGTCGGATCACTGGCCGACGCGAGGGTGGTCGCGCCTCCTCCGAGCGAGTAGCCCGAGGTCCCGTAGCGACCGCTGAGCTTCCCGAACAGCGGGCTCGTCGGGTCGGCGTGCTCGGCCTCCAGCTCCGCGATCGCCGCCAGCAGCTTGGCGCTGCGCGCGGCCGGTTGATCCGCCGCCCCGGTCGTGACGGTGACCGTCACGATCCCGTGCGACGCGTAGAACGAACCCCATGGCGCCATCTCGGGCCCGGTGTTCGTGTAGCCGCCGCAGATCGCCACCGCCGCGAAGGGCGGCTCCGCGTTGGTCGGGTAATGGACCGTGCCGGTGGAGATGGTGAAACGGTCGGTCGCGAACGACCCGTTGCTCGACGTGAGCCCGGTCGGATCGGGCCCGTGGCACAGGCAGTCGCCGCTCGCACAGCACAGGCCCGTGCCCGCATCGCCACCTCCGTCCACGGCCGCGTCATGATCGGGCGTGCCCGGCGCAGCGTCGGTCTCCCCGCCCACGCGGGCGTCGACCGGCCCGCCGCTGTTCGCATCAGGGGCCTCCGGGACGTCGTTCCCGGCGCTGCTCGCGCAGCCGGCCATCCCGGCCATCAGCACGGCGCAGGCGAGCGCGTTCCCGCACGACCGCCGGCGCGTGCTCGCGCGTACGAATGTTTCACGTTGCATGGCGTTCCCTCCCAGCGATTGGTTCGGGAACACAGTGCAGGTCGCGTCAGAATGTGACGGGCCCTCGCGCGACTACTCGCAGCCAAGACGAACGTCACCGAGCGCCAGGTCGTCGAGCCACACCTCGAACATGGCGGGCGTCGGCGACGCCTGATAGAGCCACCACCCGAACCACGCGCGATCGAGCGCGGGGAACACGAGGTCGACCTGTGTGCCGCCGTGCATGGTTCGGGTCACGCTCAGCTCGGGCTTCGCGACTCCGTCGATCCAGATGTCGATCGCGCCGTCGGCCGCGTTCATCCGCCACTCGAGGCACAGCCACTGTCCGGCCATCGACGGCGCGCTACGCCGCCAGCTGGTCCAGTCTCCCGTCGGCCCGCCGTCGCTGCCCACACCCCAGAAGCTGCCCGCCGGATTGGCGCCTCCTTGCGCGGGCACGTACTGTCCGCCGATCGGACGAAGCAGCGTGCTGTTCCCCGTCCCCGCGAGCTCGACGAGCGTGTAGTGCGCGTAGTCCGGCGCCGACGGAAACGCCGTCACCCACGCGTGCATCACGCCGTACAGGCTGTTGTCGACGGGGGCCAGTCCACTCACCGTGAGCCGCCCGCGCCCGTTACCGTTCGTGGTCACCTTGAGCGCGCGTTGCCCGCGTGCGTGCGTCGCGTCGACCGCGAGCTGTCCGTTCGAGGCCTCGACATCCCACGCGGCGCTCGTCGCATTGTTCGCAGCCCCGAGCGCCAGCTCCTCGAAGTCCTCGCAGAACAGCAACCCTCCGCGCTCGCACAGCGCAAGCGCCGCATCCGGGCCACCGTCACGCTCTCCCGCATCGTCCGCGGTCGCGGTCGCGTCGTCGCCGGTCGGCGCATCGACGGCGTCGGCGTCGCCCCCGCCCCCACACGCCGCGAGGACCGCCAGTGCGCACGCAGCCAGCTTTGCGACCATGCCGCGATGCTCTCACGCTTCGAGTGCTAGGCTCATCGCGTGACGGCACCCAACGCCGCCGAGCTTCTCGCGCTCCGCGCCAGGCGCATCGGGGAACGGACGGACGTACGGGGCGTCGCGCTCGGCGCATTGCTGAAGCTTCGCGAGGATGCGCTGCCCGAGCTTCGCCGCAGCATCGACCGGCAGATGCACGCCGCGCGCGCAGCGTTCGAGCGCGCTGGCGCTCCACTCGCTCCTGCGCTTGCGGAGCAATTGCGTGCGTACGACGCGCAGCTCGAGCTCGACGCCTCGACGCATCCTCCGGAGGCCCGGGGCGTGGCACGCCTCGTCGAGTGGCTCGAGCGCTTCGTGGAACGCCCGCGCTCCCCCGCGCCCGACTGATCGAAATCCGCCGTGTGGATACGCGATTCGGCCGTGCGCGCCAGCGATGTCGGCGGATTGCCACCCGCTGCCCGAGTCTTTCGGGGGTGCCCGATCGCCCCGTCGCCTAGCGTGCGGGGCATGCGAATCGCGAACATCCTCCCACTGTTCACGCTCACGCTCGCTGCATGCGCCTTCGGCACCGACGATGCGGACGGGCCCGAAGCCATCCTGATCGCCTCGGCCGATCGTCCCAGCGGCAGCCAGGTCGACTTCCTGACCACTCACGAGGGCATCGTGATCGTCGCCGAGGAGTGGCAGGTCGGCAGCGAGCCTACGCTTCCGCCGGAGATGGCGCGCGACGTCGATCCGCGTGACTACTACCTCGCGCTCACCGGCGAAGAGGCGCCTGACGAGCTCGCTGCAGCTGTCGAGGCGAGCGGCACGCTGTATCGCCGCTTCGCGCCGTCCGAGCTCGTGCTCGCCGATGGACCTCGCCCGTCGAGCTTCTGGATCGTGACGGCCGCGGAGTTCACGGCCGCGATCTGCGGCTGGGATCTCGAGAACTCGGATCAATGGTGCCACGTGGACCAGACCGCCGAGACCAAGCACAAGAAGCACGACCTCAACGGCATGTCGGCCACCGCGTGCACGGTCACCGGCGAGGTCGAGTTCCGCATCGCCATTCGCGAGCGTAACGACTGGGATCGAACCAGCTACATGGTGGCCGCGGGAGGGTGCAAGCGTTACAGCATCTCGGCCAACCGCGACTTCGATGGTGAGTCGTGGGTCATGCAGGTCGGGTCCGGCGACAAGTATCACCACGGCGGCATGCGCTGCTGGGCCAGCTTCGGCCTGACGTGCCCGGTCCACATGCCGACGCTGCCGCACTGACCGCCGCCCGCTTCACGCTCACGTCATCGGGACGCCGCTTCGGCGAGGCCGCGTTCTACCGCGTGCTCGAGCTCGACGAACGGAGAGCATGACCATGCTGAAGCTCCACTACCGGATGAGGCCGCGACCATCAGTCGCAAGCACCGCGACGACCGGTACCGCGGCCGTCAGCACGGCTCCCGAGCGCTTCAGCGTGGGGGGTTGCGCGAGCCGAGAAGACTCGCGAGGGTGGCCGCGTCGACCGGCTTCGTGAGGTGGTGATCGAAGCCGGCGTCATTCGATCGCGCCTTGTCGCTCGGATGCCCGTAGCCGCTGACCGCGACGAGCAGCGGCTCGGGGGCTGGTGCGCGCTCTCGGACCATGCGAGCGAATGCGTACCCGTCGATATCAGGCAACCCGAGATCGGACAGCACCACGTGCGCCGGCCATTGGCCGAGAATCGTCAGCGCCTCCGTCGCCCCGTGCGCGACTCGGACGTCGTGTCCCAGCGTCGCGACGAGGGCGCCGAGCATCTCGGCGGCATCGGGATTGTCCTCGACGATGAGGACGCACTTGGAATCGCTCGCCGCCAGCGTTTTTCTCGGGCCGCTCGTATCGAGCGCAATCGAGTGCACCGGCAACGTCACGGTGAACGTGGCGCCTTTGCCGGGGCCGGCACTCCGTGCCGAGACCTCGCCGTCGTGCAGCCGCACGAGGCCACGGACGAGCGCCAGGCCAAGACCGAGGCCGCCGCCCGTGCGAGCGAGTGACCGCTCAGCTTGCGAGAACGGCTCGAAGAGGTATCGAAACAGGTCGCGGTCGATCCCGCACCCCTCGTCGCGGATCTCGATGACCGCGCGACCGGCGTCGAGATCCCGAGTGAGTGCGACGACGACCGCCTTACCGCGCGGCGTGAACTTCTGTGCGTTGTGCAACAGGTTTGCGAGCGCCTGCGAAAGTCGGGTCACATCGGCACGCATCCAGATGCGTTCGTCGCCGAGTTCGGTCGACAGCTGGATCCCGGCGGCGATGAACGATGGGGCGTGGTCGGAGACCGTGGCGGCGACGAGCGCGGCGAGATCTACGGTTTCGAGCTCGAGCGTCAGCCGGTCGCGAGTGATCCGGGACACGTCGAGCAGATCGTCGACGATCCGCTTCATGTGATCCGCTTGCCGCGCGAGGATCTGCTGGACGCGAACGAGGGACGGGTCGAGTCGCTTGGTCGCGAGCAGGTCGGCGGCGCTCTTGATCGGTGCGAGTGGGTTGCGGAGCTCGTGCGCGAGCATCGCGAGGAATTCGTCCTTGCGTGCGCTGGCCTCGCGCAGCTTGTCCTCGGAGGCCCTGCGCACCTCGATCTCGCGCTCCGCCACCTCGTACAGCCGCGCGCGTTCGATCGCCAATCCGCACTGCTCGGCGAGCGTCGTCAGAAATGAGAGGTCGTCCGCGTCGAGCTCGACGGGGCCGCCCCAGCAGAACGCGAGCACGCCGAGCAGCCTTCCGTCGACGAACAACGGGAAGGCCACCACCGGACCACCGTGTTCGAGTCCGTGCACCTGGGCGAGCACGGGATAGCGGGTGTTGCGCTCCCCGATCGTGCGCACGATGATCGGTTCGCCATGGCGCGCGGCTTCGGCCACGGGGACCGGCGATTCAACCGGATACGATTGCCAGGCCTCTTCGGTCGCGGCGTCGACGCCCTTGAAGCCGACGTTGCGCAGCGTCTTGTGGTCCTCGGAGACCAGCGCGACGACGCCGACCTCGGCGTTCAAGGCGGGCATCGCCTCGTCGATGATCACGGAGGCGATCGACGTGTACGAGCGTGCACGCGCCAGCGCGGCCGTGAGCTGCTGCAGCACGAGTAGACGCTGCTGCACACGAGCCAGCCCATCCCCTGCGTTTCTCAGGTCGAGCGCCATCGGATCAGGGTGCCTTGCGCGTCACATGTCACGCAACATCGCTTGAAGTTGTGCCACGGCGACGGGCTTGACCAGATGCGCATCGAAGCGCGCTTCCCGCGTGCGCTGCCGGTCGGAGTCGCGTCCATAGCCGGTCAGCGCGATGAGCTTGAGCTGGGGGTCGGGATATCGGCACCGCAATTCGCGCGCGAGCTCGTAGCCGTCCATGACCGGAAGTCCGATGTCGAGCACGGCCAGCTCGGGTGCGAAGTCGTCGAAGACTCGAAGCGCCGAGGGACCGTCGTGGGCTACGCAGGTCGTATTTCCCATCGCCTCGAGCAGCTCGGCAAGCAGCCCGGCCGCATCTTGGTTGTCGTCGACGATGAGCACGCGACGTCCCTGGCTGGTGGAGCCCGTGGACAGCCTGTGTCCAGGCCGCGGCTGACCAGCGCGCTCGGTCGGCGCCGCTGGCAACCGAATCGTGAACTCGCTGCCCCGACCCCGGCCGCCACTCTCCGCGGATACCGACCCGCCATGCAGTTTGACGAGATTCTGAACGATGCTGAGGCCAAGGCCGAGTCCGCCTTGCGAACGCTCGATCCCCTGTCGCTCCTGCACGAACATGTCGAAGACGTGCGGAAGGATGTCGGGCGCGATTCCGATCCCGTTGTCCGAGACGCGCAGCTCCACCTCCCCATCGACGCAACGTGCACGTATGCGGATGTTTCCGCCCGGGTCGGTGTACTTCGCGGCGTTCGTGACGAGGTTGGCGATGACCTGGGCGAGCCGCGCTGGGTCGCCGAAGACGCGAAGGTCGTCGAACGGAACGTCGAGGTCGAGGCAATGGCGGTTCTGGTCGAGGAGTGGCCTAGCCATCTCGAGTGCTTTCGCGACAACAGCAGCGACGTCGATCACTTCCTTCTTGAGCTCGACCTTTCCACGCGTGATCCGCGCAACGTCCAGCAGGTCGTCGACCAGGCGAACCAGGTGCTGTGATTGCCGCTCTACGACCGTGAGCTCGCGATCGATCGCGAGCCCGCCGCGTTGTCTCATGAGGTGCACTGCGGTCACGATCGGCGCGAGCGGGTTGCGGAGCTCGTGCCCGAGCATCGCCAGGAACTCGTCCTTGGCTCGACTCGCGCGCTCGGCCTCGGCGCGCGCTTCTCGCTCGCGCTCCAGCAGCTGTCGCAAGGGCGTGATGTCCCGCAGTGCGCCGATCGCGCGATAGGCACGCCCATCTGCCTCGCGCAGGAAGAACGCACGGTCCTCGACGTGCAGCCAGCTGCCGTCGACACGACGGAACCGGTACTCCTCGCGCCACGACGGCTCGCCCGAACGCAGGGCCCGTTCGAGCGAGCTCCGAACGTGAGCGACGTCCTCGCGGTGGATGTGCTCGAACCTCCAGCTCGGGTCCAGTCCACGCTCGATTTCCGCGCCGAGCAAGGTGTAAATGCTGCCGCCCCACCAGCACTGGTTGGAGTCGAGGTTCCAATCCCACAGGGCCTCGTCGGTGGCCTCCGCGAGCAGCAACATCCGATCTTGATCGCGCTTCGCCGCCGAGAATCTGTGCGCCGCCTCGAGGGCCAGCCTGGTGGTCGTCGCGAGGGCGATCAAGGCATCGGAGACCTCGAGGTCACGCGTGCTCAAGAGCGTCACCTCTCCGACGAGACGCCCCTTGGGCTGTACCAGCGGGAGAGCGCACAACGCGCGAGCGCTCGGCGCCAGTCCACGGAAGATCGCTTCGTGCTCGTCTCGCGCAAGTGACGTCGGGGCAGGCCGCACCGCAAGCTTGCGGTGAAGGGCGAACAGCGCCGACCTCGCGGCCTTGGAGACCTCGACGGAGTCCCCATTCACGGACGCACCATTCACGGCGACATGCAGTCCGCGCTCCCAGGGCTGCCGCAGCGACGTACACGTGGCGTACGCCACGTCGGCACCTGTCAACGCCAGCGCCTCTCGACACGACTGCACGAGCACATGTGCCGCGTTCGTCGAGCCGAAGAGCCGCTGCGCATGTTCCAGTAACCGAAATGGGACGGCGTCAGGCAACGGCGGACTACTCCTGGACGCGATGATGCGCGAGGTTCGTCAGCAACCGATCCAGCACGCCATTCTGGCGCTCCGTGCCGAGGAACGACTCCGGTGGCACGAAGTAGAAGTGCGAGTTGTCGTACGCCTCCTTGCCATGGAGGACCCGTGGATGCGTATGAAGGATGTCGAGCAACATCTCGGCATCGAACCGCCTGCGATCGTACTGACAGATCGCGTAGCACTTGCTGCCGGGAAAGAAGTCATTGAGCTTGGATTCGTACTCGACCAGGCGCTCGGATCCCGGTTCGCCCGCGAGCGCCCACGTCATTTCGCCGGTCGCACGTAGCGCGGGGTAGCCCTCGGTGAGCGCCTTCTCGGTCTGGTCGCGAATCAAGGCGATCATCTTGTCCGGGTCGAACTCGCCATCGCGAAGATATGCATCCTTCGCGGTGAGGATCACCAACTGTCCCTTCTCGAGGAGAGGCTCGACGTCGATCTCGCCGGCGGCAAGGGTTGCCTTCAGCTGATCTGCCGTCTGGATGTTGACGATGTACAGCATCTTTTCGCCGTTCTCGATGCCCTGGCGGACGAAGTCCACCATCAACCGCCTGTGGTCCTCGTCCGACTTGTAGATGCCGCAGTAGTGATCGCCCGCGTGCATGCCCGTGATGCTGGGAAGAAAGCTCACATGTTCTCCTTGGTCCGAAGGTCCCCTCGCGGCCTCGCCTCTTGCAATTCTGCGGCCTCGGACGGCGACGTCTCGTCACCACGTACGAATTGCTCCGTAAACCCAAGGCATGTGCGGCTGCGCCACAGTGCGCGCACGCGCGCGCCGCGGCGCTCCGGGAGCGCTGGTCCCGCTTGCTGATTGGTTCCTGGCGCCGGTAGATTGGTGGCCGACAGCGTTCATTCGCGCCCATGAAACGGGCGATCCGCTGTACGACCTGGTCGCACTATCGACTGGCACCGGACACCGTCTGTGAACACCACCATCGGAACATCGCGACCGGCTCCAGCCGAGCCGGCGCACATCGTTCAGTTCTACGAAACGGACGAGTATCTAGCCGGGGTCGTATCGCAATTCCTGGCCGAAGGATTCGAGGCCGGTGCGGGCGGAATCATCATCGCCGTCGAAGCTCACCGCGCCAGCATTCTCACCGCGTTGCGATCACGCAACGTCGATGTCGACGCACTCTCGTTGTCCGGCCGGCTCCAGGTACTCGACGCGCACGAAACACTCGGGCGCATCCTGCGCCGAGGCGTCCCCGACCGTCGACTGTTCCTCGAGGTCCTCGATCGGGCGCTGCAAGCCGCAACCAGCCGGGCCCCATCGCCCGCCGTGCGCGCCTACGGCGAGATGGTCGACGTACTCTGGCGCCAAGGAAACCCGTCTGCAGCCATCCATCTGGAGGAGCTGTGGAACGACGCCCAGCGTACGCGACCGTTCTCCTTACTTTGTGCATACGTGACATCGAGCTTCTCCGAGGAGACATCGAAGATTCACCACGTCTGCGCCACGCACAACGAGGTTCGCCCCCCGGAACCGAGGGCGAGCGACTCTCCTTCGCAGGGGATCACGCTCGAGATCGCGCATCGCAGCCAGATCGAACGCGCGCTGCGCACGTGCCTCCGCGAGCTGCGGGAGAAGGAAGCAGAGCTCAGCGACTTCGTCGAGAACGCGACAGTCGGCCTTCACCGCGTCGGACCTGACGGGACGATCCTCTGGGCGAACCCGGCCGAGCTACAAATGCTCGGCTACGCCGCCGACGAGTACATCGGTCAGCCGATCACGAAGTTTCATGTCGACGCGGACGTGATCGCGGACATCCTCGCCCGGCTACATCAGGGCGAGATCCTGCACAATCGAGCAGCGCGGATGCGCGCGAAGGACGGCTCCGTACGGCATGTCCTGATCGATTCCAGCGCCTACCGCGAAGACGGGGCCTTCGTGCATTCGCGCTGCTTCATGCGCGATGTGACGGAGGAGGTCACGACGAGCCGTCGATCGGAGCAGCTCCTCGAGGTGACGGCCGCGATCGCGGACGCCGTGACATCACAGGAAGTGTTTGCAGCGATCGTCGACCGTATCGGCGAGGCGATCGACGCCTCGAGCGTCGGACTGTTCCTGCTAGACCCCGACGGCAACACGATCCGGCTGGCGCGCTCCGTCGGATACCACGACGATGCCAAGCCGCACCTTCTGGTGACGACGCTCGACGGCGAACTGCGCATACCCGCCGCCGACTGCATCCGGTGCACCGACGCCATCTGGATCAATTCACGGGACGAGCTTGTCGAGCAGTACCCGCATCTGGCAAACGTCACGACGCCGGGCCGCAATTATCGCATCGCGTGCCTCCCACTGGTCGTGCGGGGGCGCGCCGTGGGCTCCATCGGACTGACGTTCGATGACGTCGATCCGCTTGGCGACCGCGAGCGCGACTTCCTTCGCCTCGTGGCGCGTTACAGCGCACAGGCGATCGAACGGCTCCGCCTCGTCGACGCGGAACGGTCGGCGCGCGCGCGCGCCGAGGCGGCCGCGGAGCGCACCCGCATTCTGAGTGACGCCGCCCATGCGTTCACCGAGGCTGGCGTCAATATCGCTGGCGTCCTCAGCACCATGGCTTCGAATCTCATCGACGGCCACGCGGACTCAGCGGCCGTATTCACGATGTCCGAGGCTGGCGACACGCTCGAGGTCGCGACAGCGCAACATCGCGACCCGGTGCAGACCGCGGCGATTCGCGCCACGCTCGCGGCATATCCGGTGCGCGTCGGGGAGGGCCTACTCGGCGGCGCGGTCGCCGCCGGCGAACCGCTGTTTCTGCGGAGCATCGACCGGGAACAAATGCTCGCCGCAGCGGATCCGCGCTATCGCGCGCATCTCGAACGACACCACCCGACGAGCATGGCGATCGTTCCACTACGCGCGCGCGGGCAGACCCTAGGCGTCGTCACCGCCAGTCGAGAGCCGCCATCGCCGTCGTTCACCGACGAAGACTTCGCGCTCGTGCAAGGAATGGCGGAGCGGGCCGCGCTGGCCATGGACAACGCCCGTCTGCACCGCGCGGATCAAGAGGCTCGCGCACGTGCTGAACTGCTCTATCGGCTGGCCCGCGAGGTGATTGCGGCCGAGGGTGTGGAGGCGGTCTTTCGGGCCGCCCTGGACGCCATCCGGCAGGCCCTGGGCACCGACCGTTCTGCGGTCCTGACCTACGGGCGTGAAGAGCGGATGCGCTTTCGTGCCTGGCGCGGGCTCTCCGCCGAGTATCGGGAAGCCGTTGACGGTCACTCTCCGTGGGCGCGCAGCGAACGCGATGTGCGGCCGTTCATGGTGCCGGACGTCCGTGACGAGGAGTCCATGCGTCAATTCGCGCCGGCCTTCCAGACCGAGGGGATCGGAGCGCTCGCGTTCTTCCCGCTGTCCATCGGACATCAGCTGCTTGGGAAGCTCATGGTCTACTTCGATCGGCCACGCGCGATGAATGCGACCGAGGTGGAGCTGGTCCGTGCAATCGCCGACCATGTCGCCGTCGCAGTCGTACGATTCACTGCCGACGACGAGCTACGAAACACGGTTCGCTTCAACGAGCTGTTCGCCGGGGTCCTCGGCCATGACCTTCGCAATCCGCTGAGCGCGATCATGACGGCCTCGCAGCTCGCGATGATGCATACGCCCGGGGACAAGGTCATGAAGCCCTTGACCCGGATCGTTTCGAGTAGCGAGCGGATGCGGCGCATGATCGAGCAGCTGCTCGACTTCACGCGTGTTCGAGTCGGGCAAGGCATCCCGCTCGATCGGCAGCTGATCGATCTCGCACATCCAGTTCGGCAAGTGATGGACGAGCTCGAAGACGCACATCCCGAACGCAAGCTGACCTTGCAGGTGCACGGGGACGTTACGGGGCGATGGGATGCCGACCGGCTCGGGCAGGTGTTTTCGAATCTCGTCGCCAACGCGATCCAGCACGGCCACGGCCAGGAGGTGGGCGTCAGACTCGAAGGACACGCCGGTAACGTCTATGTGGAGATTCACAACGAGGGACTGATTCCCGAGGACGTGCTGCCTTCAATCTTCGAGCCGATGTCCGGTCGTCCCACCCGTCGCACAGGCTCACGAGGGCTCGGCCTCGGGCTCTACATCAGTCGCGAGATCGTGTCCGCGCACGGAGGCGCTGTCACGGTGTCTTCGGATTCGCAACGTGGGACGACGTTCCAATTCCAGCTGCCCCGGGATTGAGCCAGCCGGAGCTCGGCACGCCCAACGACAGCTCGGTCACGCGCACCACGACGGAATGGTCAACCTCGCGTGGGCGACGAGCGACCCCGAAGGGATGATGGTTGCCGGCGTTCGGTTGCAGCTCTACGCGGCCGGCACCGACGTCGAGCGGGAGCTCGCACGCGGCTCGCTCGTCCTTGTCTCCGGCCAAGATCACCTGGATCTGCGCCCCGCTCATCGAGCCTCGCGGCACCTCACGGTCGGCTCCCTGATGTCACTCGCGACATCGCTCTACGATCGTCCGATGGTGACCACCAACGCGATCGTGAGCGGGCACAAACCAAACTCGCGAGCGTCCACGCGCCATGCCGTGGCGATCGACGCGCGTATCGGCGTCGACGGCCAGTTGATCCCCTGCGTGCTGACGAACGTGTCGCAGGGCGGCGCCTTCGCTGCGATCGGCAGGTTGCCCATGGGCACCGCCGTGACGCTATGGTTCACACTCGACGAAACGGGCGACGTCATCGAGACGGACGCCGTCGTGCGATGGGCCGAGTCACACGGTGTCGGGTTGCAGTTCGGTGCTCTTCGCGCGCGCATGGCCTGGGCGCTAGGGCAGTTCCTGCTCGCCCGCTCGCGGTGACACCCTGGTCCCACCGGAGCGGGGACACGAACCGGCCACGGCTCGCGGGATTCTCCGCGTATTGAGCTGGGAGGTCAGCGTCTCGTTCGCGGCGTTCGAGTGCAAGTAGCGTGAGGGTCTCAAGCCGGCGAGACCAGCCATTTCGTGAATCGCCTGGACGAAGCAACAGCAACGGAGGGAGCTCGATACCGGCTGCATGTCCCGTCGCATCCCGAAGACGATGAACCATGTGCAGCGTGCGCTCGGCCGGGTCGGGGCGGCCATGATCCGACTGTGGCTGCGCCTGGTCGGACGAACGGTCGAGCGATCGGCGGTGCCCTGGCTCGATGGACCGATTGGCCCCGACGGAGAGATCGAGGATCGCCCGTACGAGCTGGTCGCCGCCCGCGATGGGCTGACCATCGACCGCAGTGACGGTGTCGCCGGCCTCGTGCCGGACTTCGACGTCCTCGACGGGCGCGACTGCCCGACATCGGAGATCGATCCCGAGGTGCGGCGCTTCTACGAGGAGACCTCGATCTACGACCTCGACGTGTGGTGCGAGTCGCGCTTTCCCGGCCGGCTCTTCCTCTGGCTCATCGTCTACACGGTCAGCCGCTACATGAACCAGCTCAACTTCCCGGTGTTCGGGCTCGAGCTGAGTCGCGGCATGTCCAGCGACGTGCTGCCGTTGCGCGACGCGAGTGGCCGCGCGGTGCACACCGGCTGGTATCGCCGGACCATCGACGGCGGTCGGGTGATCTACACCGGCTTCTACTCGACGGTGACGCCGCCCGGTCATCCGTCGCCGTGCGTGAAGGTCGTGTTCCCACTGCCGCGCGGCAACGCCACGGTCGTGCTGCGCCCCGGCGTCGACGCGGAGGGCCGCTTCACGCTCACGTCGTCGGGCCGGCGGTTCGGCGAGGCCCGCTTGAACGGACCGGCACCACGTAGCCGATCGGGAACGGACCCGGAATCGTCTCCGCCTGCACCACCGTGAACCCGTCGCCGCGGACTTCGCGAGCCCGGCATCCTGCACCCGCGCCTCGAGCTGCTTCACCAAGGCCGCTGCTCTACCGCTGAGCTATGGGCACTCG